>NZ_JBFTRX010000006.1:0-335217 GCF_056399725.1 Achromobacter sp. 01N37
ACAGCGTGACATCCAGGACTATATCGAGAACTTCTACAACACCCGGCGGCTGCACTCTACGCTGGGCTATCTGACGCCGGCTGCCTATGAAGCCAGCCAGCGTCCAAAAAACACCTATCGACGTGTCCACTAAAACTTGACCACCACAGCCGGCCTGGGGCAAGCCCCGCAAGATCTTCCCCCACACCCCACTGGCGGCAAGAACCCTAAGCACACGACTCTGCCCCGCGACCGTGAAATTGCCGCTGGCGGAGCACTGTGCGTTGGGGGCCTGGGGTGCGCGGGGAGTCGATGCGCCCGAGGGAATCTGAAGGCAGCGGCCGCAGGCCGCAACGAAGATGACGACGGGGCAGTCCGGAGCGAAGGCTCCGGACCGCAATCGTTGACCCGCGCACCCCAGGCCCCCAACGCACAGTGCGCCTAAAGAACCAAATCCACCCCCACGGCACACAACGCCTAAAGAACCCAAATCCAACCCCACCACACAAAACGCCTAAAGCCCCCACTCCAACCCCATCCCACCTCAAGACCCCAACCCATTCCCATCAAGGAAAACCCGCAATAGAAAACCAGAATACCCACCCCGACAATTTCTATTACCCCCAACTCGCCCCGCCCCCTAGACTCCCCATATCCCCCACCCGGAGAGCAACATGCCCGCCTACGGCCCGCCATTGAATTTCCAGCGCTGGATTCAAGACCACGCTCATCTTCTCAAGCCACCGGTTGGCAACCAGCAGATCTGGCAAGACGCCGACTTCATCGTCACCGTCGTGGGCGGCCCGAACCATCGCACCGACTATCACGACGACCCGCTGGAAGAATTCTTCTATCAGATCAAAGGCAACGCCTGGCTATCGCTCTGGGTCGACGGCAAACCCGAACGTGTCGACCTCAAAGAAGGCGACATCTTCCTCTTGCCGCCACACGTCCGCCATTCCCCGCAACGCCCCGAAGCCGACAGCGCCTGTCTCGTCATCGAACGTCAGCGCCCCTTGGGAATGCTTGACGGCTTCGAATGGTATTGCCCACATTGCGGCCACCTCGTGCATCGCGTCGAAGTGCAGCTAAAGAGCATCGTCACCGACCTGCCGCCGCTGTTCCAGGCCTTCTACGCCAGCACCGAACAACGCACCTGCCCCGGCTGCGGTGAAGTCCACCCCGGCAAAGGCCACACACAGCAGCCCCACCCCACCCAACACGCCACACCCGCCTAACGCCACCACCCAGCGAAGCCGTTCCCATGATTCAGAAAATCGACATGCATGCCCACTTCTTTCCGCCCATCACGCGGCAGGAAGCGGCGGCGCTTGATCCCGTCAACGCGCCCTGGCTGCGCCCCGATGGCGACGGTTCCACCGGCCAGATCATGGCGGGCGACCGGCCGTTCCGCCCCGTTGACGCCACCTTGTGGGACCCGGCGCTGCGCATCGAACAGATGGACCGCCACGGCGTCGACCTACAGATCCTGTGCGCCACGCCCATCATGTTCGGCTACACCTACCCCGCGCAGGCCGCGGCTGACTGGGCGGCGCGCATGAATGACCTGGCGCTGGAACACTGCGCGCATGCGCCGACGCGCTTGAAAGCGCTGGCGCAAGTGCCGCTGCAAGACCTGGACCTGGCCTGCAAGGAAGCCACGCGTGCGCGCGCAGCAGGGCACCTGGGCGTGCAGATCGGCAACCACGTCGGCCCACGCGATCTCGACGATGACACGCTCGTGCAGTTTCTGATCCACTGCGCCCACGACAACATCCCCGTGCTCGTCCATCCGTGGGACATGATGACCGACGGCCGCATGAAGAAATGGATGCTGCCGTGGCTGGTCGCCATGCCCGCCGAAACGCAGCTGGGCATTCTGTCGTTGATTCTGTCCGGCGCGTTTGAACGCATTCCCCGCAGCCTGAAGCTGTGCTTCGCGCATGGCGGCGGCAGCTTCGCGTTCCTGCTGGGCCGCGTCGACAACGCCTGGCGGCATCGCGACATCGTCCGTGAAGATTGCCCGCAACTGCCCTCGTCCTACACCGACCGCTTCTACACCGACAGCGCCGTCTTCGACCCGCACGCGCTCCGCCTCTTGATCGACGTCATGGGCGAAGACCGCGTGCTGCTCGGCTCCGACTACCCCTACCCGCTAGGCGAGCAGGAAGTCGGCCGCCTGGTCACGCATGCCGAGCTGGTGCCGGGCGTGCAGCAGAAGATTCTGTTCCGCAACACGATGACGTTCTTCGGCCTGAACGCGTAACACGTCACGCACGACGGCGCAGCACAGCACAACGCAACGCAACGCAGCACCACACCACGACCGTGACACACGGCAACTCAAGGGAAACCATCATGACACGCACCTCCATGCTGACCGCCGCCGCGGTTGTGGGCTTGACGCTATCGACCACTGCCTTGGCCGATGTGAAGATCGGCCTGTTGACGACCTTGACCGGCCCCGGCTCCGTGCTCGGCCAGGACCAGCTGGATGGCTTCATGCTGGCCGTGGACCAAGGCGGCGGCAAGCTGGGCGGCGTGCCGGTGCAGGTCATCAAGGAAGACGATCAGTTCAAACCGGAAGTGGGCGTGCAGGCCGCGCGCAAGCTGGTGCAAAGCGACAAAGTGCCGATCATCACCGGCGTGGTGTATTCCAACGTAATGCTTGCCGTGGTGCGCCCGGTCACCAGCGCCGGGGTGTTCCTGGTGGGCTCGAACGCCGGCCCCACCAATCTGGCCGGCAAAGACTGTTCGCCGTATTTCTTCTCAACGTCGTGGAACAACACGCAGCGCCACGAAGGCAGCGGTGAAATGGCCAACCAGATGGGCTTCAAGAAAGTCTATCTGCTGGCGCCCAACTACCAGGCTGGCAAAGACGCCATGGCTGGCTTCAAACGCTTCTATAAAGGCGACATCGCCAACGAAGTGTTCACGCAGGTCAACCAGCCCGACTACTCGGTGGAACTGGCCGCGTTGGCCGACGCCAAGCCCGACGCCGCCTACGTGTTCTTTCCCGGCGGCATGGGCGTGAACTTCATCAAGCAGTATCGCCAGGCCGGGCTCTTTGGCAAGATTCCGCTGCTGTCGGTGGACACCATCGACGGCGCTACGCTGCCCGCCCTGCAAAAGGATGCGCTGGGCGCCGTCACCAACGTGCCGTATTCGCCTGACCTGGACAACGCCGCCAACAAGGCGTTTGCCGCAGCGTTCCGCCAGAAATACGGCCGCGAGCCGTCCAGCTACGCCGCGCAATCGTTCGATGCCGCGCAGCTGATCGGCTCGGCGCTGAAGAAAACCGGCGGCAAGACCGACGACAAAGACGCCTTGCGCAAAGCGATGGAAGCCGCTGACTTCCCCTCGGTGCGTGGCGAATTCCGCTATCAGCCCAATCACTTCCCGGTGGCCGGCTTCTTCCGCGCCGACGTCGAAGCGGGCGCGGATGGCAAGGTGGCGTTCGTGAACAAAGGCCCGATCTTTCCGGACCTGGCCAAGGTCTCGGACCAGTACGCCGCCCAGTGCGTCATGAAGTAATTGCCATGTCGATGACGCTGCTGCTAGTGCAGACCTTGAACGGCCTGCAACTTGGCATTCTGCTTTTCCTGCTGGCGGCCGGCCTGACGCTGGTGTTCGGCATCATGAACTTCATCAACCTGGCGCACGGTTCGCTCTACATGATGGGCGCGTTCATCGCGGCCACCGTGTTCCGTCACACCGGCTCATTCCTGCTGGCTGCCGCCGCCGTCATCGCGGGCATGGCGGCGCTGGGGCTGCTGCTGGACCGCATCGCGCTGGCGCGCCTGTATCCGCGCGAACACCTGGACCAGGTGCTGGCCACCTTCGGCTTGATCCTGTTCTTCAACGAACTCACGCGCATCATCTGGGGCCCGGCGCCCATCAGCATGGGCCTGCCGTCTTGGCTGTCGGGCACCATCGACATCCTGGGCGTCACGTATCCGCTGTACCGCTTCCTGATCATCGTGGTGGGCTTGCTGGTGGCGGCCGGCTGCTATGTGCTGATCCACCGCACGCGGCTGGGCATGCTGATTCGCGCCGGGTCCACCGACCGCATGATGGTGGGCGCGCTGGGCGTGAACATCGCGCGGCTGAACACCTTGCTGTTCGTGCTGGGCGCGGTGCTGGCGGGTTTGGCGGGGCTGATGGCAGGACCCATCCTGTCGGCCCAGACGGGCATGGGCGAACCCATTTTGATCCTGACCTTGGTGGTGATCGTCATCGGCGGCATCGGCTCGGTGCGCGGCGCGTTTCTGGCCGCGCTGATGGTGGGGCTGATCGACACGCTGGGCCGCGCATTGCTGCCGACCTTGCTGCGCGCCGCCTTGCCACCCGCCGCCGCCAACGCGGCAGGCCCGGCCATTGCGTCGATGCTGATCTACGTGGTGATGGCGCTGGTGCTGGCCATGCGGCCGCAAGGCCTGTTTCCCGTCAAGCACGGATAAGGAGAACACCATGCTTCAGTTCTCTCCGCGCACCCTCGTCGCCACCGCCCTGTTGCTGTTGCTGGCGTTGGTGCCCGCCTATGCGCAATGGCAGGGCGAACCCTTTCTGCTGGCGCTATTCGGCCGCGTGCTGGTCTACGGCGTGGCGGCGCTGGCGTTGAATCTGCTGCTGGGGTTTGGCGGCATGGTCAGCTTTGGCCACGCGTTGTACCTGGGGCTGGGCGCGTATTCCGTCGGCGTGATGTCGCACTACGGCATTGAAAGCGGCTGGCTGCATCTGGCGGGCGCGCTGGGCGCGTGCGCCGTCGTTGGGCTTGTCAGCGGCTACGTGGTGATGCGCACGTCTGGCATTGCCTTCATCATGATCACGCTGGCGTTTGCGCAGATGTTTTATTTTCTGGCGACGGGGCTGGATGGCTTTGGCGGCGACGACGGCATGTCACTGTTCGCCGGCAGCGACTTCGGCCTCTTCCGCCTGGATACGCCGCTTGCGCTGTACTACGCGGCGTTTGGCGTCATGCTGGCCGTGCTGTGGCTGATGCATCGCCTGATCCACGCGCCATTCGGCATGGCGTTGCGCGGCTGCCAGGCCAATGAACGGCGCATGCGCGCACTGGGCTTTCCCACCTTGCGCTACCGGCTGGCGGCCTACGTGATATCAGCCATGATCTGCGGCGTGGCCGGCGTGTTGCTGGCGAACCTGACGATGTACGTGTCGCCGTCCTATCTGGCGTGGACGACGTCCGGCGAACTGATTGTGATGGTGGTGCTGGGCGGCATCGGCACGCTGTTCGGGCCGGTCGTCGGCGCGCTGACGTTCCTGCTGCTGGAAGAAGGCCTGAAGCTTTTGACCGGCCACTGGATGCTGATCATGGGCCTGCTGATCGTGGGCGTGGTGCTGGTATCGCGCCGGGGCGTGTACGGAAACTTGCGCGACACGCCGTGGCGCAAGCGCGCCGCGCCACTGCGCACGCCATCAGGAGAAACGCGATGAGCGCCGCGCTGCAAGTCGACAATCTGGTCAAGCGCTATGGCGGCCTGACCGTCACCGACAAGCTGTCTTTGAATGTACTGCCGGGCGAACTGCATGCCGTGATCGGACCAAACGGCGCAGGCAAGACCACGCTGATCGGCCAGCTCAGCGGGGAACTACGGCCCGACGCCGGACGCGTGCTGCTCAACGGCCGCGACATCACACGCATGCTGGTGGAAAAGCGCGTGCGCCACGGCCTGGCGCGTTCGTATCAGATCACCTCGGTCTTCAAGCCCTTCACCGCGCTGGAAAACGTGGTGATGGCGGTGCAGGCGCGGCGCGGCCACAGCTTTCGGTTCTGGACGCCCGTGCTGTCCACCGCGGCGCTGACCGAACCCGCCCACGATGCGCTGGCGCTTGCTGGCTTATCCGCCCGCGCCCACACCCCTGCGGGCGAGCTGGCACATGGTGAGTTGCGGCAACTGGAGCTGGCCATGGTGCTGGCCTGCCAACCGTCGCTGCTGTTGCTGGACGAACCGATGGCGGGCATGAGCCAGCACGAATCCGAAGCCATGACCCGCCTGCTGCTGCAACTGCGCGGGCACTACACGATTCTGCTGGTGGAACACGATATGCAAGCCGTCTTCGCGCTGTCTGATCGCATCACCGTGCTGGTCTACGGCAGCGCGCTGGCGTGCGGCACGGCGGACGAGATTCGCAACAACGCACAGGTGCGCGAATGCTATCTGGGCAGTGAACGGGGAAGCGGCGGAGCCAGAGCCAGAGTCAGCGCCAGCGCCGGAGTCAGCGCCAATGCCAAAGCAACACACCCGCAGGAGACCGCCGCATGAGCGCCCTGCTATCGCTACGCGGCGTGACTGCGCACTATGGCGCCAGCCAGGCGCTGTTCGGCATCGACCTGGATATCGGCCCCGGCGAATTCGTGACTTTGCTGGGCCGCAACGGCATGGGCAAGTCCACCACCGTGAAAGCGGTGATGGGGCTGACCCGCGCCACCCAAGGCATCATCACCTTCGACGGGCGCGACATCAGCCGGCTGCCCGCCTATAAGGTCGCGCAATGCGGCATTGGTCTGGTGCCCGAAGGCCGCCATATCTTTCCCAACTTGTCGGTGCGCGAAAACCTGATCGCCACTGCCCACAACCGCCAAGGCGCCGCGCAACCGTGGACGCTGGAACGCGTCTACGCGTTGTTTCCGCGCTTGTCGGAACGTGCGCGGCACTTGGGCAGCCACCTGTCGGGCGGTGAACAGCAGATGCTGGCCATCGGGCGCGCGCTGTTGACCAACCCCCGGCTGCTGATTCTGGACGAAGCCACCGAAGGCCTGGCCCCCGTCGTGCGCGAAGAAATCTGGAATGCGCTGGACACCTTGAAGCAGACCGGGCTGGCGGTGCTGTGCATCGACAAAAACCTGGAACCGCTGCTGGCCACGGCCGACCATCACGCCATCGTGGAAAAGGGCCGCGTGGCATGGACCGGTTCGTCGCAGGCGTTTTTGGATGACGAGCCCCGGCTGCTGCAATACCTGGGTGTGTAGTTTTAGGGCCGCCGCACTGGCGGCGCCACGCCCAGCCGCTGGCTCCACGCCTGTATCTCGTCCCATAGCGCAGGCGGCACGGGGATGCCGTCGCGTTGGCGTACACGCTGCGCGGCGGCTTCCGGGTCGCCCGGCAGGCGTGGCGCGCCCGGTGCTTGCGACAACTCCATCGCCATCGCCGCGACCACACCTGCCAACGCCGCACCGCCAGCAAAGCGCGCCGGGTCGATCACGATGAAGAACGCGCCAAGCTCGCGCGGCCGCTCCAACTCGGCGTACATCGGCGAAATATGCGGGCCGAACGGATTGCCGTTCAGCGGCCCGCACAGCAGCTCGATCATCATCGCCAGCCCGTAGCCCTTGTAGCCGTATTCCTCGCCGCCCAAGGGCCGCAATGCGCGCACCTGTTCCGCATCGGTGCAATCCTGGCCCTGCGCATCCAGCGCCACGCCGGGCGGCAAGGCCACGCCGTCACGCCGCGCGTTCATGACGCGGTTCCACGGAATGGCGGTGGTGGCCATGTCCAGGCACAACGGCTCGGCGCCCGCGCGCGGGAACGCCAGCGAAATGGGGTTGGTGCCAAAGAACGCCTGATGGCCGCCGAAAGGCGCGGCGATGGAATCCGAATGCGTGAAGGCGATGCCGATCAAGCCCTGGCGCGCCGCCGCGCGGCTATACAGGCCCACGGCGCCGCAGTGCGACGAATCGCTGACGCCGACGGCCGCGATGCCCGCCTCGCGCGCAAGTTCGATGGCAAGCGCATTGGCGCGGTGCGCCACCACAATGCCCTGCCCCTGTCCGCCATGCAGCTGCGCGGTGCCGGGTCCGGTACGTTCAACGCGCATGTCGGGCTGCGCCAGGATGGAGCCCTGCGCGACACGGTTCAGGTAATGCGGCAGCCGGGCGATGCCGTGGGAATCAATGCCCCACTGGCTGGTTTGCGCCAGGCTGGCCGTCAGGCAGCGCGCATCATCGTCGGTAAAGCCCTGCACGCGCAGGCAATCGTTGCCCCAGCGTTCCCACTCAACGGCGTCCACTCGGCTTTCCGCATGCATGCAGCGCTCCTTAAGTTGCGGCCTCCACGGCGTGCATCACGCCATGCTCGCGCAGGGTTTCCAGATGGGTCGCCAGCGCCTCGACGAATTCGGGCGATTTGCCCAACTCACCGAAGACCGGTTTGAAGCTCGCCAGCACCATCGCCCGGCGGTGCGCGGCCGCCGACGGCGCCGATGCCCGCGCCGCCACATCGGCGCGCGACATCAGCTTGGCCAGACGCGCCGCCAGCGGGTCTTGAATGACGTAGCGCCCGCCCTGCTCATCGACACCGCGCAGATAGTGCAGCCACGCCGCCACCGCAAGCGTCAGGCGCTGGATGTCGTCGCCCGTGCGCAGCCGGTCGCGGATCGTGTCCAGCAGCCGTTGCGGCAATTTCTGCGATCCGTCCATGGCGACCTGCGGCGTCGGATGCCGCAGCGCCGCGTTGGCGATGCGCGCCAAAAAGCGGCGGCGATATTCCTCCAGCCCGCTGTCCGGAATACCCTTCAACGTGGGCGCAATTTCCAGCCGCATCATCGCGTCGACAAAGTCGCGCAGCGCCGGGGTCTGCACCGACTGGCTGATCGTCTCGTGCCCCAGCAGCGCGCCCAGATAGGCGAAGGTGGAGTGCGGGCCGTTCACCATGCGCAGCTTCAGGCGTTCGTATGGCGCGGCGTTGCGCACGAAGGTCGCGCCGCCCTGCGTTTCCCATGCAGGCCGGCCGGCGGCGAATTTGTCTTCGATCACCCAGTTCAGATAGGGCTCGCCCACCACAGGCCAGGCGTCTTCCACGCCCAGACGCCCGGTGATGCGCTGGCGGTCTTCATCATCGGTGCCAGGCACGATGCGGTCCACCATGGAATTCGGAAACGTGCAGTTCGTGTCGATCCACGCCGTCAGCGCCACGTCTACACGCAGCGCAAAGGCCAGCACCAGGCTGCGCAGCATGTCGCCGTTGCCACGCAGGTTGTCGCACGACATCAAGGTGACTGGCGGCAGGCCGCGCTCGCGGCGCAGTGCCAGCCCGTAGACCAGGATGCCGATCGTGCTGCGCGGACGATGCGGGTTTTCCAGGTCGTGAAGAATGTCCGGATCGTCCCAGCGCAGGTAGCCGGTGGCGGGTTCGTGGCTGTAGCCCTTCTCCGTCACGGTCAGGCTCACGATGCGCGTTTGCGGATAGGCAATGCGTTCTAAAACGGCGTTGGGGTCTTCTTCGGCCACCATCACGCGCAGCACCGAGCCCACCACACGCAGCTGTTCGCGCGTGTTGCCGTCGGGGCCGCCGTCGCGTAGCGCCAGCGTGTACAGGCCGTCTTGCGGCGTCAACGCGTCACGCGTGGCGGCGCTGCGCAGCGACACGCCCAGAATGCCCCAGCTCAAATCGCCACTGGCCTGCATCGCCAGATCCGTCAACACCGCCTGATGCGCGCGGTGAAAGGCGCCCAGCCCCAGATGCACGATGCCGGGCGTCAGGCGGCTGCGGTCATAAAGGGGTTTTTCCACGTCTGCGGGCAGGCGCGGCAACGACTCCGTATTCAAACGTTCAAGCATGGTTGACCAATGGCGTAAGGCGCCATGCACCTGTCGGATGACCGGCCAGTCGGCGCGCGATGAGGATATCCGTAGACGCCGTTTTCTTCGACACCGCGACAGTGACCAAATGCAACGGCGGCGCCCACGATGCCGCCGCTACATCACCGCGCCCAACGCCCAAGGCACGAATTCGTTTTGGCCATAGCCGTGTTCTTCGCTGCGCGTGCGGTGCCCCGACGCGGTTTTCAGCATCAGCTGGAAGATGCGCTCGCCCATCTGCGCCACGCTTTGCGCGCCGTCGACGACTTCACCGCAATTGATGTCAATGTCGTCCGACTGGCGCTGCCACAACGCCGTATTGGTCGACAGCTTCAACGACGGCGCGGGCGCACAGCCGTAGGCCGAACCGCGTCCGGTGGTGAAGCAGATCAGGTTGGCGCCGCCCGCGACCTGGCCCGTGGCGGACACGGGGTCGTAGCCCGGCGTGTCCATGAACACCAGCCCGCGCGTGCGCACGGGCTCGGCGTACTCGAACACGTCGGTCAGGTTCGTGGTGCCGCTTTTGGCGATGGCGCCCAGCGACTTTTCCAGAATGGTCGTCAGCCCGCCCGCCTTGTTGCCGGCCGACGGGTTGTTGTCCATCTCGGCGTCGTTGCGGGCGCAGTAGTCTTCCCACCAGCGCACGCGCGCCAGCAGCTTGTCGGCAATGGCTGGGGTTTCGGCGCGGCGCGTCAGCAGGTGTTCGCCGCCATAGATTTCGGGCGTTTCGGACAGGATGGCGGTGCCGCCATGGCGCACCAGCAAGTCCACCGCTGCCCCCAACGCCGGGTTGGCGCTGATGCCCGAATAGCCGTCAGACCCGCCGCATTGCAGGCCCACGGTCAGGTGGCTGGCGGGCACCGGCTGGCGGCGCACCTGGTTCGCCTGCTCCAGCATTTGCTCCACCAGTTCGATGCCGCGCGCCACCGTCTTGCGTGTGCCGCCCGTGTCCTGAATGTTGAAGGTGTGCAGCAAGCCACTTTCGCGCAAGCCCTCTTGTTCCATCAGGCCGCCGATCTGATTCGTTTCGCAGCCCAGCCCCACCACCATCAGCCCGCCAAAATTGGCGTGCCGCGCGTAGCCGCCCAAGGTCCGGCGCAACACGCGCAGCGGTTCGCCTTCGCTGCCGGTGGCGCAGCCCGCGCCATGCGTCAGCGCCACCACGCCGTCCACATTCGGACAGGACGCCAGCGCTTCAGGATGGATGTCGCGGCGAAAGTGGTCGGCGATGGCGCGCGCGACCGTGGCCGAACAGTTCACGCTGGTCAGGATGCCGATGTAGTTGCGCGTGGCGACGCGGCCATCGGTGCGCACGATACCGTCGAAGGTGGCGGGTTGCGCCACGTAGTCGGTGGGATGCGCGCCCTGCCCCACCGCGTAGTCCCGTTCGAACTCCGAGAACTCCAGGTTCTGCGTATGCACGTGCTGGCCCGGCGCGATGTCTTGCCGCGCCACGCCAATGATCTGGTTGTAGCGGCGCACCGGCTGGCCCGCCGCGATGGCGCGCACGGCCACTTTGTGACCGGGCGGCACCAGCCCCTGCACCGTCACCCCTTCGCCTTCCAGCCGCGTGCCGCTGACGAGTTGCCGCCGCGCGATCACGACGTTGTCCGCCGGGTGGATGCGTATCACTGCCATGTCTGCGTGGGACATGAGACCTCCGGAAAGTTAAGGGGTGCGCGGGGCGATGACCCTCACCGAAATCGACGGGGAAGGGTCATCGCAAATTGCAGACGGGGGCTTCATGGGAGGGCTTGACGAGGCTACCCATCGATCAGCGCCGGGTCCCAGGCATGCACGCGCTGGCGCTGTTCACCCAGCCCTGCGATGCCCAGCTTCATTTCGTCGCCCGCTTTCAGGTACACGGGCGCGGGCTTTTGCCCCATGCCCACGCCGGGCGGCGTGCCCGTGCTGATGAGATCGCCCGGATACAGCGTCATGAAACGGCTGACGTACGCCACCAGTTGCGCCACGCCGAACACCATCGTGCGGGTGCTGCCGTTCTGAAAACGCTTGCCGTTCACTTCCAGCCACATCTCCAGGTCTTGCGGGTTGGGGATCTCGTCCGCCGTGGCCAGCCACGGGCCGATGGGGCCGAAGGTATCGCAACCCTTGCCCTTGTCCCACGTGCCGCCGCGTTCAATTTGATATTCCCGTTCAGACACGTCGTTCACGATGCAGTAGCCGGCCACGTGCTTCATCGCGTCGGCCTCGCTGACGTAGCGCGCGCGTTCGCCGATGACCACCCCCAGTTCCACTTCCCAATCCGTCTTGACGGAATCCTGCGGCAGCACGACCGGGTCGTTCGGGCCCACGACTGCGGACGTGGGCTTCATGAAGATGACGGGCTCGGCCGGCACGGCCAGGCCGGATTCCGCGGCGTGATCGGCGTAGTTCAAGCCGATGCAGATGAACTTGCCCATGCCACGCCACGGCGGCGCGACGCGGCCGGGGTTGGCCACCAGCGGCAGCGATGCCGGGTCCAGCGCGCGCAGTTCGGCAAGCCGCGCGCCGGCCAGCGTTTCGGCGGTGATGTCGGGCAGTACGCCAGACAGGTCGCGCACATTGCCTTGCATGTCGATCAGGCCGGGCTTCTCGGCGCCCTTGGCGCCATAACGCATCAATTTCATATCGGTTCCTTGTTGCGAAAAATGGGTGCGGTCAGTTGGACCAGCCGCCGTCGATCACCTGCGTGGTGCCGGTGGTGAAGGCGGATTCGTCACTGGCAAGATACACCGCCAGCGCGGCAATTTCTTCGGTGCGGCCGATGCGGCCCATCGGTTGGCGGGCGGTGAACGCGGCTTCGACGGCGGCGACGGGCTGCCCGCTGGCCTGCGCCTGCGCGTCGATACGTTGCCGTAACGAGGGGGATTCCACCGTGCCGGGGCAGATGGCGTTGCACCGGATGCCCTGGGCCACGAAGTCGGCGGCCACGGCCTTGGTCAAGCCGATGACGGCGGCCTTGGTCGCGCCATACGCGCAGCGGTTCGGCGCGCCTTTGATGCTGCCCGCCACCGACGCCATGTTCACAATCGAACCGCCGCCGCGCGCCAGCATGCCGGGCAGGCAGGCGCGCATCAGCCGGTACATGGACCGCACATTCAAATTGAACGAAAAATCCCACGCGTCTTCATCGCAATCCAGAATGGTGCCGGCATGCACGAAGCCCGCGCCGTTGAACAGCACGTTGACCGGCCCCGCGCCTTCAACCAGCGCTTGAATGGCGCGGCCGTCGGTCACATCCACCACTTGGGTGCGGCAGCCCGACAACGTGCCTAACGCGTCAGCATTGATGTCCACGGCCAGCACATCCGCGCCTTCGCGCGCAAACGCTTCCGCTACCGCGCGGCCGATACCTTGGCCGGCGGCGGTAACGATGGCGGTCTTGCCTTGCAGTCTTTGCGACATGAGTACGCGCTCCTTATTTGCCGGCCATGCCCATGGCGGTGGGCAGCCACAGCGTGATCTGCGGGATGTAGGTAATGGCGATCAGCGCCACGAACAGCGGCACCAGCCACGGCAGAATGGCCATCGTGGTGCGTTCAACCGATAGCCGCGCCACCCGCGCCAGCACGAACAGCACCATGCCCATTGGTGGATGCAGCAGGCCGATCATCAGGTTCAAGGTCATGATGAGACCGAAGTGGATCGGGTCGATACCCAGCTTCAACACGATGGGCAGCAAGATCGGCACAAGAATGGTGATGGCGGCGATGGTGTCGATGAAGCAGCCGACGATCAGGATCAGCACGTTCGCCATCAGCAGGAACACCCACTTGTTCTGCGTCACGCTCAGAATGGCGTCGGTCAGCGTTTGCGCGGCTTGCGTGGTGGTCAGCAGCCACGCGAACACAGATGCCGCCGTCACGATGAACAACACGGACGCGGTCGTTTCGATCGTGTCGAAGGTGGCTTTGGCCAAGGTCTTGAACGTCATCGAGCGGTAGCGCACCAAGCCCAGGAACAACGCCCAGATCACCGCGGCCACGGCGGCTTCAGTGGGCGTGAACCAGCCCAGCGTCATGCCGCCAATCAAGATCACCGGCGCCATCAACGCCATCACCGCAGAAAAGTTGAAGCGCCAATCCAGCGCCAGCAACGCCACGAATGCAATGCCAGTGGCCACGTTGGGCGACACGCCAGCCAGCGTCATCAACCAGATCGACAAGGGAAACGACAGCACGATCAGCACTTCCAACCCCGCGCCGCCCAGCCGCTTCCAGTTGAAGGCCACGTCACCGCCCCAGTTATTGCGGCGGGCGTAATAGGCCACGGTCAGCATCATCAGGATGGTCAGCACCGCGCCCGGCAACAAGCCCGCCAGGAACAGCGAGCCAATCGACACGTTGGCCATCATGCCGTAGATAACGAAGGGCAAAGACGGCGGAATGATGGGGCCCAGCGTGGCCGAGGCCGCCGTTACCCCGACGGCGAATTCCGTTTCGTAGCCATGATCTTTCATGGCTTTGATTTCGATGGTGCCTAGCCCCGCGGCGTCGGCAATGGCCGTGCCGGACATACCGGCAAACACCACCGAGCCGATGATGTTCACCTGCCCCAGCCCGCCGCGCATCCAGCCCACCAACGCCACCGCAAAGTTATAGATGCGGCCGGTGATGCCGGCGATGTTCATCAAGTTGCCGGCCAGAATGAAGAACGGCACGGCCAGCAAGGGAAACGATTCGACGCCCGCAATCATGCGCTGCGCGACCACCACATCCGGCACGCTGCCCGAGATCAATACGAACAACAGCGATGCGCCTGCCATGGACACCGCCACCGGCAAGCCCAGAATCATCAACAGCAGAAAGGTTCCAATCAGTGTGCCCATGAGTCGCTCCTGGAATGGCACTGCGGATACATAAGGGTGTGGCGCGGCGCGCCGTTCAGTCGAGCGACTCGTAGGCCGCCGGGTTCTCCAGAATCGAATAGCCCTGCCGCCAGTTCTGCACGGACACTTGAAGGGACCGCAAGAACATCATGACGAAGCCCGCCAGCGCAACCCAGTACACGTAGGACTTGTTCCAGAACAAGGTGGTCATGGGCTCGTCGCCCACCAGCACGATGTAGCGATACGTCAGCCACACGGCATAGCCGAAGAAGGCCGTGCGCAACACGTCGACCAACGTAGACAGCACGCGGCTGACGGGTTTGGGCAGGTAGCGGTACAGGAAGTCCACCTGAATATGGCGGCAGGCGCGCACGCACATCGCAGCGCCCAGGAACACCACGCCAATCAGGCAATACACCGCCAACTCTTCGGTCCACGCGTACGAATCATTCAGCACGTAGCGCGAGAAGAATTGCAGGAAGACGAGCCCCGCCATCGTCCAGAATATCGCCAGGCAGATCCAGTCTTCGGGCGCGTAGCCGGCCAGGCTGACTTCGTGATGGTCGGCCTCTTCGAAGCTATGGACGATCTCGTCGACGGATGACTGATGCGGGCCGGGTGGCGACGCGGCGTGGCCGGGCGCCGGGGTCGGGCCATGGTTGACGGCCGCCATGGGCGCCGCTTTTGCGTTCACGTGCATGAAGTTCCCCTGGTCGGAATCGGGTATCGAGCACCGGGTATCAAGCGGTGGCCGGCAACGGCGGGCCAACACGGCCCGCCGCCGCGGCTTACTTCACCGCCTGGATCTTTTCCCAATCCGATTTCTGATAGCCGTACTGCTCGAACGGCACCTTCTCCAGCACGGTCTTGCGGAAGTCGTCGACGTTGACTTCGGCCACGTTCAAGCCGCGCTTCTTGAACACTTCGACCATTTTCTTTTCGCTGTCGGCAACTTCGGATGACGCCTTTTCCGCTGCCTGCTGCGCAACCTCCGCGAAGATCTTCTTGTCTTCATCAGACAAGCTCTTCCACAACTTGCCCGAGATCACCGTGTTCAGGTGGTCAACGATGTGGCCCGTCAGGATGATGTTCTTCTGCACTTCATAGAACTTCTTCGCTTCGATGGTGGTGAGCGGGTTTTCCTGCGCTTCCACCGTGCCGTTCTGCAAGGCCAGGTACACCTCGGCGAACGCGATGGGCGCGGTGTTGGCGCCACAGGCGCGCGGCATGGCCAGGTAGGCCGCCACGTCCGGCACGCGAATCTTCATGCCCTTCATTTCCGAGCACTTGGTGAAGGCGCGATTCGATGTCGTCTGGCGCGTGCCGTAGTAGGTGGTGGCGACGATGTGGTTGCCGCTTTTTTCGTCGTAGCCGCCCGTGAGCTCCTTGTAGATGTCGCTCTTGGTGTAGGCGATCAGGTGCTCGGGGCTGCGGAAAGTGTAGGGGTAATAGGTGACGCCGATGCGGGGAAAGCTCTTGGCGGCGAAGCTGGAGCCCGAGATGATCATGTCCACGGTGCCCAGCGTCAGCCCCTGGTTGATGTCATTCTCCTTGCCCAGCTGAGAGGCGGGGTAGACATCGATGTGATAGCGGCCGTTCGTGCGTTTCTCGATTTCCTGCGCCGCCCACACCGACGAGGTGTGGAAGGGTTCGGAAGTCTCGTACACATGCGCCCATTTCAGCTTGGTTTGCGCCAGCGCGCTGCCACTGACGGCGAGCGCGACGGCGGCAAACAGCACTTTGATAGCGTTGCCTCGATTCATGTTGTCTCCTCTCTTTGAGGTAACGGACGCGGCGAATGTTGTTGTGAGCCGGCCCGCTTTATGTTTCACATCGGGATATCACCTACAGGTTGCACCTTCGTACTGCGACTACGGTTCCCCGGTGGCGTCAGGACGCCGCCGGCTCTTTGCTATCCACGCGCATCGTCTCGGCCCCGCCTGGCCAGCTGGCGGTCAAGCGGTCGAACGAGCAGGAAAGATGGTGATGCATCGCGGCGCGCGCGGCGGTTTCGTCGCCCGCCGCGATGGCGGTGATGACGCGGCGATGCTCGGTAATGGCGACGGCCCAGCTGTCCGGGTTTTCGAAGTAGTCGCCCAGCTTCACGGACAGGGGGTTGTGGCGTTCGTCGAAGAGTTCGCCCACCACGCGCACCAGCACGGCGTTGTTGGCCATTTCGGCCACGCGCAAGTGGAACAGGCGGTCGCCGCGGATGGGCACGTAGCCTGCGCGGGCTTCCTCTTCCATGGCACCCACGGCTTCCAGCAGGCCATCCACCAGCGCCGGCGCCGTGTGGCGGGCGGCTTGGGCGGCGAGTTCGCCTTCGATGGTCCAGCGTGCGCGGATGGTTTCAAGCGGGCTTTCGGCGGTCAAGCTCGCGCGCGGCGCGCCGGCAAGGCTCTGCACGTACACGCCGGAACCCATGCGCACTTCCACCCAGCCTTCGACTTCGAGAGCGATCAGCGCTTCGCGCACCGACGGGCGCGACACGCCCAGCTTCAACGCCAGATCTCGCTCCGGGGGAAGCCGCGCGCCCACGGGAAATTCGCCCGCCTCGATCAGCAGACGCAACTGGTCGGCAATCTGGCGGTACAAACGTCGCGGCTCGATGGTCTGAATCGGCATGGGGCGGGAAGCCTTGGGGATACAGCTGGCTGACAGGACGAAAAGGTAAAGTGGCCTTACCAATTGACCAGAATCCTGCGCCTGCTGTCGTTGGGTCACAATTAGGGTTTGCCCATAGCCCTGCTTCGCATCACGCGGGCAACCCTTATCTGTTAAAAAGCCGCCACACCCGGCCCTCTTTCGCAACCATGACCCACGACCCGCAACACTCGCCCTTTAAAAGCAGCGGCGGCGCGCGCCGCATCTTGAATGCGCTGCGTTATTCCTGGCAGGGCCTGAAGGCCGCCGTCAAATATGAAGCGGCCTTCCGCCAGGAACTCGCGCTGGCCGTGCTGATGATTCCGGCGGCGTTCTTCCTTGGGCGGACCACGGTCGAGGTCTTTTTTCTGGTTGGCACGGTCATCATGGTGCTGGCGGCGGAACTGCTGAATTCCGCCATCGAAGCCCTGGCCGATGCTTTGTCCGTGGAACGCCACCCCTTGCTGGGGCGCGCCAAGGACCTGGGCAGCGCAGCGGTGATGCTGCTGCTGATCTTCGCCGGAGCGGTCTGGATAGGCGTTGCCATCAGCCGTTTCGCCATGCATTGATACGGGTGGCGCCCCATGGGGGGTGCGCCGCTCTTTATACTGGGAGCCATGATGCCTAATTCGACGTCAGCACCCTCTGAGCGCATCGTCATCGTTGGCGGTGGCGCGGGCGGCCTGGAACTGGCCGCAAAGCTTGGCCGTATTCACGGCCGGCAACACGTGACGCTGGTCGACAGCCGTCCATTCCATATCTGGAAACCGTCGCTGCACGAAGCGGCCGCCGGCACGCTGGATATCCACCAGGAAGGCTTGTCCTATCTGATGCTGGCCCACATGAACGGCTTTTCGTTCGCGCAGGGCCGCTTGCTGAGCGTGGATCGCGCGCGCCGCCAGATCGTGGTGGATGCCGTGAACGACTCGCAGGGCCAGGAAGTCCTGCCGCGCCGCGACCTCGGCTACGACACGCTGGTGCTGGCGCTGGGCAGCACGTCCAACTTCTTCAATACCCCCGGCGCGGCCGAACACGCCGTCACGCTGGACACCACCGAAAACGCCGAACAATTCCGCCTGACCATGCTGAAAGCCATGGCGCAGGTGGACTTGGCCAAGGTGCGCAACCCGTCGGCCCGGCTGGACCTGGTGATTGTGGGTGGCGGCGCCACGGGCGTTGAACTGGCGGTTGAGCTGACCGAAGCCAGCCATGTGGTCAGCGCCTACGGCCTGCCTAACTTCCGTGCGGAACGCGACCTGGCGATCACGCTGGTCGAAGGCGCACCGCGCATTCTGTCGGCCCTGCCCGAGAAAATCTCGGAAGCCGCCACCAACCGGTTGACCGAGCTGGGCATTGGCGTGGAAACGGCGTGCCGCGTATCGGAAGTCACCGCCAACAGCGTGAAGACCGCCGACGGCCGCGAATTTCCCGCGCAGCTGTGCATGTGGGCAGCCGGCATCAAAGGCCCCGCCCTGCTGGCCGACCTGGACCTGCCGCTGAACAAGCTGGGCCAGCTGGAAGTCAACGAACGGCTGGAAACGGCCGACCCGCACATCCTGGCGCTGGGCGATTGCTGCTCGGTGCCCTGGCGCGACGGCCGCACCGTGCCTGCCCGCGCGCAAGCCGCGCACCAGCAGGCCGATTACCTGGCCAAGAAGCTCACCGCCCGCCTGCGCCGCTCGGCGGAACCTGCCGGCCCCTACGTCTACCAGGATCACGGGTCGCTCGTGTCGCTGGGCCAGGACGCGGGCGTGGGGTCCCTGATGGGCAAGCTCGCCGGACGGGGACTGTTCGTAAGCGGTACACTGGCGCGCTTGATGTACATGAGCCTGCACCTGATGCACCACAAAGCGGTGCTCGGTATCTCACGCACCGCCTCCCTGGCCCTGGCTCGCCTGCTCATGCGGCGCACGCGCCCCCGGGTCAAACTGCACTGAACTCCCCCATGAATTTCCTGCAAAAACTCGAACACGCCTGGACCACCAGCAACTCGCTTCTGCAAGTGGGCCTGGACCCCGACCCCCAACGCTTTCCGCGCGAATTGCAGGACAAGCCGGACGCCATCTTCCAGTTCTGCCGCGACATCGTCGACGCCACCGCGCCGTACGCATGCAGCTTCAAGCCGCAGATTGCGTACTTCGCCGCGCACCGCGCCGAAGACCAGCTGGAAGCGCTGTGCCAGCACATCCGCGACAAGCACCCCGACTTGCCGATCGTGCTGGACGCCAAGCGTGGCGACATCGGCTCCACCGCCGAAAACTATGCCCGCGAAGCCTACGAACGCTATCAGGCGCACGCGCTGACGGTCAGCCCCTACATGGGCCTGGACTCGGTCGAGCCCTACCTGGCGTGGCGTGACCGTGGCGTGATCGTGCTGTGCCGCACGTCGAACCCCGGCGGTTCCGATCTGCAATTCCTGAAGATGGATAGCGGCGAGCCGCTGTACCTGCACGTGGCAGGCCTGGTGGCCGACAAGTGGAACGCCAACGGCCAGTGCGGCCTGGTGGTGGGCGCAACGTTCCCGAACGAGCTGGCGGCGGTTCGCCAGCGCATCGGCGACGCCCTGCCCCTGCTGGTGCCGGGCATCGGTGCGCAAGGCGGCGACATCACCGCCACCGTGAACGCCGGCGCCAATGCCGCCCGCAGCGGCATGATGATCAATTCGTCACGCGCCATCATTTACGCCAGCGGCGGCGACGATTGGCGCGAGGCCGCCGGCCGCGCCGCCATGGGCCTGCGCGACGCGATCAACGCGGTGCGCTGATCCCGGCGTCATCGCCAAAAAAAACGGGTTGCATGCGTGCAACCCGTTTTTTTTTCAGCGCGGCTTAGCGTCGTTCGGCGGCATGTCGTGTTGCTCAGTGCCGCTTAGCGCCGATTCACCGGCGCGCCCAGAAATTCCAACACCCCTCGCAGCGCAAATTCCACCGCCGCGTGGCGCACCTGCGTGCGATCGCCGGGGAACACGTGCGTGACGGCGCGGCTGGTGATGCCTTCGCCCACGCGCATCGCAAACCCAAAGCACACCATGCCCACCGGCTTGCCCGGCGTGGCGCCGCCCGGCCCGGCGATGCCGGTGGTGGACACGGCCACGTGCGCGGCGGGTGACACCAGCAACACGCCGTTGGCCATTTCCAGCGCCACGGGTTCGCTGACCGCCCCGAAGTGATGCAGAGTATCGGGCGACACATCCAGTTCCGTCACCTTGGCGTCGTTGCTGTAGGTGACGAAGCCGCGCTCGAACCAGTCGCTGGAACCGGCCACCGACGTCATCGCGCCGGCCAGCAGGCCGCCCGTGCAAGACTCCGCCGTGCCCAACATCCAGCCATGGCGGCGCATGGCGTCGCCCAGCCGTTCAGCCAGACCCACGATGGTGGCTTCCGCCAACTGCTCCGCCGATAAATTCGAACGGGTGGTTCCTTGCGGTTCGCTCATCCCAAGACTCCTGTGCGTGCAATCAATGCCATGACCAGCAAGGCGTAGCCGGCGGCGACGATATCGTCCCACATTACGCCGAAGCCGCCCTTGATGTGGGCGTCAAAAAACTTGATGGGTGGCGGCTTGACGATGTCGAACGTGCGAAACAGCGCAAACGCCAGCAACTGCGACAACCAGCCTGCGGGCGTCAGCCAAAGCACCAGCCAGAACGCCACCATCTCGTCCCAGACCATTCCGACATGATCCGACTGCCCAAGTTCACGGCCCACACGATGGCAGGCCCAGCAGCCGTATAAAAAGGCCAGCGCCAGGAACACGCCAATCGCCAGATCCGACGCCGCAGGCGCCGCCGCCACCCAGATGCCCCAGGCAAGCAATGTGCCCCAGGTGCCAGAGGCCGGGCGGATCAGGCCGCTGCCAAAGCCGAACGCGATCAAACGGCCAGGGTCGCGGCACACCCAGGACAGGGCGGGATAGACAGCCCGCGAGCGTTCGCGCATGGAGACGGATGGCTTATCGGAAGAGGACATGGATGCGAGGCGGAGTAAGAGGGAACGAAGACAGGGATTGCGCGGGGTCAGGCTCTGGGTCTGGGTCAGGACGCGGGGAAATGGTCGAAGCCGGCAGGCAGGTCGGCCAGCGGATGGCCCTGGCTGTCCATCACGCGCAGCCCGGCTTGAGACAGCGTTTGGCCGATGCGGGTGACGCGGGCCTGGGCTGCGCGGGCGGCGGCTTCCACGGCATCGCGTTTGGCCGCCGGAGCGGTAAAGCACAACTGATAGACGTCACCGCCGCCCAGCACCGCGCGGCGGCGCAGCGCTTCGTCCATGGCGGACACAGCGGGGGCCACCGGCAGGCTCGCTTCATCCAGGCTTGCGCCCAGCCGGCTTGCAGCCAGGATGTGGCCCAGGTCCTGCAACAGGCCGTCAGACAGGTCGATCGCCGCATGCGCAATGCCGCGCAACGCCAGACCCAGCGCCACTTGCGGCTGCGGCCATTCCAGCGCGCCGCGGGTGGCGGCCAGCAAGGCGTCGTTCGCGGCGTACTGGCCATCCAGCAGGCGGTAGGCCACATCGGCCGCGCCCAGTTCGCCGGACACCCAGATGTCGTCGCCCGCTTCTGCGCCATCCCGGCGCAGGGCTTGTCCGGCCGGCACTGCGCCGAACACGGTGACGCTGATGGCCAGGTCATGCGCGCTGCGCGTGGTGTCGCCACCGATCAGCGGGCAGCCATGGGCATCGGCCAGCGCGTGAAAGCCTTCGGCGAACGCGGCCAGCCAGGGTTCTTCCAGACGCGGCAAGGCCAGCCCCAACACGCAGCCGATCGGGCGCGCGCCCATGGCGGCGAGATCCGACAGGTTCACGGCCAGTGCCTTGTGGCCCAACGCGCGCGGGTCCACGTCGGGAAAGAAATGCCGGCCTTCCAGCAGCAAGTCAGTGCTGGTGGCGACTTGCTCGCCGGGCGGCACGGGAAACAGCGCGCAGTCGTCGCCCACGCCCAGCAGCCCTGCGGGCGCGGTGCGGGTGAAATAGCGCGCGATCAGATCAAATTCGGACGCCACGGCAACTCCGAAAACCCGGCAGGCACGCCGGCACGATTATCAAAAGCCGAAGGGGTCAGGCGCAGGCCGCACCTGCCGCACCGGATAAGGGTGCGCGCAGGGCGGCATGCGCCTGACCCCTTCGACAGGCGGTCAAGCCCCGGTTCAGCGCCGTTGCTGCGCCGCGGCCTGGACCTCGTTCGCACGCACGTCGGCAGCCAGTTTGTCGAGCACGCCGTTGACGAACTTGAAGCCGTCGGTGCCGCCAAACGATTTGGCCAGCTCAACCGCTTCGTTGATGGCGACCTTGTACGGCACTTCGACATGATGAATCAGTTCGAAGCTGCCGATCAGCAGGATGCCATGCTCAACGGGCGACAGCTCGGCGAGCGGGCGGTCGATGTAGGGCGTGAAACGCTCGCGCAGCGTGGGCGCTTCGCGCAGAACACCATGCAGCAAGGTCTTGAACCATTGCGCGTCGGCCTCGGAAAAATCCTCGGTGTCGCGCAAATGGGCGTCGATCTCGCCGGCGTCCTGCGTGCCTTCGCCACCGCGCAGCAGCCACGCGTACACGCCTTGCAGCGCGAATTCGCGTGCACGGCGGCGAGCGCTGCGCGCATTGGCGCGGGCTTGCGCCGCGCTATCAGCGCTTGTCGTCGTCTTCTTCGTCGTCAAAATCTTCGTCCTCGTCTTCGTCGTCTTCGTCTTCGTCTTCTTCCTCGGGTTCCAGCGCCGCCACCAGGTTGGCCATTTCAACGGCCACCTGAGCGCAATCGCGGCCCTTGCCGGCGGCGCGGGCTTGCGCCTGCTCGTCGGTGTCGACGGTCAGAACGCCGTTTGCGACGGGGATGCCGGTTTCCAGGGAGATACGGGTGATTGCCGTGGCCGTTTCATTGCTGACCACTTCAAAGTGATAGGTCTCGCCACGGATGACCGCGCCCAGTGCAATCAGGGCGTCGAATTCAAACGTTTCGGCCATGTGGGACAGGGCCACGCCCAGTTCCAGGGCGCCGGGAACGGTAGTGACCATGACGTCACGTTCGTCCACGCCCAGTTCGGCCAGTTCTTTCAGGCACGCTTCAAGTTCGGCTTGGCCGATTTCTTCATTGAAGCGGGCGCGTACGATGCCGATGTGCAGCCCTTCGCCGTTCAGGTCGGGGGTAAGGATGTAAGGGTTCATGTGTCGGCCTTCAGTGTGTTGCGGGAGTATTCTGCGGGTCGCAATCGTAACCCGTAATGGTCAGCGAGAATCCGGCCATGCTGGGCATCTTGCGCGGCCGGGCCAGCAGCCTCATTTGGCCCACGTTCAGGTCGCGCAGAATCTGGGCGCCGATGCCATAAGTGCGCAAGCCGAAGCGGTCGGTGCTGGCGGCGGCAGCAGCCTGGGCCTTCGGGTCGTTCCAGCCGGCAATCTGGCCAAACAGGTGTTCCGTGGACGATTGGCAATTCATCAGCACCAGGACGCCTGCGGGCGAAGCGGCAATGGCCTCAAGGGCCTGCGCCACGCCCCAGCTGTGCGGGCTGGCGCCGGTGTCCAGCACGTCCAGCACCGAGGCCGGCTCGTGTACGCGCACCAGCGTTTCGACGTCGGGGGTCACGTTACCATGCACCAGCGCCAAATGGGCGGAGCCGGTGGCGGCGTCTTCATAGGCCACGGCCTCGAAGGTGCCCCACGCCGTTTGCATGGGGCGCTTGCCCACGCGCTTGACGATGGATTCGTGTTCGCTGCGGTACTGGATCAGGTCGGCGATGGTGCCGATCTTCAGGTTGTGCTGGCGGGCGAATTCCACCAGGTCCGGCAAGCGGGCCATGGTGCCGTCCGGCTTCAGAATTTCGCAGATGACGGCGGCGGGCGTCAGGCCGGCCATGGCCGTCAAGTCGCAACCGGCTTCCGTGTGGCCAGCGCGCACCAGCACGCCGCCGGGCACGGCGCGCACCGGGAAGATGTGGCCGGGCTGGACCAGGTCGGACGGCTTGGCGTCGCGCGCCACCGCTACCTGAATGGTGCGGGCGCGGTCGGCGGCCGAAATGCCGGTCTCGACGCCTTCGGCGGCTTCGATCGACTGCGTGAAATTGGTGCCGTAGCGCGTGCCGTTGCGGGCCGCCATCATGGGCAATTCCAACTGGCGGCAGCGTTCTTCGGTCAGGGTCAGGCACACCAGGCCGCGGCCATGGGTGACCATGAAGTTGATGGCTTCGGGCGTGACGAATTCGGCGGCCATGACGAGGTCGCCCTCGTTTTCACGGTCTTCTTCGTCAACCAGGATGACGATGCGGCCGGCACGCAGCTCGGCGATGATCTCGGCAACCGAAGCGATGCCGAAGGATTCCGGCTCGGAGCCGGGCAAAGAGGACAACTGGACGGACATGGCGGGCACGCAAACCAGGCGGGAAAGCCCGGATTTTACCGCTCTCGGCGCCAGAATCCCTATTCGCCCGCCAGAAGGCCGCCCGGCGGGGGCATCCGGTTAAACTTTCGCCCGGAGATCCCCCTATAAATCGAAGGAAAAACCTCATGCAAGCCCTTGCGGCCATGCCCTTGACCGTTGCGGCGGCGGTTCGCGTCGTGTTGACCGATATCGACGACACGCTGACCACCGAAGGCCGCCTGCCGGCCGACGCCTACGCCGCGCTGGAGCGCCTGGAACAGGCCGGCATCCAGGTCGTGCCCATCACCGGCCGCCCGGCCGGCTGGTGCGACCATATCGCCCGCATGTGGCCGGTGCGCGCCGTGGTGGGGGAAAACGGCGCGTTCTACTACGCGTATGACCGCAACGCGCGCCGCATGACCACGCATTACTGGACGGATGCCGCGTCGCGCCAGGCCAGCCGCAAGCAATTGGACGCCATCCGCGACCGCGTGCTGGCCGAGGTGCCTGGTGCCGCGGTGGCCAGCGACCAGGACTACCGCGTGGCCGACCTGGCCATTGATTTCTGCGAAGACGTGCCTGCCCTGCCCGATTCGGCCATCAGCAAGATCGTCCAGATCTTCCACGACGCCGGGGCGCAAGCCAAAGTCAGCTCGATCCACGTGAACGGCTGGTTTGGCGACTACGACAAGCTGACCATGACCCGCACGATGTTCCAGCGCGAATTCGGCCAGGATGTCGCAAGCGCCTTGGACAGCACGCTGTTCATCGGCGATTCGCCCAATGACGAACCGATGTTCGCGTACTTCCCGATTTCGGTCGGCGTGGCCAACATCCAGGCCCAGCTGCATCGCCTGACGGACCGCCCGGCTTATGTGGCGGCGTTTCACGGCGGCGCGGGCTTTGTCGAAATGGCCAACCGGCTGCTGGCCGCGCGCCAGGCGTCGCAGCCAACCCAAGCCCAACCGGCATAAGGTCAGACACACCGTGGCCACCCCCAAGCCCTCCTCCTCTGCCGCCGCCAATGACGGCCGCCGCAGCATCCAGTCCATCGAAGTGGGCGTGCCGTTATTGTCCGCGTTGGTGGACGCCGGCAAGCCCCTGAACCTGCGCGACCTGGCCGCAGGCGCCGGCATGACGTCCGCCAAAGCCCACCCCTATCTGGTGAGTTTCATCCGCGTGGGGCTGGTGCAACAGGACGCCATTACCGGCCAGTACGAGCTCGGCCCCTTCGCCTTGCAGATGGGGCTGGTCAGCCTGCAACGGCTGGACCCGGTGCGCATCGCCATGCCCGAGATCGCCACGCTGCAATCCGAAATCGGCCACACGCTGGGCATTGCCGTGCTGGGATCGCACGGCCCCACGATGATCCACATGACCGAAGCCAGCTACCCGGTGCACGTGAACATGCGCAAAGGCACGGTGATGTCGATGCTGCACACGGCCACCGGCCTGGTGTTTGCCGCGTGGCTGCCGCCCAAGGTCAGCGAGCACTACATTGCCCGCGAAGAAGGCGACACGGCGGTCATTGCCAGCGTGCCGCCCCCGCGCAAGGCATCGCGCGCCAACATCGAGGCGCAACTGGCCGACATCCGCGTGCACGGCATGGCCCGCGCGTTGGGCAACCCGCTGCCCGGCGTGGATGCGCTGTCGGTGCCGGTGTTCGACAACACCGGCAACATCGTTCTGGCGCTGACCAGCCTGGGTCCCACCGGCCTGTTCGACGTGGCGTGGGACGGCGCCATCGCCCGGCCGCTGCTGGCCTGCGCACAAGAGATTTCGCGCAAGCTGGGCTATCGGAATTAAGACTTTCGTTCGGTTGTTCGCAAAAAAACGAACATAAAGCGAACAATTCGAACAAAAGTCGAAAACAAAGGCAGGGACTTTCCCAAGTGTGCCTGTCCCCTCTTGTGTGTTTGAATTCAGGAAATATTCAAATTCATCCCATAAGAGGAGACAAACCATGCACGCGATGCGTCTATTGCAAGCGGCCGCCCTGGCCGCATTCGCTTTTGGCGGCACGGCCGCCCAGGCCGCCGACACCTGCTCCAACCGCGGTGATCTGGACCAGATGTACTGCGACGCCAACAAGGATTTGGTGGCGGACACGCCCGCCGACGCGTCCAAGCAGAAGACCCCGTCTACCCTGGTGTTCACCTACACCCCGGTGGAAGACCCGGCGGTCTACGAAGACATCTTCAAGCCCTTCACCAAGCACCTGTCCGAATGCACGGGCAAGCGCGTCGTGTTCTATCAAGTGCAAAGCAACGCCGCCGAAATCGAAGCCATGCGCTCGGGCCGCTTGCACGTGGGCGGTTTCTCGACCGGCCCCACCGCGTTCGCCGTAAACATCGCGGGCGCCGTGCCGTTTGCCGTGAAGGGTTATGCCGACGGCTTCCAGGGCTACAACCTGATCGTCATCGTCAAGAAAGACAGCCCCTACCAGAAGCTGACCGACCTGAAGGGCAAGAAGCTCGCGCACACCGCACCGTCGTCGAACTCCGGCCACATGGCGCCCGTGGCGCTGTTCCCCAAGGAAGGCCTGACGCCGGACAAGGACTACAAGGTGGTCTTCTCGGGCAAGCACGACCAGTCCGTCATGGGCGTGAACTCGGGCGATTACGACGCCGCCGCCGTGGCCTCCGACGTGTTCAAGCGCATGGTCGAACGCGGCCAGGTCAAGGAAGCCGACTTCCGCGTGATCTACCGCAGCGAAAAATTCCCCACCTCGTCGTTCGCCTACGCGCATGACCTGGAGCCGAAGTTCCGCGACCAGATGCTCAAGTGCTTCTACGACTACCGCTTCCCCGCGGAAATGTCGAAGGCCTTTGATGGCGCCGACCGCTTCTATCCGGTGACCTATCAGAAAGACTGGGCCATCGTCCGCCAGGTGGCTGAATCGGGTGGCGAAAGCTTCAACCGCGCCGCCTACGACCGCGAATCCGCAAAGAGCAAGAAGTAATCCAGCATGACGACGTCGCTACGCATTTCCGGCCTGGTCAAGGAATACCGGGCCGGCCGGCCGGTTCTCAATGGCATCAACCTTGAAGTCGCCGGCCAAGGCCTGACCGCCATCATCGGCCCTTCCGGCACCGGCAAAAGCACGCTTCTGCGCTGCATCAACCGGCTGATCGAACCCACCCAGGGCGAGATCGTGTTGCAGTCCAAGGAAGGCACCGTGGACCTGGCCCGTGTGCGTGGCGCGTCGTTGCGCCGTGCGCGCCGGCGCATCGGCATGGTGTTCCAGGAATACAACCTGGTCGAACGCCTGACCGTCATGGAAAACCTGCTGACGGGCCGGCTGGGCTACACCTCGGCGCTCAAGGCCTGGATGCGCCGCTTCGAACCCGAAGATATCGAGCACGCCTACAAGCTGCTGGATACCGTCGGCCTGGCGGGCTTTGCCGACCAGCGCGCGGATGCCTTGTCGGGCGGACAGCGTCAGCGCGTGGGCATCGCCCGTGCGCTGATGCAGCGCCCGCAACTGCTGCTGGCAGACGAGCCGACGTCGTCGCTCGACCCGAAGACCTCGGTTGAAATCATGGAGCTGCTGTCCGTGCAGGGCAGCGCCACCGGCATTCCCGTCATCGTGAACATTCACGACGTGGAGCTTGCGCGCCGCTACGCCACCCGCATCGTCGGCATGTCCGGCGGGCATGTGGTCTATGACGGCGACGGCCATGGCCTGGACGCCACCATGCTCAAGACGATCTACGGAGGCGAGTCTTGGCTGGAATGACGCACCCTCAGGGCAACCGCCCCTTTGCCATGTCCGGGCGCGCCAAGGCGGGCCTGGTGCTGCTGCTGATCTACACCGTGTATGCCGGCGCGCAGCTGGATTTCAGCTGGGCGCGCTTTGAAACCGGCATGGGGCATGCGTCGACGTTTCTTTCGCGCATGTTCCCGCCCAATTTCGAAAAGCCCGCCACCTTGTGGAAGGGCATTGCGGAAAGCCTGGAAATTGCCGTGCTGGCATCCGTGCTGGGCATTCTGTTCGCGCTGCCGGTGGGCCTATTGGGCGCGCGCAACATGATGCCGGCCTGGGTGTCGTGGCCCGCGCGTTCGCTCGTGGCCTTGTGCCGCGCGCTGCACCCGGTCATCGTCGCCATCCTGTTCGTCAAGGCCGTGGGCTTTGGCGCGCTGGCGGGCATTCTGGCGTTGACGGTGGCGTCTATCGGCTTCATCGGCAAGCTGTTCACCGAAGCCATCGAAGAGATATCGCTCAAGCAGGTGGAAGCGGTGCGCGCAAGCGGCGCGTCGTTCGCCAACGTGATCATCTTTGGCGTGCTGCCACAGGTGTTCGCGCGCTTCATCGGCTTTGCCACCTATCAATTCGACTCCAACCTGCGCAACTCCACCATGGTGGGTATCGTGGGCGCGGGCGGGGTGGGCGGCACGCTGTTCTCGGCCTTCCAGCGCTTTGACTACGACTTCGTCAGCGCCATCCTGCTGACGCTGATCGCCATCATCATGCTGGGCGAAATCATTGCGGGCTTCGTGCGCGCCGTGTTCCTGGACAACCTGGGCTTTGACCGCATCCTGCAAGGCCGCTTTGCCGGCGCACGCGGCATCAGCGCCGGCAAACCGCCGGCGGCCCGCAAGGCGGAGGTGGAAGAATGAACACCCATGCCTCTACCTTGAACCCGGCCGGTTCGCCACGCGTGTGGCAGCGCTACAGCATGGGCCAGCGGCTGCTGCGCTTTGCGCTGTATCTGCTGGTGGTGGCCGCCATTGCGCAAGCCATTCGCGGCGTGGAAGTCATACCGGAGTTCCTGTATGACGCCCCCGAGCAGATGGCCGACCTGTTTCGCCGCATGTGGCCGATCGACTGGGCTTACTACCCGGACGGCGTGCACAACGCGCTGATCGAAACGCTGCACATCGCCACACTGGGCACCATTCTGTCCGTCTTCATGGCGGTGCCGGTGGGCCTGCTGGCGGCCAACAACCTGACGCCCAGCAAGACCATCAACATGCTGGCCCGGCTGATTCTGGTGTCCAGCCGCTCGGTCAATTCGCTGGTCTGGGCGCTGCTGTTCATCGCCATCTTCGGACCCGGCGCGCTGGCCGGCACGCTGGCCATTGCGTTCCGCTCGATCGGGTTCGTGGGCAAGCTGGTGGGCGAAGCCATCGAAGAGGCGCAGCGCGGCCCCATCGAAGCCGTGACCGCCACGGGCGCCAGCAAGGGTTCGGTGCTGTGGTACGCCTACTGGCCGCAGATTCGCCCGGCGTTCTGGTCGATTGTGCTGCTGCGCTGGGACATCAACGTGCGCGAATCCGCCGTGCTGGGGCTGGTGGGCGCAGGCGGCATCGGCATGGCGCTGGACACCGCGCTGAACCTGTTCCAGTGGGATCGTGTGGCGCTGGTGCTGGCCGCGATCTTCGTGGTGGTGGTGCTGGCCGAAATCATCATTACCCAGGCGCGTAAGCGAATCTTGTGACGCACGCTGTGGTGCGCATCCTGTAGTGCGCATCCTTTATGCGCATGCTTAGCGTCCCTGTTTAACGCTTGTCGGTTTCCCCTGACCAGCGCTCCTTGGCGCCGCCCTTGAAAAGGGGCGGCGCTTTTTTCTTGTCGCGGTTGCGGTGCAGCTTGTCCGGCGATTGCGAACACGTCTATGCTCAATGTGAACAAAATATGAACGGTCATCAAATCCCGCCCCCGGGTTGATTAAGATCTCGGCTTTTGCCGTTGGACACCCATCGCCATGTCGGAACAGGAATTGAAGCTGCACGTGCCCACGGCGTCCCGCCAGGCCGTGCTGCGCGAAATCAAGCAACGCGAAGCCACGCGCATCCGTTTGCATGCCATGTATTTCGACACGCCCGAACGCGAACTGGCGCGGGCGCGCATCGCGATCCGCTTGCGCCAGGAAGGCAGCGACTGGGTGCAGACGCTGAAGATGCCCGGCATCAACGCCATCACGCGCATTGAACTAAACCATCCCCGCCCCGGCCCCGTGCTGGACTTGTCGGTTTATGCCGGCACCGAAGTTGAAAGCGCGCTTGCCGCCATCAAAGGCGAACTAGGCCTGCGTTATGAAACCGACGTGCAGCGCCTCTTGCGCAAGGTTCGCACGCGCTACGGCACGGTGGAACTCGCGTACGACACCGGCATCCTGCGCGCGGGCGCGTTGGAACTGCCCATTTCCGAACTGGAATTCGAACTCGTGTCCGGCCGCCCCGCCGCCATCTTCGCCACCGCGCGCGGCTGGCAGCAGCGCCATAGCCTGGTGCTGGACCCGCGCAGCAAATCTGAACGCGGCGACGCGCTGGCGCAGTTGGCAGAACGCCTGGCCGACGTAGACGCCGCGCCGGGCGACGATCTGGAAACCCGCCGCGCCCAAGCCATTGCGCAATTCTGGGCGCCGCGCACGGCAAGCTCCGTCAAGCTGCGCGACGACATGACGCCGTCGCAAGCCATGGGCCGCATCGCCGCCGAATGCCTGGACCAGATCGCGCGCAACGCCTCGGTGCTGGCCGAAGTGGACACCGAAGGCGTGTACCGCGCCGGCAATTCCGAACACGTGCATCAATTGCGCGTGGGTGTGCGCCGGCTGCGTTCGGCGTGGAAACTCTTCGACGGCTGGATTGCGCCGGTGCCGGACGCGCTGCTGGAAGGCGCGCGCACGCACTTCGGCGCATTCGGCGCCAACCGCGACCAAGACGTGTTGAACGAAACCGTGGCGCCCGCGCTGATGCGCGCCGGCATGCCCGTGATTCCGATGGAAGCCCCGCCGCCTGAAGAAGATGCGCAAACCATCGCGGGCGGCAAGGGCTTTCAAGCCTGGCTGCTTGAGTTGCTGGAATGGAGCCTGGAGGTGCCGCCCGCCATGCCGGCCAACGACGGCATGACGATCGCCAACGGCACGCCCAGCGACGCCGCGCCCGAACCCGCGATCCGCCTGGAAGGCGGCGTGGCTGGGCCGAGCGTCAAGCCCACCATCATCCCGATGCTGGCGCCGGAACCCGAGCCGCAACGCTTGCACAAGCAGCTGGCGCGCCGCCTGCATCGCTGGCATAGCAAGGTGGCGGATCAAGGCACGCAATTCGCCACGCTGGACATTCCCACGCGCCACGAGCTGCGCAAGCGCGGCAAGCGGCTGCGCTACAGCCTGGCGTTCGCCGAATCGCTGCTGCCCGTCGCCAAGCTGCGCGGCTATCGCAAGCTACTGTCCAAGGTGCAGGACGTGCTGGGCGAGATCAATGATCTGGCGGTGGCGCGCGACTACTACGCGTCGTGTACGGCCACGCATCCGCAAGCCTGGTTCGCGCTGGGCTGGATCAGCGCACGCCTGGAAGAGCTGGCGGTAGAGGCGCAGAAGGCGTTCGAGGAATTGGCAAAGAGCAAGCCGTTCTGGAAGTAACCGGGGTCAGGCGCGCGGGCGCCTGCGCTACCCCATTTTCACGACAGCCGCTTGTGCGGCTTGCACCTCGACACGCATCTCGCACTGCGTTTCAAAAAAGGGGCCATAGACAGCAACGGGTCAGCTTGCTGTCAAGTTAACGACATCCGTGGCACCAATACTGGATCGCTGTCGTCCGGCCAACACGCGCCGGGCGCCTTCGTGGCCCGCAGCATCCGCCCGGCATTTGTCCTCTGTGACGGCAACGGCCCTGCGCGCCGTCAGCCCATCCACATAGACCGAACCATGGAAACCACTTCCCCCTTGCTCGCCCATGCAAGACGAGGCCTGTTGGCCTTCTGCGCCCTGTCGCTTGTGTTCACGCTGTCCGCTTGCGGCGGTGACGACAACGACTCGGACGAACCCGCTCCCCCCACGACGCCGACCACGCCCGCGCCGCCCCCCGCGGCGTGCGCCACGCATTGCGCCCCATGAGCCCGTTCATCGCAGACCCGCAGGAGACACAGCCAATGTCGTTCGACGCATCCAAACGCAAGTTCTTCAAGACCACGCTGGGGGCCACCGCCGCCGTCAGCGCCTTGTCGATGTTCCCGCCCAGCATCCGCCGCGCGCTGGCGATTGAAGCCAGCAGCCCCACCGGCACGATTCAGGACGTCAAACACGTCGTGCTGCTGATGCTGGAAAACCGTTCCTTTGACGGCTACTTCGGCACATTCCCGGGCGTGCGCGGGTTTGGTGACCGCTTCCCCATTCCGCTGGCCAACGGCAAGAACGTGTTCCACCAGACACGCAGCGACGGCACGGAAGAATTGCCTTATCACCTGGACGCAGCGCTGGGCAACGCGCAGCGCGCGGGCAGCACGCCGCACTCGTGGCCGAACTGTCAGGCCGCGTGGGACCACGGCCGTATGAACAAATGGCCCAGCGCCAAGCAGCCCCTGTCGATGGGCTATTACGAAACCGCCGAAGTGCCGTTCCACCGCGCGCTGGCCGACGCCTTCACGCTGTGCGACAACTACCACTGCTCGATGCACGCCGGCACGATCCCCAACCGCTTGTTCTTCTGGACGGGCACCAACGGCCCATCGGGCGACAACGTGTCGGTGGTGATGAATGAAATGAACGACGGCGCCGACGTCGGCCCGTCCACCGAAGGCTGGACGTGGACGACCTATGCCGACCGCCTGCAAGCCGCCGGCGTCAGCTGGAAGGTCTACCAGAACATCCCCGACAACTTCGGCTGCAACGAAATGATGAGCTTTCGGCACTGGCGCGCCGAGATCGAAAAAATGCCGGCAGACCGCCAGGTCACGAACCAGGGCGGCCCGGCCTACAACCCCGCCATCGACGATCAATTCAGCCCGCTGGCCAAGGGCTTCGGCAACACGATGCCCGACGGCGGTTTCCTGCAAAGCCTGCGCGACGACGTCGCCAACGGCACGCTGCCCGAAGTGTCGTGGATCATTCCGCCCGCTGCCTACAGCGAACACCCCGGCCCCTCCAGCCCGGCCAAGGGCGCGTGGTACATCCAGGCGGCGCTGGACGCGCTGACGCAATCGCCCGAGGTCTGGAGCAAGACCGTGTTCCTGGTCACCTACGACGAGAACGACGGCTTCTTCGACCACATGCCCACGCCGTCCGCGCCGTCACGCAACGACGACGGCACGCTCGCCGGCAAGTCGACGATGACGGACGCCGAGATGGCGTTTGAATACTTCACGTATCCGCCCGCCACGCCCAAGCAGCTGACTGCCGACGGCAAGCCCTTCGGCCCCGGCATGCGTGTGCCGATGTGGGTGATATCCCCCTGGAGCCGTGGCGGCTGGGTCAATTCGCAAGTGTTCGATCACACGTCTGCGCTGCGCTTTCTTGAGCAACGCTTCGGGGTTGTCGAACCCAACATCAGCGCGTTTCGCCGCGCCGTGTGCGGTGACCTGACGTCCACCTTGAATTTCGTGTCGCCCAACAGCGCCAGCATGCCGACCTTGCCGGGCCGCACGACAAAGACGGACGCCGACGGCCTGACCACCTGGCAGGAAGCGCAGCCCGCCATCGCGATTCCGACGCAGCAGACGCTGGCCAAGCAAGCAGAAGGCACACGCCCGTCGCGCGCACTGCCCTACGAGCTGCACACCAGCGCGCGCGAAGCGGCGCGTGAAAACCGCGTTCAATTGCTGTTCGCCAACGCCAGCACGGGCAAGACGGCTGCGGTTTTCCATGTGTACGACAAGCTGCATCTGGACCGCATCCCGCGCCGTTATGTGGTCGAGGCCGGCAAGTCGCTGGACGACGTCTGGGACGTGTCCGCCGACAGCGGCAAGTACGACTTGTGGGTGCTTGGCCCCAACGGCTATCACCGCGCCTTCACGGGCGATTTGATGCAAACGGGGGGAACGCAGCCCGAGATCCAGGTCTGCTATGTGCCTTGCGACGACCCGCAGATGCAGGTCAAGCTGCACAACAACGGCAGCGCGGCCTGCACGTTCACGGTGCAGGCCATGGCGTACCGCAACGATGGGCCGTGGACGGTCACGGTCGACGCGGGCCAGGTCGGCGAGTTGAGCTGGCCCGTCACGGACAGCGGGCAGTGGTACGACTTTGCCGTCGCCTGCAACGGCTACGCCGCCTTCCAGCGCCGCTTCGCCGGACGCATGGAGACGGGGAAAGATGCCGTCAGCGATCCGGCAATGGGAAAGGTGGAGTAAGGAATTCGCCGGCGATCAATGGATGATCTGCCGGCGATTCGTTGAGGATCAATCGGCCTTCAGTGGGCGATTAGTCTGCAAGCAGCGCCGCGGCGAATTCGTCCGCGACGAAGGGCTGAAGGTCTTCCAGGCTTTCACCCACGCCGATCCAGTACACCGGAATCGGGCGCACGCCCTGGCTGCCCGCCGCCACGGCAGCCAGCGTGCCGCCCTTGGCGGTGCCGTCCAGCTTCGTCACGACGAGGCCCGTCAGATTGATGGCCGCATCAAACGCGCGGATCTGCGCCAAGGCGTTCTGCCCGGTGTTGCCGTCCACCACCAACAGCACTTCGTGAGGCGCTGCCGCATCCGCCTTGCCGATGACGCGGCGGATCTTCTTCAGTTCTTCCATCAAGTGCAGCTGCGTGGGCAAGCGGCCGGCGGTATCCACCATGACCACGCCCATGCCGCGCGCGCGGCCCGCGTTCACCGCGTCAAACGCGACGGCGGCGGGGTCGCCGCCATCCTGCGAAATCACGCTGACGTTGTTGCGGCTGCCCCATTCCACGAGCTGCTCGCGGGCGGCAGCGCGGAAGGTATCGCCCGCGGCCAAGAGCACGCTGGCGCCCTGGCGCTGGAACGTGTGCGCAAGCTTACCGATGGAGGTCGTCTTGCCCGCGCCGTTCACGCCGGCAATCATCACCACCAGCGGTTTGCCGCTGGTCAGGTTGAAGCCGCGTTCCAGCGGTCGCAGGTGATCGGCCAGCAATTGGCGCAGCGCCGTCTTGACCTTGGCCGGGTCTTCAATGCGTTCTTTCTTGACGCGCGCACGCAGCGCGGTCAGCAGCTTCTCGGTGGCCTCCAGGCCCGCATCGGCCATAATGAGCGCCGATTCGAGTTCCTCGAACAGGTTTTCGTCGACCTTGACGCCGACGAAAATGCCGCCAATGCTTTGACCGGTGCGCGACAAGCCCTGCTTCAAGCGCGACAGCCACGACGCCTTCTTGGGCGCCTCGGCAGCGGGTTCAGGGGTTGGGGTTGGAGCTGGGGCTGGGGCTGGGGCTGGGACGACTGCGGCGGGTACCGGTGCAGGTGCGGCAACGACAGGCGGCGACGTCACAATCGGGGCGGGCGCGGCAGGTACAGGCGCCGGAGCCGCGACTGGCGCAGCGGCACGTACCGGCTCGAAAGCCGGTGCGGGCGGTGCTGCCGGGGTAGCTGGCGCAGGCGACATTGCCGGGGCCACCGGCGGCGTGGCCACGGCGGGAGCGGCAACCGGTGCAGGCGCGATGGGCGCGGCTACCGGCGACGAAACCGGCGGTGAAACCGGAGCAGGGGTTGGCGTGGGGGTTGCCGTCGGCGCGGCAGTCGGAGCAGAAACTGGCGCGGCAATCGGGGCAGCAACTGGCGCAGAAGCCGGAGCAAAAGCCGGCGCAGGAATCGGATCGGCGGCAGGAACGGGAGCCGGTGCCGGCGCAGGAATCACCGGCGCGGCGGCGGGTGCTACGGGCGCGACAACGGCGTCCACGACCTCTGGCGGCGGCGCGGGCTGGACCGGCGCGGCGGGCGGAGGGGATTTTTTCTTGAAGAAGCGGCTAAACATGGGTAACAAGTATATTCGTATCGTCGGCGGCCAATACAGGCGCACCCCCATCGTCGTGCCCGACGTGGAGACGCTGCGCCCCACGCCCGACCGGGTGCGCGAGACGCTGTTCAACTGGTTGAATCATCTGTGGGCCGGCGAATTCGCCGACAAACAGGTACTGGATCTGTTCGCCGGCAGCGGCGCCCTGGGTTTCGAGGCGGCGTCACGCGGCGTGGCGCATGTGCAGATGGTCGAGCGGGACAAGACCGCCGCGTCCGCGCTGCGGACACTGCGCGACAAGCTCAAAGCCGACATGATACGCATCCATGTGGGCGACGCGATGCAGGTCGCCGAACGGATGGATGCGTCCCGATTTGACCTCATCCTGTTGGACCCGCCCTTCGGACAGGGCTGGCTGCCGCGCCTGTGGCCGATCCTGCCGGGTATTCTCAGCGAGCATGGGCTAGTCTACGTCGAGGCGGAAACCCCCATCGAAGCCCCCGAAGGATTTCAGATCTTGCGGCAGGACAAGGCAGGCGCGGTGCACTACCACCTGCTGGAATTTGCTGCATTGCGCAAATAGATCAATAATCCGAGCTTCGGAGGATGGTGTACACCACTAATAACGGTACGGAGCTCGCATGATCATCGCTGTATATCCCGGCACTTTTGACCCGCTGACCCGGGGCCACGAAGACTTGGTCCGCCGTGCGGCCACGCTTTTCGACAAGGTCGTTGTGGGCATCGCCCACAGCCGCAACAAGAAGCCTTTCTTCAGCATCGACGAGCGCGTGGAAATCGCCCGCGAAGTGCTGGGCCACTATCCCAACGTGGAAGTGCAAAGCTTCGGCGGTCTGTTGAAGGATTTCGTCCGCGACCAGAACGGGCGCGTCATCGTGCGCGGCCTGCGCGCCGTGTCCGACTTTGAATATGAATTCCAGATGGCCGGCATGAACCGCCATCTGCTGCCCGACGTTGAAACCCTGTTCATGACGCCGTCGGACCAATACCAATTCATCTCGGGCACCATCGTGCGCGAAATCGCCCAGCTGGGCGGCGACGTCAGCAAGTTCGTGTTCCCGTCCGTGGAACGCTGGTTGCAGGAAAAGGCCAAGGAACGCCGCGAGCAGTCCTGGCCGGGCTGACCCGCCCGCGTGGCACCATCCTTGAAGGGCGCTCAATGCGCCCTTCTTGCGTTTTGCGGCCCGGCAGTACAATCAAGCCGCCTCTGGCTTAACCCTGCTGCCCATCATGGCCCTGCTCATCACCGAAGAATGTATCAATTGCGACGTTTGCGAGCCCCAGTGCCCGAACGACGCAATTTCCATGGGCGATGACTATTACGTCATTGATCCCGACAAATGCACGGAGTGCGTCGGCCATCACGACGAACCCCAGTGCAAGGTGGTGTGTCCGGTGGAGTGCATTGAACTGCACCCGCAATGGAACGAAGGCCAGGAACAGCTCATGGCCAAGTACCGCCGCCTGACCGGTGCCGCATGAGCGACGTCACACAGACAGGCATCAACCTTCCCCCCGCTTCCCACCACGCCCGCCGCGACATCTCCGCGTCGGCGATCGCGGCTGGCCTCGTGGCCGTGCTGGTCAGCTTTGGCGGCACCGCCGTGCTGATGGTGCAAGCCGGCCACGCGGCCGGGCTGGACGCGGCGCGCATCGGCTCCTGGATTGGCTCGCTGAGTCTCGTGCTGGGGCTGGGCGGCGCGTTCTACAGCCTGCGCACGGGTCTGCCGATTGTCATGGCGTGGTCCACACCCGGCGCGGCCTTGCTGGTGACGGCGCTGGCGGGCGTACCCTTCAATGAAGCCATCGGCGCGTTCGTGCTGGCGGCCGGGCTGACGCTGGCCTGTGGCCTGTTCGGCTGGATCGACCCCATCTTGCGCCGCATCCCCGGCGAAGTCGCCGCCGCGATGCTGGCTGGCGTGCTGCTCAATTTCGGCATGGGTATCTTCACCAACATCAGCAAGCAACCGGCGCTGGTGCTGACGATGTGCGCCGCCTACCTGCTGTGCCGGCGCTGGGCGCCGCGCTACGCGGTGCTGGTGGTGATGGCGGTGGCCGTCGCCCTGGCGTTCGCGCTTGACCTGATGCAGCTGAATCTGCTGGACTGGCGGCTTACTGAATTCGTCTGGACCACGCCCGCCTTCAGCGCGCAGGCTGCGGTCAGCTTGGGAATTCCCTTGTTTGTGGTGGCCATGGCGTCGCAAAACCTGCCCGGCCTGGCCATCCTGCAAGCGGCGGGCTATCGCCCCCCTGCGTCGCGTTTGGTGGCCGCCACGGGCCTCTTGGGCTTGCTGGCCGCCCCGTTTGGCGCGCACAGCGTGACGATGGGCGCCATCAGCGCCGCCATCTGCACCGGCCCCGAAGCGCATCCCGACCCCGGCAAACGCTATATCGCCGCCGCCACGTATGGGCTGGGCTATGTGGGCCTGAGCCTTGTCGCGGGTGCGGTCGCCGTCTTCTTCCAGGCCTTGCCTGCCGCGCTGCTGGCGGCGCTGGCGGGCCTGGCCTTGCTGGGCACCATCATGGGCGGCATGGCCGCCGCCATGGCCAACCCGCAACGGCGCGAAGCCGCGCTCATCACCTTGCTGGCGACGGCGTCGGGGTTCAGTTTCTGGGGAATCGGGTCGGCCTTCTGGGGCCTGGCGGCGGGCCTGCTGGCGCACACCGCATTCGAATACAAGCGGGCGCGCGCCGGCGCATAAACCGCCCCGCCGGCCGCTAGGAAAGCGTCGAGCGCTTCAAAGGAATCACGCCGGCCAGGCGGCCACGGGCGTATCCGGGTGCACTTTCATGATGCGGCAAGGCACCTGCACAAAATTTGAAATCCACGCGGCGGCAAGTTCGCCTTCGTCAACGACGTCAATCGTCTGCTCGCCCACCTTCATGCTGTAGCGCACGCTGTCGTCGTCTTCGATGACGTCCAGCGGAATATCCATGCGCAGCATGCCCGGCGCCTTCAGCACCAGATAGCCCAGGCGCAGCTCCACCGACACGTCGGCAAGCTTGGGACACAGTTCGCGGTTCAGCCATTGGCCGGAATCGTTGGCCACCAGCCATTGACGGTGATAGGCGGCCGCATTGGGTTGCGGCGTGACGCCGCATTCCGCGATGGGCTGGAAATCGGACGGAACGTCGCACGGGAGGGAATCGGTGCTCATCGGCCCAGCAGACCCTTCAGCGCCTTGTCCACCGCCGCGCCGTTCTTGCCCTTGCCGGTGACGGCTTCGCGCAGCTTGTTCTCCAGGCTGCGCTTGAGGATGCCGCCGATGGCGTCTTTCCACAGCAGCGTGTAGGTGGGCTTGTCGAACGGGCCTTTGAGGTGCACGGGGATGGTCACGTCCTTCAGGTCGATCAGCTCTTTGCCTTCGTCGGTCGCGGCCGGATTGACGACGCGCGCGCGCGCCACCAGGTCCAGCTCATTCTTCACGAAGTCGATGGTGGCCGGATCGCCTTGGGTCACGCGCAGCAACGGCGACACGACGTTCAAGCGCTTGACCGTCGCCACGCCCTTGGTGAAGGCCAGGTCCGCGTCCATCTCCGAGAATTCGGTCTGCTTGCTGGTGTCGGCCGGCACTGTTTCGTTCTGCGATTCTGCCGTGAAAGCGGCCTTCAGCTCGCGCAGCGTCTGCGTCAGGTTGATGCCCTTGACCGCGCCATCGCGCAGGCGCACTTGCACCGTGCCGCCCAGCCCGCTCTTCATGGCGTAGGCGTTGGCGCCCGCGGTCTTCAGGTCCAGCGCCAGGCTGCCGGTGCCGCTCAGCACGTTTTGCTTGGCCAGGTCCATCAGCAAGGGCTCAATGGAAATACCCGCCAGCGACATCTTCGTGGCCAGCTGATTGCCTTGCGCAGCGTCCACCGACAACGCACCCGCCAGCTTGCCGCCGTACAGGCCGGCGGTAAGGCTGGAGATATCGAGCTTGCCCTTGTCCAGTTTGACCRCAGCCGCCACGTCGTCGGCCTTCAGGCCGCGCATGACGAGCTTGCCCACCTTCAAGGTGCCGTTGACGCTGGGGCCAACCAGTGCCGACAGATCAATCGTGTCGTCTGCGGGTGCGGCGGGCGCGGGCGGTTGCGCCGGCTTGGAATCGTCCTTCTTGCCATCAGCGGGCGGCTTGGGCGGCGCAGCCACAACGGGCGGCACCAGCTTGTCCAGATCCAGCGTGTCCACGGCCAACGCAAAGTTCACGGCGGGCGAGGTGGACAGCTTGGTGATGTCGGCGCTCAGGTCGAACTTGCCGCCTTCGAGCACGGCGTTGATCTTGCTGGTGGCCTGATCTTTCAGCAGGTCCACGTTCAAGCTGCCGATCACCGGAATCTGCAGGCTGCCCTTGGGCAGGCCGGGGTCGGTGATGTTGACGTCACCGCGCAGCGCCGACAGGCCGCCGCTACGTTGCAGCAGGTTCAAGGTCAGAGGCGACGCAAAGTTCAGCTTGACCACGCGGTCGCCATTCTTGGACGTGCTGTCCACCTTGGCTTCTTTGATGTCCAGCTCGGCGGCGTTGCCGCTGATGCCGTTCAAACCAAAGCTGGCGTCCAGGCCGCTGACGCGCACGCGGCCGGTCAGGGCTTCGCCAGTCGCCGACGCTGGCGAAATATTCAGCGCAGGCGCATCCACCGCCAGCTCAAACGGACCATCCGCCGAACCGCCCTTGGCGCGAATGGCCAGCTTTTCAATCTGCAATTGACTCTTGTGCGGGTCGATTGCCAGCTTCGGCATCGCCACGCTGGCTTCGACGCCGGTGGCGCGCGCGGCGGGGTCGGTGATATCGCCCTGGAAAACCACTTCCAGGCCGGCCACATCCAGCGCCGATTTCTGGCCATTGAAAGCCAGGTTGCCACGCACCGCCAGACTCTTGGCCTCGGCGCCAGGCAACTTGCCGTCCATGCGCAAATCCAGCTTCTGGGCGGCGTAGCGCTTGGCGGACGGGTCCAGCGTCAGCAGGGCCTGCCCGGTCAGGTTGGCGTCCACACGCGGGTTGCCGCCTTCAACGCGCGCCGTCAGGCGCACATCGAACGGCTGGTTGAACGTGACGCGGCCGGTATTGGCGTTGATCTTCGTGACCGCCACGGCCATGCCCGAAATCTCATCCTGCAACTGCACTTCGCCGTCTTTCAAGTCCAGCCCGGCGATGTCGATCTGCATGTTGTTGCGCGACGCGGGCAAGGTGCCGCTGGTGATGGCTTGGGCCGCGGTCTGGGCGGCGCCTACCAGCGCTTCGGCGGGGTTGGACGGCGCCGTCGTGGTGGCGGACGCGCCGCCCACGAGGTTGCTGAAGTTGAACTGGCCGTCTTTGCCGCGCACCACACGCGCCTTGAAGCCGCTGATGGCCACGTGGTCCACCACGAAGCTGTTCGACAGCAGCGGCCACACGGCCACCGCCAGGCGGGTGCTTTCAATGGACGCGAAGGTGTCGGGGCTATTGGGCTCGGACAGGGACACGCCCTGCACCGACAGACCAATGCGCGGGAAGAGCGAAAGCTCGATCTCGCCATCGATCGTGAGTGTGCGGTGATAGCGTTCCTGCACAAGCTCTTCGAGCTTGTACTTGTACGCGTTGGGGTCGAACGTCAGCAAGAAGATGGCCAGGCCAACGACGGCCACGACAACCAACACCACCAGGCCTATCAAAATGCGCTTGAACCACGTTTTCATTGCCGCCCCGTCGGTACCTCGACTGGAAATCCTTGAATGCCGCCCACCGCGCCAAGCGCGGGGGTGGTGCTGTAGCGGTGGAAAGCCACACGCCAATTGGAGCTATCTGCCTTTTAGGGCGAGTCCTCGCTACTGCCGAAAGCCCGAAGCTGCGGCGCCAGAAAGGGAGGATCTACCAGGGAAGGCCTGCTGAAGACGCTGGCATGACCAGCGTGCAGATTTCGCTATCGTAACAAATCAGACCGCCTTCGCGATGACTTGTCAGGTCATGACACCAAAAACCGGACAAATCACATGCCCTGAAGCCCAAAAAACGGCGCTTTCAGCTGACGGCTTTCTGTCTGGCGGATTGTAGGACTAGAATAATTGATCAATCAATTATTGATGCATCCAACAATGTCCGCCCCCGCCCCCAGTACCCCGCATTCGCCCGGCCAGATGCTTCCTTTCCGGCAAACCCTGCTTGCCATGCTGGGCATGTGCTTCGTCATGATGATGGTCGCCATCGACCAGACCGTGGTGGGCACCGCGTTGCCAACCATTGTGGCCGAACTCAAGGGCTTCGAACTGTATGCATGGGTTGCGACGTCTTACCTGCTGACCTCCGTCATTACCGTGCCCATCTTCGGACGGCTGGGCGATTACTACGGACGCAAGCCGTTCGTGGTGGCCGCCATCATCTTGTTCACGCTGGCCTCGGTGCTGTGCGGCGCGGCCAACAGCATGCTCACGCTGGTGCTGGCCCGCGCCTTGCAAGGTATCGGCGGCGGCATGCTGGTGGGCACCGCGTTCGCGTCCATCCCCGATCTGTTCCCGGACCCGCACGTGCGGCTGCGCTGGCAAGTCATGCTGAGCTCGGCCTTCGGTATCGCCAACGCCGTGGGGCCGACGTTGGGCGGCGCATTGACCGAACACTACGGCTGGCGCTCGGTGTTCTATGTGAACTTGCCGATCGGCATTCTGGGCTTGTGGTTCGTGTCGCGCTATTTGCCGCATCTGCGCAACCACACATCGGGCAAGGTCCGGCTGGACTGGCAAGGCGCCGTGCTGATCGCGCTGGCGCTGGGCAGCCTGCAATTGCTGGTTGAACTGCTGCCCAAGGAAGGCTTCAGCACCGCCCTCGTGCTGCTGGCCGTGGGCAGCATCGCCGCGTTCGCGCTCTTGATCTGGTGGGAAAAGCGCTGCCCGCACCCCCTGCTGCCGCTGGACATGTTCCGCAACCGCGGCCTGGCCACGCTCTTCACGCTGGCGCTGCTGGTGGGCGTGACGATGTATTCGCTGTTGTTCTACGCGCCGCTGCTGCTGCAAGGCGGCTTTGGCCTGTCGCCCCAGGATGCAGGCTTGCTGATCACGCCCATGGTCGTTTTCATCACGGTGGGCAGCATCATCAACGGCCGCATCATCACGCGCATTCGCAATCCCAACCGCATGCTGTACGCGGGCTTCTTGCTGATGGCGCTGTCCTGTTTGGGTATTGTCACTACCCATAGCTATACGTCACATGGGCTGATCGCCGCCTACATGCTGATGGCCGGCCTGGGCATGGGCTTCATCATGCCCAACCTGACCGTGTTCGCGCAGCAGACGGCGGGCCGCACGCATCTGGGCATTGCCACGGCGCTGTTGCAGTCGCTGCGGATGATTGGCGGCATGCTGGGCACGGCGGTCGTGGGCACGATGGTCAGCCACAGCTACTTCAGCGGCGTGGAATCCACGCTGCATGGCGCATCCGCGCAATGGCTGCCCGAATTGAACGACCCGCAGATGCTGGTGAACCCGGCGGCCCAGACCCAGTTCCTGGCACAATTGGCGCATCAAGGCCAGGACGGGACGTCGCTGATCGAGATCGCGCGGGTTGCGCTGGTGGGCGCCATTCATGAAGGGCAGCTCATCGCGCTTGCCGTCGCCATCTTCGCGCTGTGGTGCGTGCGCCGCGTGCCCCTGGTGCAATTGGCGCGGCCTCCCAAAGCGGAGCCGGCCAGCGTCGGAGAATAGCTTTTGCCCAAACAACAACAAGGCCTGCAAGTCATCCAGCACATGGGGCAGACGTACCGCGTCATGCAAAGCGCATTCAGCAGCAAGGTGGGCCACGCCCTGCCCCGCTGGCGCATCCTGCTGGCGCTGCATGAATGCGGACCTTGTTCGCAAAAGCATCTGGCCGAACGCTGCCGCCTGGACCCCGCGTCCTTGACGCGGCAATTGCAGGCCATGCAAAAGCTGGGATGGATCTCGCGCGCCGTGGACGCGCAAGACAACCGCCTGACCAACGCCACGCTTACCGAAGCCGGCCAGGCGGTCGTGAACGAAGCCCTGCCCAAGCGCGCGGCCTTCTTTGAAGCATCGTTGAAGGGCTTGTCAGCCACCGACATCGACACGCTGAACCGCGTGCTGACCGTGCTGGAAACCAACTTCGTGCAGGCTGCGGGCGACAAAGACCGCGCGTGAGCGCTGGCCTGCGTGCGGCAGGATCAGCACACAGCTCATCCACGGCCGCGCGGTCCAAATACGTCTCTGCTGATGGCGCGAGCCGGCCAGCCCTCGGGAATGCTGGATGCTGGAGGCAAAAAAAATCGCCGCTATCAGGCGGCGATTCTTGAGCCTGTTCACCGCAACCCCAGGTTGTTCACCATGGCGGTTGTGGCGGATAACCGGGTACGGTGGGATTTTCCGGGTAGAAAAAACCAATCAGACGTTGAACAGGAAGTTCATCACATCGCCGTCTTGCACGATGTATTCCTTGCCTTCGGCGCGCATCTTGCCCGCTTCCTTGGCGCCTTGCTCACCCTTGTACGTAATGAAGTCTTCGTACGCGATGGTTTGCGCGCGGATGAAGCCGCGTTCAAAGTCGGTGTGGATGACGCCGGCGGCTTGCGGGGCGGTGGCGCCGATGGCGACCGTCCAGGCGCGCACTTCCTTCACGCCAGCGGTGAAGTAGGTTTGCAGGCCAAGCAGCTTGAAGGCGGCACGGATCAGGCGGTTCAGGCCCGGCTCTTCCATGCCCATGTCGGACAAGAATGCTTGGCGATCGGCGTCGTCCAGGTCCACGATTTCGGATTCGATGGCGGCGCAGATGGCCACGACCGGCGCGTTGCGCGCGGCGGCGAATTCGGTCAGGCGGTCAAGCAGCGGGTTGTTGGTGAAGCCGTCATCGGCGACGTTGCCAACGTACATCGCGCGCTTGGCGGTGATGAAGCACAGCTGGGCGATGTCGGCCTGTTCTTCCGTCGTCAGGTCCAGCGCGCGGATCGGCTTGGCTTCGTTCAACTGGGCAATGCACTTTTCCAGCACGGCCACGATGCGCTGCGATTCCTTGTCGCCCGAACGCGCGGTCTTCTGATGACGCAGCAGCGCTTTTTCAGCGGTTTGCAGGTCAGCCAGGGCCAGTTCGGTTTCGATGACTTCGATGTCGGCGATCGGGTCGACCTTGCCCGCCACGTGGATCACGTTGGGATCTTCGAAGCAGCGCACGACGTTGACGATGGCGTCGGTTTCGCGGATGTGCGACAGGAACTGGTTGCCCAGGCCTTCGCCCTTGCTCGCGCCGGCCACCAGGCCCGCGATGTCGACGAATTCGACGGTGGCGGACAGGATGCGTTCGGGCTTGACGATTTCAGCCAGCTTCTGCAGACGCGGGTCCGGCACTTCGACCACACCGACGTTGGGTTCGATGGTGCAGAACGGATAGTTCTCGGCGGCGATGCCGGCGCGGGTCAGAGCGTTGAAGAGAGTCGATTTGCCAACGTTGGGCAGGCCGACGATGCCGCATTGCAGAGCCATGGGAATCCTGTGTAAGTACGGTATTGATCGTTAACGTTCTAGTTTACCCCGGGTGGGGCAAACGGCTCTTTCACCAGCACGGGGATACGGCCCCGCTATTTGGCGATCGACGGCGCCCAGCGCATGACGGCCCAGATCATCAAAATGGGGCCCGCGTTGAACGTGGCGTGCAGCAAGATGGCCGCCCCGATGCCGCGGCGCACGCGCATCCAGCCCAACACCAGCCCGGTCAGCCATTGCGGCAGCACCAGCAACGGCATCAGCCAATACGGTGTCTTGCTGTAGACGAAGTTGGTCAGGTGGACGGCGGCGAACGTCAGCGCGATCAAATGAAAGACCAAGCCAAAATGCGTCAGGTAATACCGCCGCCAAGGGGTGTCCCAGCCCGCAAGCGGCGCGGCGCGGCCGCGCGCACCCCAGATAGCCAGGATGACGAATGCGGCCAACAGCAGCCCCGTCCACAGCTTCGGGCCGTACAGCACGACGGGCATCAGCGCAGGCACCAGCCACAGCGCCTGCAATGGCCGTCGCAAGCCGTAGCGAAACAGGATTTCTTCGACCAACGGCGCCCACAACACGGCCGTCAGCCACGGCAGGTTGGCCGGATCGATCCGGTGCGTGGCGCCGCCCAGGCCGGCCGCCATCACGGCGACCGGACCCAGCGCAAATAGATTCAACGCCCAGAGCAAGCCCGCCCAGGCCAGCAAGCGGCCAGGCCGGATGCCGGGCCACCAATCCGCCCACAGGCCGCTGCCCATCGTGCGCCCCGGCAGCCGCGACGCGGGACGCGGATGGCGGATAAAGCGCCAGAAGTCCGCGGCCTCGTCACGGAAACGCGTCTTGCCAACGGAAGCGGGCGGCTTGGGCTGGAGCATCAGGCGACGTTGCCGCTGTGCAATTGACGCGTCGCCAGCGCGAAATCACCCGCCAGCATCGCCGGCACCACGGCGCGGCAACGGTCGATGACGGCTTCGATTTCTTTTTGTTCATCGCGGCGCGGCGGATGCAGCACGAAGTCCGCCACTTGCTGCGCCAGGTTCAAGGTGCGCGGATGGCCGATACCGATGCGCAGGCGCCAGAAATTCGGGCTGCCCAGCACCGCCTGGATATCCTTCAAGCCGTTATGGCCGGCGTGTCCGCCGCCCTGCTTGAGTTTTACCTGGCCCGGCAACAGATCCAGTTCGTCATGCAACACCAGCACCTGCTCCGGCTCCAGCTTGTAGAAGCGAGCCAGCGCGCCGACCGCCTGGCCGGATTTGTTCATATAGGTAATGGGTTTGAGCAGCAGCACGTTGTCTGCGCCCAGGCGCGACTTGGCCACCATGCCGAAAAAAGATTTCTCAAGCGCAAAAGAAGTGCGCAAGTCGTCCGCCAGGTGGTCGGCCAGCCAGAAGCCGGCGTTGTGCCGCGTGGTTTCGTAGTCGGGACCGGGATTACCCAATCCCACAATGAGGCGTATGGGAATAGACATGATGGAGGGTGTTTAAACCAAAAAACCCTGCGCATGCAAATGCACACGCAGGGTTTCGAGCATAAGCCGCAGAAAGCCCGAAGGCTTTCCGGCAAGACTTAGGCAGCCGGAGCGGCTTCGGCTTCGTCGTCAGCGGCGGCAGCGCCACCCTTGACGATGGCGGCAGCCAGCAGCGGATTGTCTTCACCGCCGTGGGGAACGTACGTCACGCCCATCGGCAGCTTGATGTCAGCCAGGTGGATCGAAGCGCCAGCCAGGATGTTGGTCAGGTCAACTTCGATGAATTGCGGCAGAGCCTTCGGCAGGCAGGTGATTTCCAGTTCGGTCGTCACGTGGCTGATGATGGCGCCCGACAGCTTCACGGCCGGCGAGATTTCAGCGTTCACGAAGTGCAGCGGCACCTTGGTACGCAGGGCTTGGTTGGCGTCCACGCGCTGGAAGTCCACGTGCAGGACTTGCGGCTTGTAGGCGTGCCATTGAACCGAACGCAGCAGAACTTGCTCTTCCTTCGCGCCTTCGAGCTGCATTTGCAGGATCGATGCGTGGAATTCTTCCTTACGCAGGGCGTGGTAGATCTCGTTGTGGTCGAGTTCGATGTTCAGGGGGGCAGCCGTACCACCATAGACAATGGCGGGAACGCGGCCCGCGCGGCGCAGGCGGCGGCTCGCACTCGAACCCTGGACGCTACGCGCAGTGGCGATAAATTTCATGGAAAACTCCAAAAACAAAATAAGGTGAAGAGGCTTCACCAGTTAACGGCACGGCGCGCAACATGCGCGCCGTGTTGGTTGCGCCTTGCCGCGACCAGCAAGGTGCAAAAACTAGGGTGGGCTGTGGCCCGGCTGACGCGCCAGGCGTCAGTCGACGAACAGCGAGCTGACCGATTCCGCGTTCGAGATACGCAGGATGGTCTCGCCCAGCAGCGCGGCGCACGACAGCTGGCGAATCTTGCCGCTGGCCTGGCCTTGCTCGGAGAGCGGGATGGTGTCGGTGACGACCAGTTCGTCCAGTTCCGACGCTTCAATGCGGTCAATGGCGCCGCCCGACAGCACGGGGTGCGTGCAATAGGCGTAAACGGCGCCGGCGCCGCGGTCTTTCAGGGCCTGGGCCGCCTTGCACAGCGTGCCGGCGGTGTCGACCATGTCGTCCATGATGATGCAGGTACGGCCGTCGACTTCACCGATGATGTTCATCACTTCCGACACGTTGGCGCGCGGACGGCGCTTGTCGATGATGGCCAGATCGGCTTCCAGTTGCTTGGCCAGGGCGCGGGCGCGAACCACGCCGCCGATGTCCGGGGACACCACGACCAGGTTCGAGAAATTGCGGCGCCAGATGTCGCCCAGCAAGATCGGACCGGCGTAGATGTTGTCCACGGGGATATCGAAGAAACCCTGGATCTGGTCAGCGTGCAGGTCCATCGTCAGGACGCGGTCAACGCCAGCCACTTGCAGCATGTTGGCCACAACCTTGGCCGAGATCGCAACGCGCGCCGAACGCGGGCGGCGGTCTTGGCGGGCGTAACCGAAATAGGGAATCGCGGCAGTGATGCGGCCAGCCGAAGCGCGGCGCAGGGCATCAACCATCACCATGATTTCCATCAGGTTGTCATTGGTGGGAGCACAGGTGGGCTGCAGGACGAAGACGTCCTTGCCACGCACGTTCTCGTTGATTTCGACCATCACTTCGCCGTCCGAGAAGCGACCAACGGTCATCTTGCCCAGGGACATATCGAGGTGGTTGACTACGTCCACGGCCAGCCGAGTGTTGGCCGTGCCCGTGAAGATCATGAAGCTATCGTTTGCCATGATGGATGATGCGATGGTCGTTTTAAGACACTAACGAGGTGATGCGGGGTGAAAACACCAGCGGACCCGGAAAATAAAAAAGCTGCTGAACCCGGGCCAGTGTCTTACAGGCGTGTTCAACAGCTTTTTTATGTATTCGGTTGGCTGGGGAGGAAGGATTCGAACCTTCGCATGCCGGAATCAAAATCCGGTGCCTTAACCAGCTTGGCGACTCCCCAACTATCTTGCAATCCAATTCCGCAACGGATGTTCAGTTAAACCAGTACAAGCCTGCACTAACCGAAACCGTGGATGCGTTGTGCTGTTTGTTTCAACAGCGCCGCGCATTATAGCGGATATTTCTGCTTTTGCCAAAACGGCTTCAGAAAGTTCGGAAAACTCGGCGAATAAACATGCGCCTGATCCCGACATGCGTACAGGGTAACCCTGTTCTGCAAGCCACCGCGATGCCCTGAAAACTTCAGGATAAAGACGGTGAACTACCGGCTCCAGATCATTTTTCCCGAAGGAAAATATTGGCGAAGCAAGAAAGTCCGCTATTGTGATGTAAGAAGAATCCCTTGTCAAATCGGGCGCTGAAAATATCCCTACGGTCGGTACGCTCGTGTCCGGCTGCGCCACCAGATAAGCCCGTTCCGGCAGCGTGATGGCGGTGAGATCTTCGCCCACGCCTTCTGCGAATGCCGACTGCCCGAACACGAACACCGGCACGTCTGCGCCCAGCGGCAAAGCCAGCGCCATGAGCTCGCGCCGCGTAAGGCCCGTACCCCACAATTTGTTCAACGCGATCAGCACGGTGGCGGCATCGCTCGACCCACCGCCCAGCCCGCCGCCTTGCGGAATGCGTTTCTCCAGCGCGATCTGCGCGCCCTGCCGCGTGCCGGTGGCGCGCTGCAGGGCATGGGCCGCGCGCAAGGTCAGGTCATCGGCTTCTGACACGCCCGGCAATTCTGCGGCGCGGCTGATGACGCCATCGGCGCGCGCATCAAAGTGCAGCGTGTCGCATAGATCAATGAAACGGAAGACCGTCTGCAGCAGGTGGTAGCCGTCGGCGCGGCGGCCCACCACATGCAGGAACAAGTTCAACTTCGCGGGAGCGGGTACGTCGTAGAGCGTCACGGAAAAACAACCGATGCGGGACAAGCCCCCATTCTAGCCACGCGCCGCGCCCTCTGCCGTGTAGTACGGCACGTCCACCCGCGCAAGCGGCGTGCGTCCGCGCAGATGATCGGCAATTTTTTCCGCCATCATGATGACCGGCGCGTTCAGGTTCCCCGTGACGATGTCCGGCATGATCGACGCATCAATCACGCGCAAGCCTTGCAGCCCATGCACGCTGCCATAGCCATCCACTACCGCCATCGGGTCCGATGCCGCACCCATCTTGTTTGAGCACGACGGGTGATAGGCGGTCTCGGCCTGCGCACGCACGAACGCATCAAGATCAGCATCGCTTTTCACATTCGCCCCCGGTGAGATTTCGCGGTCCGCGTAGGGCGCCAGCGCGGGCTGCGCAAAGAGCTCACGCGTGATGCGCAGCGCCGCGCGGAATTCACGCCAGTCCTGCTCGTCAGACATGTAGTTAAACAGGATGCTGGGATGATCCTGCGGTGAACGCGAGCGGATATGCACACGCCCCCGGCTGGGCGAACGCATTGATCCCACGTGCATTTGAAAACTGTGCACCTTGATCGGATTGGAGCCGTTGTAATTGATGGCGACCGGCAGGAAGTGATATTGCAAATTCGGCCACGGAAAATCGTCATGGCTGCGAATGAAGCCGCCGGCTTCGAACTGATTGCTGGCGCCCACACCCGTACCCATGAACAACCACTGCGCGCCGATCTTCGCTTGGTTGTGCAGCTTCAGGGATGGCGCCAAGGAAACGGGCAGCTTGCATTCATACTGCACGTAGAGCTCAAGGTGATCCTGCAAGTTCGCGCCCACACCGGGCAGCTCGTGCAACACCGGCACACACAGGTCACGCAACAACGCGCCGGGGCCGACACCTGAGCGTTGCAGAATCTGCGGCGACGCGATCGCGCCCGCGCACAACAGCACTTCGCGCAGCGCATGGCTGCGATGATGCTGCCCGTGCTGCTGCCAGGCCACGCCCACGGCGCGCTGGCCAGAGAACAGAATCACATCGGTCAACGCGCGTGTGACGATCGTCAGGTTCGTGCGCCTGCGCGCCTGATCCAGATACCCGCGCGCCGTGCTGGCGCGCCTTCCACGCGGCGTGACCGTGCGATCCATCGACCCAAAGCCTTCCTGGCGATAGCCATTCACGTCATCGGTTGACGCATAGCCTGCCTGGGTACCCGCTTGCACCATCGCGGCGAACAAGGGATTGTTGTCCGCCTTTGGTGTGGTGACGCTGACCGGCCCGCTATCGCCGTGATAATCGCAGCCGCCCACATCGCGGCTTTCGGCCTTCTTGAAGTACGGCAAACACGACAGGTAATCCCAATGCGCCAGGCCATCGATAAGCGCCCAATGGTCGTAGTCCAGCGCATTGCCGCGGATGTAGCACATGCCGTTGATCAGTGATGACCCGCCCAGCCCTTTGCCGCGCCCGCAATCCAGGCGGCGGCCGTTCAGATGCGGTTCGGGATCGGTTTTATAGGCCCAGTTGTAGCGTGTGCCTTGCAAGGGCATCGCTAGCGCAGCGGGCATCTGCGTGCGGAAATCCAGCCGATGATCCTGGCCGCCTGCTTCCAGCAACAGCACGGTGGTTCCGGGATCTTCGGTCAAGCGTGCTGCCAGCACATTCCCGGCGGAGCCTGCGCCGATGATGATGTAGTCGTACTCCTTCTTGATGGACATCGTCTTCTCCCCCCTGCACACGGAAAGCGGAACGCCAGGCGTGACCGCCCGGCGAGACCTGCGGCAATGAAGCGCCGAGCCGGGTCAGAAGACAGAGGCGAACGACCCCAGCTCGACTTGCACGGACTTGGTCTGCGTGTATTCGGCCAGCGCGGCCAAGCCGTTTTCGCGGCCGATGCCCGATTGCTTGTAGCCGCCCACCGGCATCTGCGCGGGCGATTCGCCCCACGTATTGATCCAGCAAATGCCGGCCTGCAAGTGGTGCGCGATGCGGTGAGCGGCATTCAGGTCGTTGCTGACGACGCCCGCCGCCAAGCCGTAACGGCTGTCGTTGGCGCGCTTGATGACTTCGTCTTCGTCGTCGAAAGAAAGAATGCTCATCACGGGGCCAAAGATCTCTTCCTGCACGATCTCCATGCTGTCGTTGCAGTCCGTGAATACGGTGGGCGCCACGTATGCGCCCTTGGCAAGCGCGCCTTCGATCATGCGCACGCCGCCTGCCAGCAGATTGGCGCCTTCGCGCTTGCCGATCTCAATCCAGCTCAGCACATGGTCCATGTGCGAAAAGCTGACCAGGGGGCCGAAGTTCGTGCGCGGGTCGCAAGGCTCGCCCACGCGGATGCGCGCCACGCGCACCAGCACGGCGGCTTCGAACTCGGCCTTCAATGAGCGATGCACGAACACACGCGTGCCGTTGGTGCATACCTGGCCCGAGCTGAAGAAGTTGGCCATCACGGCGATGTCTGCTGCGCGGTCGACGTTGGCGTCCGGCATCACGATCAGTGCAGACTTGCCGCCGAGCTCCAGCGTGACGCTCTTAAGCGATGACTGGGCCGCCGTGGCCATGACGTGTTTGCCGGTATCGACCCCGCCGGTGAACGATACCTTAGCGATGCCGGGGTGGCTGGTGAGCCAGTCACCGATCTCGCGGCCGCTGCCCAGCACCACGTTGAATACGCCATTGGGCAAGCCGGCTTGCGTGTAGATCTCGGCCAGCCGCAATGCCGTCAGCGGCGTGATTTCAGCGGGTTTGAAGACCATCGCGTTGCCCGTCGCCAACGCCGCGGCCGACTTCCACATCGCGATTTGAACGGGGTAGTTCCATGCGCCGATGCCCGCGATGACGCCCAGCGGTTCGCGCCGGGTGTAGAAGAAACTGGTCTCGCGCAGCGGCGCCTGCACGCCTTCGACAGCGGCGGCCAGGCCGGCGCAATACTCGATGACATCGACGCCCGTGGCGATGTCCACCAAGCGCGTTTCCGACAACGGCTTGCCGGTATCCAGGGTTTCGAGTTCGGCCAATTCATCATTGCGCTCGCGCAGCAACTGCGCCGCCTTGAGCAGCACGCGCGAGCGTTGCGCGGGCGTGCGCGCCGCCCAGACCTTCTGCCCTTCCTGCGCACTGGCCACGGCGCGGTCGATGTCTTGCCGGGCGGCCACCTGCACTTCCGCCAAGACCACGCCGTTGGCGGGATTCACCGTGGTGATGGTCTTGCTGCTGATGGCGTTGGTGCGCCGGCCGTGGATGTAGAGCTGTTGGATAGGCAAGGGCATGAGGGTCCGTCCTGTCGTCAGAGTGAGGGCGGGCCCAAGGCTGGACTGCCCCCGGATTGGCTGCGAGCAAGCAGCAGGTCTACATAGTCGTAAGCGATGGCGCGCGCGTGATCCCCGATTACCGCCGCGCCCATCAGGCTGCCGCGCAACCACAGCCCGTCGATCATGGCGGCCAGCCCGCGCGCCGCAATGCGCGCATCGGCCAACGGCATGACGCGCAGAAACTGGCAACACAGGTTGGAGTACAGCCGGCGGTCGTTGGCGCGCTGCAATCGGCGCAAGCGCGGCTGGTGCATGCTGGCCGCCCAGAACGTCAGCCAGGCGCGCATGGCGCTGCCCGAGACTTGCGTGGGCACGAAGTTGCCATCAACAATGGCGCGCAACTGAGCGCGCGCCTCGGGCGCCGCGGCGGCACGGGCGCGCGATACGGAGTCGCGCAAGTTGCGCAGCAGTTCGCGCATGGTGGCTTCCAGCAAGCCGTCTTTGTCGCCGAAGTAATGGCTGATGATGCCGGTGGACAGCTTGGCCGCGCGGGCGATGTGGGCGATGGAGCTTTCCGCCAGGCCGACTTGATCGATGGAATCAAGGGTGGCCTGAATCAGTTGATTGCAGCGGATGGGCTGCATTCCGACTTTTGGCATGGTGGGCGCGGTTCCTGGTGTGACGGTGGCCGGGGCCGAGAGGCGGTTCGCCGGGCTGCGATGGAGTCTAGTTTATATTGATTGATCATTCAATATAAAACCGGTAAGGTCCGCCAAACGACGGCGGAAGATGCATGGGAACACGCGGCAACCCATGCACCAGCCCATGCGGCAAAGCACTCAGCAGAACAGCCAGCAGCGCCCGCCGCAGCGCACAACGAACCACCACAACGCAGCACCCAGGCAGTACCACCAGACGGGGAGACGGCGGTGCAACAAGACGGGGACAGCACGACGCAACAACCAGGGGCCGCGCCAGCCAGGCGCGGGTGGCTCGCGCACACGAACCCCGTCGTTTTCCTGAGCGCGTCAGGCGCCGTGCTGCTGATCGGCGCCCTGCTCATCACCTACCCCGATGCCTCGCAGGCTTGGCTGGAGACGGCTCAGTGGTTTGTGGCGGCGCACTTCGGCTGGTACTACATGCTGGCGATGGCGGCGAGCGTGGGCTTCGCGCTCTGGCTCGCGTTATCCCGCCACGGCGCGCTGCGCTTGGGCGATGACGACGAGTCCCCGGAATTCAGCTATCTATCGTGGGTGTCGATGCTGTTTTCTTCCGGCATCGGCATCGCGCTGGTGTACTACGGTGTGTACGAACCCCTGGACCATTTCCTGTTGCCGCCAACCGGCGCGGGCGGCACCACGGAAGCCGCGCGCAATTCGCTGACGTTGACGTTTCTGCACTGGGGCATTCACGGCTGGACGCTGTACGCGCTGACCGCAACGGCGCTGGCGTACTTCGCGTATCGGCGCAACCTGCCGCTAGCGCTGCGCTCGCCGTTGCAGGGCCTGTTGAACCGGCCGCTGCCCAAAAGCGTAGGGCATGCCGTGGACGGCTTTGGCGTGCTGGCCACCATCGTGTCCATGGTGACGAACCTGGGGCTGGGCGCATTGCTGCTGCACGCCGGGCTGACGTACCTGCTGGACGTGCCCAATACGGCGGCAGTGCAGGCGCCCATCGTCATCATCATGATGGCCGTGGCCACTAGCGCGGCGGCGCTCGGCATCAAGCGCGGCATTGCCGTGCTATCCAACATCAACACCTATCTGATGGGCTTCCTGCTCCTGTTCATCTTCCTGGCCGGCCCTACCCGCCTGCTGCTGGACGCGCTGGTGCAAAACCTGGGCGACTACCTGAACGCTTTCCTGGGCAAAAGCTTCGACCTGTATCTGTATGACCTCAAAGCCGAGCGCTGGACCAGTTCCTGGACGATCTTCTACTGGGCGTGGTGGATCGGCTGGGCGCCGTTTGTGGGCATGTTCATCGCGCGCATCTCACGCGGGCGCCGCATTCGCGAATTGATCTTCGGCGTGATGCTGGTGCCGCTGGGCTTCACGCTGGCGTGGCTGTCCATCTTCGGCAATACCGCCATTGATCTGGTGATGAACCAAGGCGCGGCGGCCCTGGGCGACGCCGCCATGACCAACCCGCCGATGGCGTTCTACAAGCTGATGGAATATTTGCCCATGACGAACCTGGTCGCCGCGGTGGGCGTCGTGATGTCGTTCATGCTGTTTCTGACGCCGGTCGACTCAGGCACGCTAATGATCGCCAACCTGTCGGCGCGTGACGCCGACGCCGGACGCGACGCACCCATCTGGCTGCGCATCTTCTGGGCGGCGCTAACAACAATGCTGGGAATTGGCCTGCTGCTGGCGGGAAACTTCAATGCCATGCAGACCGCGGTGGTGCTCTGCGGCCTGCCGTTCTCAGTGGTGTTGTTGTGCTACATGGCGAGCCTGTACCGGTCGCTCGCGCGAGACAACCCCGAACCACGCAGCCAGCCCGCCGTGCGCTGACGGCGGGCGCTCAGGGCTGGCAGGATCAGACCTGATTCACGATCAGGGTTGGTTCACGATCAGAACTGATTCACGATCAAAACTGATTCACGATCAGGGMTGGTTCACGACCAGAGCTGATTCACGATCAGGGCTGGTTCACGACCAGCCGCACCATGATGCGGCGGCCCGGCTCCTGGCGTTGCAGAACCAGCAACTGCGGGCCCTTCGTGTCATAGCGCGACAGGTTGGCTTGCCAGCCACCTTGCTCGAAGGCCGTGGGGCGGCCCAGGTCATCACGCTTGATCTCTGTGGCTTCCGGGTCAGCCGGCAGCTTGCCGCGCAGCCAGTCGCGCAGGCCGGATACCGGCATGCTGCTGCCCAGCGCGTCTTCCGCCAGCGCGTCGGGGTTATCCGCCGTCAGGCGCGTGCCGTCGGCCTTGGTCAGGCTGGCCGAACCGGGCTGGCCTTCGACGCGGGCTTCGGTAGAACCCAAGGGGTTGGTCAGGTCCAGCACATAGCGCCGGCCATCGTCCGACCACGAAAAGCCGCCCTGCACGGCGTTCTGCTTGCCGCTTTCTTCATTCACCGTGATGGCGAAGCGGCCGATGCGCGAAAACGCATCGGCGCTGGCGCCTTCAATCGGTTTGGGCGTGGTGGTGCAGGCGGCCAGGGCCATGGCCAACATCGCCATCAGCGCCCAGCGCAGCCACGCTGCCACGCCCGCCATGCGTTGCACTGCTGCCCTCACAGACGAACTCCCAGACGCTTGACGACGTCCTGGACGGTCTTGTTCTTGGGATCTTTCATGAGCGCGGCGCGCAGCAGCTCGGTCGCCTGATCGCGCTTGCCCTGGGACCACAGCACTTCAGCCAGGTGGGCGGCGATATCGGCTTCCGGACGCACGCTGTAGGCGCGGCGCAGGTATTCCGCCGCGGACTCGGATTCGCCCATGCGGTACTTGACCCAGCCCATGCTGTCCAGAATGAACGGGTCATTGGGCGACAGTTCCAGCGCCTGGGTGATCAGGTCCAGCGCTTCGGGCAGGCGCTGGTTGTGGTCAGCCAGCGTGTAGCCCAGCGCGTTATAGGCATGCGCGTGGTCCGGGTCCAGCGCAATGACCTGACGCAGCATGCGTTCAAGATCGGCCAGACGGTTCTGGCGTTCGTACAGCATCGCCAGTTCGTATTTGATTTCAACCGTGTCCGGGAGCGCCTGGTCGGCGGCTTCAAGCGTGGTAACGGCTTGCCCCACGCGGTCGGCGTCACGCAGGATCTGCGCCTTGGTCAGCACGCCCAGGGTGCGTTCTTCTTCATCCTGCGGGCCTGCGGAATCAATCATGGCCAGCGCGTCGTCGACGCGGCCGCTCTTGGCGCGCAGCGCAGCCTGACGCATGCGCACGGAATAGCGCAGGGTCGGGTCGTCGATACGGCCAAGTTCATTGATGGCTTCGTCGTAGTGGCCCTGGTCTTCAGCGATGCGCGACAACAGCACATGCGCGTCGGCGGCGGCAGCCCCCGCGTCGGTTGCGCCCGGCACCGTGGCGCGCTGGCGTTGCTGCTGCACATCCAGATACTGCTGAAGCAGCGTCTTCGCCTGCGGCAACTGGCCCGCCTTGTAGGCCAGCTGGGCCTGCATGAAGAGCAGGTCGAAATCTTCCGGCGAGCGGCGGGCCATGGCCTGCAATTCGGCCAGCGCGCCGTTGTAGTCGCCGCTGTCGGCCAGTTGGCCGGCCAGCATCAGGCGAACCTTGCGGGCGCTGGGGTTGCGGTTGATATAGGCGCGGGCTTCGGTTTGCGCGCGTTGGGGGTCGACCTTCGAGCCGTATTCCAGCACGCGCTGGGCGGCGGGTTCGGACTTGGGGTCGGCCGCCAGCGCCGCGCGGGATTCCTGCGCCGCGCGCTCGTAGTCGCCCGCGGCCGAGGCCACGTCGGCTAGCGCCAGATGGGCGGCAGGCAGCTTGCGCACGCTATCGCTCAAGGATTCGTCCAGGATGCGCAGCGCCAGACGGCGGTCGTTCAGGCGGCTCAACACGGCCAAGGCCTGGCCGATGGCGGCCGGCTTGTCGCGCGAAGCGTCGATACGGTTGCGCAACGCTTGAGCCAGGCCCTTGGTCTGCCCGTTGGCGGCGGCCAGCGCCAGCTCGGTGGAGCTGGCCTCGACGTCGTTGGGAGACAGGCGCGCCCAGACCCGGGCCGCGTCCAGCGCGCCGGGCAGGTTGCCGCCCGCGAGCTGGAATTCCAGGCCGCGACGGGCCAGGCGGGGGTCGCCCGTGTCCCGGGCGAGGCCGACCATGGTGGTGGCGGCCGTGCCGTACATGCCGCGCTGAGCGGCGATCTCCGACGCGAGGACGCGATAGAAGATGTCGGCGGTCAGTGATACGTAGGGCAATTGGCCCGGACGCAGGCGGATCACCTCGGTTTCTGGCTGGCGGTTCTGCGGGGCCATACGCGGCCCGGTCGCATCACGCGTCCGGCTGTCGGCCGCCTGGGCTGGCAGCGCAAAACCTGTTGCCAGCGCAAGCGCCAGCGCGGCGATCCCGATATTCATTTGTTTGAAAGACGACTTCACGCGGCCCGTCCGGTTGATGGCACAATCTTCGTACACGCAATTGATGATCTTACACTGGCTCATGCCGGAACTGCCTGAAGTCGAAACTACGCGTCGCGGAATCGACGCCGTCATCACCGGTCGGACGTTGAATCGTCTGGTCGTCCATGAACCCCGCATGCGCTGGCCCATCCCCCCGGATCTGCCTGCGCTGATCGGCGGCCGCGCCGTTCTGGAGTGCGCCCGCCGGGGCAAATACCTGCTGCTGCGCTTTGAACACGGCACCCAGATTGTGCATCTGGGCATGTCCGGGTCGTTGCGCCGCGTGGCTCCCGGTGAATTCTTGCGCAAGCACGACCACGTCGAATGGATTTTCGATGACGCCGTGCTGCGCCTGCATGACCCCCGCCGGTTCGGCGCAGTCTTGTGGCACCCCGAGGCCGACGGCCCGATCGACGCCCACCCGCTGTTGGCCAAGCTGGGCATCGAACCCTTCGACCCGCGCTTTGACGGCGCCTGGCTGCATCGCCACTTCAAGAACCACAGCGCCGCCATCAAACAGGTGCTGCTGGCCGGGATGGCGGTGGTGGGCGTGGGCAATATCTACGCATCGGAATCCCTGTTCCGCGCGCGCATCAACCCGAAGACGCCGGCCAACAAGCTGTCGCTTGCGCGCTGCGAGCGGCTGGCCGACATGGTGCGCGCCACGCTGGCCGACGCCCTGACCTCTGGCGGCAGCACCCTGCGCGACTACGTTGGCGCTACGGGCGAACCGGGGGCCTACTTCGAGATCCATGCCGCCGTCTACGAACGTGAAGGCCTGCCCTGCCGGGTGTGTTCCACCCCGATCCGGCGCTTCGTCCAGGGCCAGCGCGCCACGTATTACTGCCCGAAGTGCCAAAGGAACTGAATCATAAGTCCCCGAAAACCCTCGGGAAATCCCTGTAAAAACAAGGCCGTTTGTTTATAGCGAACGTATTGCACAAACACTAACGCCACGCTATATTCCTTCCACACACCTATTCCTATAACAGTGGAAGGAGCCTCCATGAGCAAGCAATTCGCCTCGCACGCCGATATGGACGACAAGGTCGTCTCGTTCGAAAAACTGTCCGACAACGCCTATGCCTACACGGCCGAAGGCGACCCCAACACGGGCGTGATCATCGGCGACGAGGCCGTCATGGTGATCGACACCCAGGCCACGCCGGTCATGGCGCAAGACGTCATCCGCCGCATCCGTGAAGTCACGGACAAGCCGATCAAATACATCCTGCTGTCGCACTACCATGCCGTGCGCGTGTTCGGCGCTTCCGCCTACAACGCCCAGGAAATCCTGGCCAGCCGCGACACCTACGACCTGATCGTCGAACGCGGCGAACAAGACAAGGCCAGCGAAATCGGCCGCTTCCCCCGCCTGTTCCGCAACGCGGAATCGATTCCGCCGGGCCTGGTCTGGCCGACGATGACGTTCAAGGGCGAAATGACCGTCAACCTGGGCAATCTGGAAGTCAAGCTGCTGCAAGTGGGCCGCGGCCACACCAAGGGCGACACCATCGCCTGGCTGCCCGAGCAGAAGATTCTGTTCGCAGGCGACCTGGTCGAATACCAGTCCACCCCGTACTGCGGCGACGCCTACTTCCGCGACTGGCCCAGCACGCTGGACGCGCTGTCGGGCTTTGAAGCCGAAAAGATGGTGCCCGGACGCGGCCCCGCCTTGAAGAGCGCCACCGAAGTCCGCCAGGGCCTGGCCGGCACCCGCGCCTTCCTGACCGACCTGTACGGCGCCGTCAACCGCGGCGTGGCCGAAGGCAAAGACCTGAAGACGATCTACCGCGAGGTCTACGACTTCATGAAGCCGCGCTACAGCGACTGGGTGATCTTTGACCACTGCATGCCGTTTGACGTGTCGCGCGCCTACGACGAGGCCTCTGGCCACACCCACCCGCGCATCTGGACCGACAAGCGCGATCTGGAAATGTGGGCGCAGCTGGAAGGTTAAGGCGCACGGGCCGCTGAAGACGGCCCTGCCCGAACTGGAATTTGGCAAGAACCGAAGACGCGCGTCGCAAGACGGCGCGCGGCTTCGCGCATAAAAACAAAGTGACCCACACAGGAGACAACCGTGGGAGACATCGACTTTCAGGCGATGGAGTTCGCCTATGAAAAGCACGCCGACCAAAGCGCCGGCGCAGCGCCGCGCCATCAAGTGGTGGTGGTGGGCGCCGGCCCGGTCGGCTTGACCACCGCGCTGGATCTCGCCCGCCAAGGCGTGCGCGTGGTGGTCCTGGACGACGATTACCGCTTGTCCACAGGCTCGCGCGCCATCTGCTTTTCCAAGCGCACGCTGGAAATCTGGGACCGTCTGGGCGTCGGCCAGCGCATGATCGACAAAGGCGTGTCGTGGAATGTGGGCAAGGTGTTCTTCCGCGAACAGGAAGTGTGGCGCTTTGACCTGCTGCCCGAACCCGGCCACCGCCGCCCCGCCTTCATCAACCTGCAGCAGTACTACGCCGAAGGCTATCTGTACGAGCAGGCGCGCCAGGAACCGAATATCGACCTGCGCTGGAAGAACAAGGTGGCCGGCGTCACGCGGGCCGATGACGGCGTCGACCTGACGATCGAAACCCCCGAAGGCCCGTACACGCTTCACGCCGACTGGCTCGTCGCCTGCGACGGTGCGCGCTCGCCGGTGCGCAAGCTGATCGGCCAGGAAAGCCACGGCCGCATCTTCCGCGACCGCTTCCTGATTGCCGACGTGAAGATGAAGGCCGACTTCCCGACCGAACGCTGGTTCTGGTTCGACCCGCCCTTCCATCCCAACCAATCTGTACTACTGCACCGCCAGCCCGACAACGTCTGGCGCATCGACTTCCAGCTGGGCTGGAATGCCGACCCCGTTGAAGCCGTCAAGCCCGAGAACGTGCTGCCGCGCATCCGCGCCCTGCTCGGCCCCGACGCGCAGTTCGATCTGGAATGGGTCAGCGTCTACACGTTTGCGTGCGAACGCATGGACAAATTCCGCCACGGCCGCGTGGTGTTCGCCGGAGACTCCGCGCATCGCGTTTCGCCGTTTGGCGCACGCGGCGCCAACAGCGGCGTGCAAGATGCGGAGAACCTGGCGTGGAAGTTGAAGCTGGTGTTGGCGGGCCTGGCCCCCGATACGCTGATCGACAGCTACAGCGCCGAACGCGAGTTCGCCGCCGACGAGAACATCCTGAATTCGTCGCGCGCGACCGACTTCATCACCCCAAAGAGCGACATCAGCCGCAGCTTCCGCAACGCGGTGCTGAACCTGGCGAAGACGCATCCGTTCGCGCGTTCGCTGGTCAACAGCGGCCGCTTGTCATTGCCCGCAACCTACGCCGCATCGCCCTTGAACACGCCGGATGCCGACGCGTTCACGGGCCGCATGGTGCCGGGCGCGGTGGCGCTGGACGCGCCTGTCGCCGCACACGGCGATGAAGGCTGGTGGATGTCGCAACTGGACGGCGGCTTTGTGCTGGCCGTGTTCTGTGACGGCACGCTGCCCAGCCGCGATGTGCAATCCGCTTTGCAAGCGCTGCGCATGGCGCCGGTGCCCGTCAAGGCCGTGCTGGTGGCAGGCCCGCAGTGCGACGTGTCGGGCTTGTCTGCCGACCTGCCCGTGGTGACGGACGTTCAAGGGTGCCTGGCCAAGCGCTATGACGCAGAAGCCGGCACGGCTTACCTGATCCGCCCCGACCAGCACATCGCCGCGCGCTGGCGCGCGTTCAACGCAGAAGCCGTCGCCGCCGCCGTAAAGCGCGCAACGGGCCACGCGTGAATCCAGAGGTCATTCCATCATGCTGATTACTGAAACCAATCTGAGCTCGCCGGACGACTTCTACGAGGCGCTGATCGAAACGCACCGCGACCTGACCAACGAGCAAAGCCAGGAACTGAACGCGGCGCTGATTCTGCTGCTGGCCAACCATCTGGGCGATGTGGCGCTGCTGCGAGAGGCGTTGCAGCAAGCGCGGGCATCGGTGACGAACACAACGACGGTTTGAAGGGCCATAGGATGGGTGAAGCGCGCGGCCCGGGACGGAAATAATCATCCGCCCGAGGCGCGCGCAACCCCTCCTAGGCGCCCACCGCGAACGTGTTGACGATCAACGCGCGCAGCCATTGGTTGCCGCTGTCCCGGTCCACCCTGCGCTGCCAGTACAGGTTCGTCTGTAGCGCAGGCACTTTCACCGGCGGGGTCATGTAGCGCAGGCCGAATGGCGGCGCGGCGCTGGCGGCCAGCTTTTCAGGCACCGTCGCCAGCAAATCCGTTGCGCTGACGATGTACGGCACGGCCGAAAAATGCGGCACGCTGAAGTGCTCGGCCAGCACGATGCCCGCGCGCTCCATCGACTGATTGACCTGCCCGTAAGGCGCAGCGCGCGACACGATCAGATGGCGTTCCGCCCGGAACGCCTTGATGCCCATGCCCGCATGCGCCGTCGGATGCGCCTGCCGGAACAAGGTTGCGTAACCCTGGCGAAACAGCATGCGTTGCAGCGTGCCCGCGCCCATTTCGTCGAACGCGCCGATGGCCAGATCGACGCGGCCCGACTCCATTTCGCGCGGCAGGTCTGGCCCTTGCACCCGCACGGAATCGATGCGCACCTGCGGCGCGACTTGCACGCACACTTCCATCAAGCGCGGCATGAAGTGGATTTCGCCTACGTCCGTCATGGCTACGCGAAAGCGTCGCGTGCTGGTGGCGGCGTCGAACACATCCTGATCTTGCAAGGCCTGCGTCAGCACGGTCAGCGCTTCGCTGACGGGGCCGGCCAGCCGCTGCGCGCGAGGGGTGGGCAACATGCCCTGGGCGGTGCGCACGAACAGTTCATCACCAAAGGCGTCACGCAAACGGCGCAAGCCGTTGCTGACCGCAGGTTGCGTCAAATCCATGCGGCGCGCCACGGCCGACAGGTTGCGGTCTTCCAGCAGGTGCTGAAACAGGATCAACAGATTCAGATCGACATCACGCAATTCCGCCATCATGCCCCCTACTATTCACAAAATTTATAGTCTGTATTTTTGCATTCCCGTAGCCTTAGCGGGCGTTTTTTCCGACAATGGCGAATCGGCCCTGGGTACGCCCAGCACAGCCCCCCATACCGATCGCGCGGCCAAGCACCGCGCCGCCACCCAGGAGGATTCCATGGAACTGCAATATCTGACCGGTTTCGGCAACGACTGCGCCACCGAGGCTTTGCCCGGCGCGCTGCCCGTCGGCCGCAATTCGCCGCAGCAATGCCCTTACGGCCTGTACGCCGAACAGCTGTCCGGCACGGCCTTCACGGCCCCCCGGAACGAAAACCGCCGCTCGTGGCTCTACCGCATTCGCCCGGGCGCGCAGCACAAGCCGTTTGAAGCGTTTGGCGGCGCGGCGGGCTGGGAAAGCACGTTCGGCCACGGCCCTGTGACGCCGAATCAGTTGCGCTGGAGCCCGATGCCCATCCCGGATGCGCCCACCGACTTCCTGGAAGGCGTGAAGACGTGGGGCGGCAACGGCAGCCCCGACGAGCAAGGCGGCGTGGCCATACACATGTACGCGGCCAACCGTTCGATGCAGGGCCGTTTCTTCTACAACGCCGATGGCGAGCTGCTGCTGGTGCCGCAAGAAGGCCGTCTGCGTTTGGCCACCGAGCTGGGCCTGATCGACCTGGAACCCTTGGAAATCGCCGTGATTCCGCGCGGTGTGCGCTTTCGTGTCGAGCTGTTGGACAGCACGGCGCGCGGCTACATGCTGGAGAACTTTGGCGCCGCGCTGCGCTTGCCGGAACTGGGCCCCATCGGTTCGAACTGTCTGGCCAACGCGCGCGACTTCAAGACGCCGGTTGCCTGGTATGAAGACGTGGAAGGCGATTTCGAATTGATCGCCAAGTTCACGGGCGGCTTCTGGCGCGCGTCCATCGACCATTCGCCGTTGGACGTGGTGGCCTGGCACGGCACGCACGCGCCGTACAAATATGATCTGCGCCACTTCAACACCATCGGCTCGATCAGCTTCGACCACCCGGACCCGTCGATCTTCACCGTGCTGACCGCGCCGTCCGACACCCCGGGCACGGCCAACATGGATTTCGCGATTTTCCCGCCGCGCATCCTGGCGATGGAAAACACGTTCCGTCCGCCCTGGTTCCACCGCAACGTGGCCAGCGAATTCATGGGCCTGATCCAAGGCGTCTACGACGCCAAGGCCGATGGATTCGCCCCCGGCGGCGCCAGCCTGCACAACTGCATGAGCGGCCACGGCCCCGACGCCGAGACCTTCGAAAAGGCCTCGCACGCCGACACGCACGCCGCGCATTACATTCGTGACACGATGGCGTTCATGTTCGAAACGCGCCGCGTCATCCGCCCGACGGAGCAAGCGCTGGCGTCGGTAGAATTGCAGGGCGACTATTACCGGTGCTGGCAGGGTATCGTGAAGCACTTCGACCCCGCGAAGGCGTGACGGCAGCCCCGCGCTGATCCCTCCACGGCGGTGCGCGACAGCGCATCGCCGTTTTGGCATTTCAGCGATACCGTATTTCGGCATTCCCATTCCCACCATTACAGAAGAGACACGCAGCCATGACCACCACGATCAACGAAACCCACGATCCGTCCTTGAAGAGCTGGATCGCCAGCGCCAACACCGGCACGTCAGATTTTCCGGTGCAAAACCTGCCGTATGGCGCGTTCCGCCGCAAGGGCGCACAAGAGTCGTTCCGCCCGGGCGTGGCGATCGGTGACCAGATTCTGGACCTGGCCGCGCTGGCCGCGAAAGCACCGTTCGAAGGTCTGGCCGCTGAAGCCTTGGCCGCCTGCGCGGGAGACAGCCTGAACGCGCTGATGGCGTTGGGCCAGCCGCACTGGAGCGCGCTGCGTCTGGCGTTGTCGCGTGCTTTGCGTGAAGGCGCCGCGTTGCGCGCCACGGTCGAGCCGCTGCTGGTGGCGCAGGCCGACGCGGAGTACACGACGCCCGCGCGCATTGGCGACTACACCGACTTCTATATTTCGGTGCACCACGCCACCGCAATCGGCAAGCAGTTCCGTCCCGATAACCCTTTGCTGCCGAACTACAAGTGGGTGCCGATCGGCTATCACGGCCGTGCATCGAGCATTGGCGTGGACCAGAAATTCCCGCGCCCGGTTGGCCAGACGCGTCCCGCTGCTGAAGGCGAAACGCCGCAATTCGGCCCGTGCGCACGGTTGGATTACGAACTGGAGCTGGGCATTTTTGTGGGTACGGGCAATGAGCAAGGCGAGCGAATCGGTCTGGCCGATGCTGACGCGCATGTGTTCGGGCTTTGCATTTTGAACGATTGGTCGGCGCGGGATATTCAGGCGTGGGAATACCAGCCGTTGGGGCCTTTCCTGTCGAAGAATTTTGCGTCGACGATTTCGCCGTGGATTGTGACGATGGAAGCGCTGGAGCCGTTCCGTACGCAATGGAATCGTGGCCCGGCCGAACCGCAGCCGATGCCGTATCTGGCGTCCGATGCAAACCGCGCGAAGGGTGCGTATGACGTGCAGTTGGAGGTGCTGATGACGACGGCGCAATCGCGTGAAGCGAAGCTGCCGCCGGTGTCGCTGTCACGCAGCAATTTCCGGGATGCTTACTGGAACGTGGCGCAGCTGATTACGCATCACACGGTGAACGGCTGCAATCTGCAACCGGGCGACATGCTGGGAACGGGCACGCTGTCAGGTCCGCAGCCGTCGGAAGCCGGGTCGTTGCTGGAGTTGAGCAATGGCGGGAAGACGGCGATTGATCTGCCTTGGGGGGAGAAGCGGACGTTCCTGCAGGACGGGGATCAGGTGATCATGCGGGCGGCTTGCGAGAAGGCGGGGTATCCGAGGGTTGGATTTGGTGAGGCGTCGGGGGTGGTGTTGCCGGCGCGGGGTTGATGATTGCTTGCTCGCGGGGGGGGTGTTTGCTCGCGGGGTTGAGGGGGGTTATTTGCGGGCGGCTTAGGGGGATGTAGGTCGCCCATCGGCGCGGTGGCCCTGGCGGCGTGCGCCCACGATTGCGGTCCGGAGCCTTCGCTCCGGACTTGCCTAGGCGGCCCCCCCCGTTGTCATCTTCGTCACCCGCCGTTGGCGGGTTCCTTCAGATTCCCTCGGGCGCATCGAGGTTGCACGCCGCCAGGGCCACCGCGCCGACGGGCTGCCGGCGTCTTGGGTCGGTGCGCTGCTAGGGTGTGCCTTAATTACGAGTGCTGCGGGGCCCGCCGAGTGGCGGCCGCGCGGGCGGCCTTACTCGGCATACGCACTGGGGGTCGCTCGCTTGGTGATCGCTTCGCGAATGCGGGGCGTGGCTTGTTGATGTCCCTCGCACGTGTTTTGTGGGGTATAGGGTGGCGCGCGGTGGGCACTGCCTTGCGCGTGCCTACCCTTTGCGCGCCATCCCCCCTCAAGGCAACCGGTACTTTTCTTCGCGGTAGACCCAGCTTGCCCACAACGCGTGCGCTAACGCTTCTTCCGTCAGCGTCGGGTCGGCGGGCGTGATCGGGGCGTACACCTCATCCTTGCCAACCGGGGCGGCCTCGTATTTGAACTCTCTGGGTTCCTTGGCGGGTTCCAGCACCAGCAGCTTGTCGCCTTGCAAATACCCGAAGTTGTCTGCGTATTGCATGATCGCGCGGTTGGGGTCGCGTTGGGTCAGGTCGGCGCCCAGCATCGGGTTCACGTTGTCCAGGCCGATCAACGACAACAGCGTGGGCGCCATGTCGATCTGGCTGACCAGGCGTTCGTCTTGGCGTGGCGTGATGCCTGCGCCCAGGAACATTGCCGGGATCTGGAAGTGGCGGACGGGGACGGGGATGGAACCGTAGACGCGGGAGTCGTGGTCGGCGATGACCAGGAACACCGTGTTGTCCCAGTACGGCGCCTGCTTGGCTTTCTCGAAGAACTGGCCCAGCGCCCAGTCCGCGTAGCGCACCGTGTTGTCCACAGTGGCGGGGTCGCCGACCGGTTTGATGCGGCCTTCGGGGTATTCCCACGGCGAGTGGTTGCTGACCGAGAACGCCAGGGTGAAGACGGGCTTGTCGCCGTCGGCGCGCAGCAGGCGGTCGACCTGGTTGAACATGTCTTCGTCGGAGGCGCCCCATGACCCTTCGAACACCGGGTTCACGAATTTGGGGCGGTCGATGACTTCGTCGAAGCCGTTGCCCAGGAAGAAGGCGCGCATGTTGTCGAAGTGCGATTCGCCGCCGTACACGAAGCGCGAGTGGTAGCCGTGTTTGCCCAGTACCTGCGCCAGCGTGAAGAAGCCGGTTTGCGAGCGCGGGAGTTTGACTACGGCGTCGGCGACGCTGGGCAGGAAGCCGGCGGTGACGGCTTCGATGCCGCGTACCGAGCGCGTGCCGGTGGCGTAGGCGCGGTGGAACATCCAGCCTTCTTTCGACAGGCGGTCGATGTTGGGCGTGAGGTCGCGGCCGCCCAGGCTGCCGACGTATTGTGCGCCCAGGCTTTCCTGCAAGATGATGACCACGTTCAACGGCTTGTCGCGGCGTACCGTGGCTTTCTGTTCGTGCAGGCTGGGGTAACGCGGGTCCAGCGGCGCGCCGGTCAGGCCGGCTTTCTCGCGGACGATGGCGTTCATCTGGTCGACCGGCATCTTCGGATACATGGCGGCGGAGGAGCGTTCATCGCGCATGCGATAGGCCGCATCAAACACGCTGTACAGCGAGTTCAGCGCCAAGGAATTGACCATGGCGTCCGAGCTGAAGGCCACCTTGGCCGGGTTGATCGGGCGATGTTCCAGCGTGCCGCGTGCGCCCAGGAACACCAGCGCCAGGATCACGAACGATGCAATCGGGCGCTTCCACCATGCCATGAACGGGTCACGCGCACGCGTGGGGAACAGCTTCACGGCCAACCAGGCCGCCACCACCAGCACCACGAACGCGGCCAGCAGCACGCCCTTGTAGCCCTGCCACAGCATCGAACCCACTTCCTTCGGATTCAGCAGGTAGATGAAGTACAGCCGGTTCGGCCGCGTGTCGTATTCAGCGATGAATTGCGGCGTGGACACTTCCAGCAGCGCATACAGCATCCACCAGATGCGGAACCACCATGCGGTGATGCGGGCCGCCAAAGGACGGTGCCCGAACCAAGGCGAGAACACCGCCGGCAGCGCAATCACCATCGACAGCAGGCAGACGTCGATACGCAATCCGCCGAACAGCACCGGCCACAGGCCGCCAGCGGCTTGCACGCGGTCCCACATCCAGAACGACAGCCCCAGACGCGACAGCGTCAGCAGCGCCAGAATGGCAAGGATGAATCGAAGTGTCAGGCGGCGCATGCGGCGGCCCTCCCGAGATAGCGAGCGCTCGCCGTTTCAGATGAAAGAATGCCGCGGGGGGTGCCTAGCAAAGCCATGCTGCGTCGATGTCCGGAATGAAAACGGGCAAAGATTAACGCGGTTTTGCGCCAACCAGCGGCCGATCGCGTGACGTGAGCGTGACATCGTCGTAACGCCAGCGCGACGTAGACGTCAGGCCAGCGTGATGTTGACGTCACGCCAGCGCGATGTCAAACGTTGTACGACATCGTATTTCGCAAACAGGGCCGCATCTGACGCGGCCCGTCTGTCGCGCTATTGCGCACGGCGCAAGCGTTCGCGGCTGTTGCTCAAGTGCGTGCGCATGGCGGCGCGGGCGCTCTCGGCGTCTTGCCGCATGATGGCGCTGTAGATGTCTTCGTGTTCGAGATTCACGCGCGCCAGATAGGCGGCGCGGTCTTCATGCGCGAACTTGGCGGAATTGATGCGCGTGCGCGGAATGATGGCCGAGCCCAGGTGCGACATCAGGTCCGCGAAGTAGCGGTTGTCGGTGGATTGCGCGATCAGCAAATGGAATTGAAAGTCGGGCGTGATGGTGTCGCCGCCGCTTTCCAACGCGCTGCGAAACAAGTCCAGCGCGCGGCGCATTTCTTGCAGCTGCGTGTCGCTGCGGCGAATGGCGGCCAGGCCTGCGGCCTCGCTTTCCAGGCAGATACGCAGTTCCAGCAGCACCAGCACATCGCGCACGGTGGCGATGTCGGCGGGGTCGACGCGGAAGTCGCCACTGCCGTTGGGCTCCAGCGCATACGTGCCGACACCGTGATGCGTTTCAACCAGACCGGACGCTTGCAAGCGCGACAGCGCCTCGCGCACGACGGTGCGGCTGACACCAAACTGACGCATGATTTCGGATTCGGTGGGCAGCTTGTCGCCCGGGCGGATGTTGCCGCTGCGGATGCGTTCCGAGATGCTTTCCACCAGGCCTTGGGCCAGATTTCGGGGACGACGCTGCGGCAGAACAGAGGTATCGACTGGAGCGTTCACGGGATGTAGTCCGAAATTGATTGCACAAAGCTTGACGCTGAAATTTGGGGCTAATTATACTTTGCGCAGGTTGTACGACAACGTACCAGATCGCCCCCCCTCTGCACAGGCTTCTGGACGTTCATCCGCATGAGTATCTGCCTGGATATCCGTCTCTTTCACCGAGCGTTGCGACATGAACCAAACCGTCAACACCCCGCCTGCCGAGTTCCGCTGCCATCGTTTGCTATTGACCGGCGCCGCCGGCAACCTGGGCAAGGTGTTGCGTCCCCGTCTGAAAGCCCACGCGGATCTGCTGCGCGTGTCGGACGTGGCGGACGTCGGCCCCGCCGCCCCCGGCGAAGAAACCCTGCCCTGCGATCTGGCCGACGCGGCCGCCGTGTCCACCTTGGTTGAAGGGGTCGACGCCATCGTGCATCTGGGCGGCGTCTCGGTAGAGCAGCCTTTCGACGTCATCCTGCCCGCGAACATCCAGGGCATCTACAACCTGTACGAAGCCGCCCGCCTGCACGGCGTTCGACGCGTGGTGTTCGCCAGCTCGAACCACGTCATCGGCTTCTACGAACAAGGGCAGCAGCTGAATGCCGACGTCCCCTTGCGGCCCGACGGCTATTACGGCTTGAGCAAAGCCTACGGCGAACACCTGTCGCGCTTCTACTTCGACCGCTATGGCATCGAAACCGTGTGCCTGCGCATCGGCTCGTCGTTCCCCGAACCCAAAGACCGCCGCATGATGGTCACGTGGCTCAGCTACGACGACCTGACCGACTTGGTCACGCGCGCGCTGTTCACCCCCGGCGTTGGCCATCTGATCGTCTACGGCGCGTCCGCCAACCGCGACCGCTGGTGGCACGACGACGCCGCGAAAGTACTGGGGTTCGTCCCCAAAGATTCTTCTGAACGCTTCCGCGCGCAAGTTGAAGCGCAGCCGCCGCTCGCGGCCGATGACCCGGCCGCCCGCTATCAAGGCGGCGCGTTCGTCAAGGCCGGCCCGTTTCCCTTACCCCCCGCCTCCAAGTAAACGCCACCATGTCCACCCTGGCTGAACGTATCGGGGATCTGGTTTGCGGCGTGGGCGAAAGCCCAGTCTGGCGCGCCACAGAGCAGGCCTACACCTGGACCGACATCCCCGGCAAAACGCTGCACCGGTGGTCGCCCTCCCATGGCACGTTTGAGCGTTGGGCGCTGCCGCAGATGGCGGGCTGCATCGCGCCGCGCGGCGCGGGCTGGCTGTTGGCGATGGAAGACGGCCTGTACGGCTGCGGTCCGCTGCAAGCGGGCGCGCCCTGCACTCCTGAACGGATCGCTGCGGTGGCCCACGCGGCCGCCGGTATGCGCTTTAACGATGGGCGTTGCGACCGCCAAGGCCGCTTCCTGGCCGGCACGATGGTCATGGACATGGGCTTGGCGCAAGCCGCCGGCAAGCTCTACCGCTACGACGCCCACGGCGTGGCGGTGCTGCTGTCTGACCTGATCGTGCCCAACGGCCTGGCGTTCAGCCCGGACGGCAAGACGATGTACCTGTCAGACTCGCATCCGTCGCGCGCCAGGGTCTGGGCGTTTGACTACGACATCGACACCGGCACGCCGCACAGCCGCCGCCCCTTCATCGACGCCCTGCCCGCGGGCCGGCCCGATGGCGCGGCAGTGGACACCGATGGCGGCTACTGGATCTGCGGCAACGACGCCGGCCGCGTCTACCGCTACACGCCCGAGGGCAAACTCGACCGCACCTATACCGTGCCCGCCGCCAAAGTCGCGATGTGCGCCTTCGGTGGCGCGGCCATGGACACCCTCTTCATCACATCGATACGCCCCGCGAACGCCGCCCCTGGCGCGCCCGACGGTGGCGTATTCGCCCTGCGCCCCGGCGCGCAGGGCCTGGAGGAAACCGCAAGCACCGGTTAGCACCCGACCGGAGCGCCCGCATCGTCCCGCGCCCCACGCAAAGTAGGTCTGTACACATAGAGCTTCGAGGCCGACCCGGCCCTTAACGAAACGCCGTACTCCAACCGGAGGTAGACATGCTGCGCCCCACCCTGACCCGCGCCATCCTGGCGGCGGTTGCCTTGCTGACGCTGATTCCCGCCACCCAAGCCGCCGAACTGCGATCCGCCGACATCCATCCCGACGACTATCCCACCGTGCAGGCCGTGCGCCAGTTCGGTGAACTGGTCAAGCAACGCACCAATGGCCGCATCACCGTCAAGGTGTATGCCGGCGGCGCGTTGGGCAACGAAGACGATTCGATCGAACAGGTGAAGATGGGCGCGCTTGCCATGGCGCGCGTGTCCAGCGCCGCCATGCACAACATCTGCCAGACCACGCGCGTGCCGTCGCTGCCGTTCCTGTTCCGCTCGAAAGACCATCTGCACAAAGTGCTGGACAGCGAAATCGGCGACCAGATCCTGCGCTCGTGCGAAGCCGCGGGTTTTGTCGGGCTGGCCTGGTACGACAGCGGTTCGCGGTCGATGTACACGCGCAACAAGCCGATCAAGACGCTGGCCGACGCCAAGGGCTTGAAGATTCGTGTGCAGCAATCGGACCTGTCTGTGGCCATGGTGGAAGCGATGGGCGGCAACGCCACGCCGATGCCGATGGGCGAGGTCTATACGTCGCTCAAGACCGGGCTGGTGGATGCCGCGGAAAACAATTTCCCCAGCTACGAAAGCGCGCATCACTACGAGGTCGCCAAGTTCTACTCGATGACCGAACACACGATGACGCCGGAAATTTTGATCTATTCCAAGCGGCAGTGGGACAAGCTCACGCCCGAAGACCAGAAGATTCTGCGTGAGGCCGCGCGCGAATCGGTGCCCTATATGCGCAAGCTGTGGGACGAGCGCGAGCAGAAATCCCGCGCGGTGGTCGAAAAGGCCGGGTCGCAGATCGTGGAGGTGGACAAGGCGTCGTTCCAGGGTGCGATGAAGCCGGTGTACGACCGCTTCGTCACCACGCCCGAGATGAAAGACCTGGTCGCAAAGATCCAGGCCGTCCAGTGAGGACATCATGTTGGCCACTCCTACGAATGAACCTGAGGTGACCGGGGGAGGCGGGGCGCAAGCCCTTGCCGCTCCGCTGGACGCCTACACGCGCGCCTGCGCGTGGATTGCCCGGGTCTGCATGTGGACCAGCGTGTTCGGGCTCGTCTGCCTGATCATCGCCGTCAGCCTGCAAATCTTTGGCCGCCACGTGCTCAACAGCACGCCCACCTGGGCCGAAAGCCTGGCGCTGCTGCTGGTGCTGTACGTCACCATGCTGGGCGCGGCGGTGGGCGTGCGCGATGCAGGCCATATCGGCTTTGAATCGCTGCTGGACGCCTTGCCCCCCGTTGGCCAGCGGCGGCTGCGGATCTTCATCCATCTGCTGGTGCTGCTGTTTGGCGTGCTGATGGCCTGGAACTGCGGGATGCTGGCGGAATCGGTGTCTGCCTACAAGATCCCCAACCTGGGCATTTCCAACGCCTGGAAATACATCCCCGCGATGCTGTCTGGCGCCCTGATCGCGCTCTTTTCCGTTGAGCACATCATCGCCATCCTGCGCAACCATAAGGTGGTACCGGCATGGCGCTGACACTGCTTTCCTTTACGTTCATGGGGTTTCTGGTGATCGGCGTGCCGGTGGCGTTCGCCATTGGCTTGTCGTCCATCACCGCCATCATGGTCGAAGACCTGCCCTTGCAGGTTGCGTTCCAGCAGATGACCTCGGGCATGAACGCCTTTTCGTTCCTGGCCATTCCCTTCTTCATCTTCACGGGCGAACTGATGCTGTACGGCGGCATCGCCGACCGCATCGTGACGTTTGCGAAGTCGCTGGTGGGGCACGTGCGCGGCGGGCTCGGCATGTCCAACGTGGTGGCCTGCACGCTGTTCGGCGGCGTGTCCGGGTCGCCCGTGGCCGATGTGTCGGCGATGGGGTCGGTGATGATCCCGATGATGAAGCGCGAGGGCTATCACGCCGACTACGCGGTGAACGTCACCACGCATGCGGCGCTGGTCGGCGCGCTGATGCCTACCAGCCACAACATCATCATCTACACGCTGGCGGCGGGCGGCAAGGTGTCGATCGCGGCGCTGATCGCGGCAGGGGTTGTGCCCGCGCTGATCCTGACCTTGTGTAATCTGGCGGCGGCGTACTTCGTGGCGCGCAGCCGCGGGTATCCGGCGGGCACGTTTCCGGGATGGCACATCGTGCTGCGTTCGCTGATCGCGGCGGCGCCCGGCCTGTTTGTTGTGGTGCTGATCATCACGGGCATCCTCAGCGGCGTTTTCACCGCAACGGAATCCGCGGCGGTGGCGGTTTTGTATGCGCTGGCGCTAACGATCTTCGTGTACCGCTCGCTAACGTGGGACCAGTTCGTGCGCGCCGCCAGCAAGGCCGTCAAGACAACCGGCGTCGTGCTGCTGCTGATTGGCATCTCGGCCACCTTCGGCTATCTGATCAGCTTTTATGGCGTAGCGGAAAAGACAGGCGAATTGATGGCGTCGGTATCGACCAGCCCGTGGGCCATCTTCTTGATGGTCAACATCATCCTGTTCGTGCTGGGCACGTTTCTGGACATGGCCGCCACCATCCTGATCTGCACGCCGATCTTCCTGCCGATCTGCATGCAGTACGGCATGGGGCCGGTGCAGTTCGGCATCGTGATGCTGCTGAATTGCGCGCTGGGCTTGAACACCCCGCCCGTGGGGACCACGCAGTTCGTGGGGTGCGCCATCGGCGGCGTGTCGGTCGGCACCGTGATGCGCACAATCTGGCCCTTTTACGGCGCGCTGCTGGCCGCGCTGGCGCTGGTGACCTATGTGCCCGCGTTTTCGCTGTGGTTGCCGGGCGTGCTGCTCAACTGAACCGGCGTTTGCCGGGCCGGGCCGCGCGCAGCGGCTCGGCCCACGATCACCGGGTAGAAGAACAACGCCGCCAGAAACCAAAGCAAGGTGGCCGACCACAGCGTCTGGCTCAGGAAATGGGCGCCTTGCAGAATGCGCACCACGGAAAAGGCGACGCCTGCGGTCACGCCCAGGGCCAGGCCCCACCAGCGCCACGCCGGACGGTTCAGTGCCCAGCCCGCGAAATACAGCGTCAGCATCGAATAGCCGGCGCCCGCGTGGCCGCTGGGCAACGCACCGCCCGCCCGCGCACGCGCCCACGTCCACCAGTGCAGCGGGTATGGCGTGTAGCCGCCCAGCGTTTCCAGGTCATAGGGGCGCGGCAAGGTCGTGTGGTGTTTGAGCTGGTTCACCGCCAGTTGGCCAACCAGGCACGTCGCCGCCAGCGCAAGCGCTGCGCCGCGCCAGGGACGCAAGGCGGGGATGCGAAAGCTTGCCACGGCCGCCGCCACGGCCGCCAACGCCACGCCAATCGGCAGCGCAAGCACCATGCGATGTCCGAACAGATCGAACCAACGATTCAGGTGCAGCGGGAAATCATCCAGGGCGGGATCGAACAGCGCGCGGGCGATGCGCATATCCATGCCCGAGGCGTTGGCCCACCAAGCCAGGCACGCCAGCATCAGCGTGACGCCGACGAGCTGCGTGCTCAGGTACCACGCAGGCGACGGCGCATGCGGCGCGGACAGCAAGGGGGACGACATGGATCAATGGACTGGGGACGCGTCGGACAAGCAGAAAGCTTAGAGCGCGGACAGTCGAAAAATCGTCAAATTCGATCTTGTGTCTTGGGCGCAACGCCGGCTGTGGAGCCCGGGCGCGGGGTGCTGGACGTGGCGGAATTCGTGGCGGCATCAACGCCGGCTGCCGCGTCGAAGCGCAACGAGAATCGCGTGCCACGCGTTTCGGGTTCGCGCGACGACGCCACCGTCAGCGACCAGCCCTGCATGTCGCACACGCGTTTGGCGATGGCCAGGCCCAAGCCGCGCGCGGTCTCGTCATGCGCGCCGACGCCGGAGTCGCGCAGCCGGCCGCTGTAGTAGCGGCGGAACAGGAACGGCAGATCGGCTTCGGCGATGCCTTTGCCGTCGTCGCTCAATTCCAGCACGCCATCGTCGGTGAACCGGGTGGTCAGCGTCGCCGGGGCGGCATGCTCGACCGCGTTGCGCACCAGGTTGCGCAGCACCGTCAGCAAGGCGTAGCGGTCCAGCGTCAGGACGTGGCCGGGGGCAATCTGGTTGTCCCAGCGCAGGTTGGCGTGTTGCGCCTGCACCTCGTAACCGCGCCAGGCGTCTTCCATGCAGTCGGCGATATCAACCGGGGCGGGCAGCAGCAATTGGTCGCGCGCCATGGCTCGGGCGCTTTCCAGGCACACGATCACATCGTCCACGTTTTCCATGACACGCGTCAGGCGCGTGCGCTGGTCGGGCGTCAGCGCCTGCGTCAGCAACATCAGTTCACTATCAGAGCGGATGGCGGCAAGCGGGGTGCGCACCTCGTGGCTCAGGTTGCCCGCAAACTCGCGTTCGCGGGCGATGGATCGGTCGACCTGGTTCTGCACCCGGTTGAAGGCTTCGATCAGGCGGCCGGCCTCGTCGTCGCGGGTGACGGCCATATCAGGCGACCCGGGCGCCCAGGTCGATAAACGGTCGGTCAAGTCCAAGAGCGGCCCCACCGCCACCGTGGCCACGCGCCGCGACAATGCGTAGGCGCCGACGACGCAAATGGCGCCTACGCCCAACACGATCAGGCCGAAATCGTGGACACGCTCTTCGTTGTCGGTCGCGTCGTACAGCAGATAGACCTTGCCGCGTCCGGTCTCGGCCACCATCACGTGCCAGGTGTAGGCGCCGGGCTCGATCAGGTGCAGCCCGTTATCCAGGCCCAGCACTTCATCGGGAATGCCGGCCGGACGCTGTCCGTCCACGCTCATCCAGGCGCGCATTGATCCGCCCAATTCGCGTGCGCCCTGGCGCGGCATGAATTCGTCGCTGGCGCGCGCATGCTGCACCAGCCGGTCCATTTCGGTATTGAGAATGTCGTTGACCAGATCGTCTTCCATCTGGTCGAACGTCAGGTAGGCCAAGAGCGCCAGCGCCGTCACGAACAAGGCGACCGTGCCCGTCAGCGCCCACACCACGCGCTGCGTCAAGGTGCCGGTGGCAGCGCGCGTCATGCCGCGGCCCCGCCCAGCGTCAGGCGCCAACCGGTGCCGTGCATGGTCTCGATGCCATCAAAGCCGGCATCCGCCAGCGCGCGGCGCAGCAGATGGACCTGGCTGCGCAGCGCGTCGGAGGACGGCGGCTCGTTGCCCCACAGCATGGACTCCAGCTCTTCGCGCGCCACAACCCGGCCGGGGTCGCGCATCAGCGCTTCCATGATCAGGCCTGCCTTGCGCGTCAGGTGCACGGGCGTGCCATTGACCGATACCGCACGGCTGCGCGTGTCGTACTGCACCGGGCCAAACACGCGCACCGAATCCACCGTTGAGCCCTTGGCGCGCTGAATCAGCGCCAGCAGACGTGCTTCGACTTCGAGCAACGCGAAGGGTTTGGTCAGGTAATCGTCGGCGCCATGGGAAAAACCCGCCAGCTTGTCTTCCAGGCTGTCGCGCGCGGTCAGGATCAGCACGGGCACATCCACGCGCCGTTCATTTCGCAACGCGTGCAGCACTGCGTTGCCGTCCATGCCCGGCAAGCCGATGTCCAGGATCAGCGCATCAAAGCGTTGCTCTTTCATGCGTTCCAGCGCGGCGTGGCCGGTGTAGGCCACGTCCGGCAAAAACCCGCGCACCTCCAGGAAAGAGAACAGGTTGCCGGCAATGATGTGATCGTCTTCAACGATCAGCACCCGATGATTCGCACCCGCCGCGGGACTGACTGCCATCATTGAGGCTCCGTGTGAAATAAGGAACGCAGGGGGTAGCGGACCACGCCGCTCAGCCTTGCAGCACCTTGCCCGGATTCATGAGCCCTTGCGGGTCCAGCGCGCGCTTGATCCGGTGCATCAGCGCAAGTTCGACAGGGCTCTTGTAGCGCGGCAGTTCGTCGCGCTTGAGTTGGCCCACGCCATGCTCGGCGCTGATCGAGCCGCTATGCGCATGCACGCTGTCATGCACCACGCCGTAGATTTCGCTTTGCAGGGCGAGCAACTCGGCCTCGGTCTGGCCTGCGGCGTTCGCCACGTTGTAATGCAGATTGCCATCGCCCAGATGCCCGAAGATCACATGGCGCACGCCAGGAAAGCGGGATTGCAGCAAGGCATTGGTCTTGTGCACGAAACCGGCGATGGACGAAATGGGAATGGACACGTCGTGCTTGACCGACTTGCCCAGCTCGGCTTCGGCCAGCGGAATGCTTTCGCGCAAGTGCCATAGCGCCTTGCTCTGCGCCACGTTGGCGGCGATGACGGCATCGTCGACGAGACCGGCGTCGATGGCCTCGCCCAGCACCGCTTCAAAGCGTTCACGCGCATGCGCTTCGCTTTCGCTGTCGGACAACTCAAGCAACGCAAACCACGGAGACTCGGCGGACGCGCCTTCGAAGGGCAGGCGCTGCTGCGGGAACAGCCGCACGACAGCTTGCAGGCAGGCGCCGCTCATCAATTCAAAGCCCGTCAACGCCGCGCCAAAACCGGTGCGTGCGCGCGACAGCAATTCCACGGCGTGGTCGATCGTGTCGAGGGTGAGCAGCGCGGTGCACGACGCCACCGGCCGGGGGAACAGTTTGAGCGTGGCGGCGGTGATGATGCCCAGCGTGCCTTCGCTGCCGATATACAGGTCGCGCAGGTCGTAGCCGGTGTTGTCCTTGCGCAGGCCGCGCAGCCCGTTCCAGATTTCGCCATCGGCCGTCACCACTTCCAGGCCCAGCGCCAGGTCGCGCGTGTTGCCGTAGCGCAGCACCTGCGTGCCGCCAGCGTTGGTGGCCAGGTTACCGCCGATGGTGCAGCTGCCTTCGGCCGCCAGGCTGAGCGGGAAAAGGCGGTTGGCCGCTGCGGCGGCCTCTTGCACGGCTTGCAGGATGCAGCCCGCTTCCACGGTGATGGTGTCGTTGTCGGTATCCAGGTTGCGTATGGCGGTCAGGCGGGCGGTGGACAGCACCACGGCGCGGCCGGAGTCGTCTGGCGTGGCGCCGCCGCACAGGCCGGTATTGCCACCTTGCGGCACCACCGGCACGCCGTGATGCAGGCACAGTTTCACGGCGTCGGCCACTTCCTGCGTGGACCCGGGGCGTATCACCGCCAGCGCGGAACCCCGATAGCGGCGGCGCCAATCCTGCACATAGGACTCGGCATCCACACCGGTCAACACATGGGTGAAACCCAGGAGGGACTGAAGATCGCTCAGCAATGTCATAGCAGCCGCACAAGAATGGCCTGGTCTCGCCCAGGCGCGGGTCTAGGGATGTGCGGACTATTGTAGGGGCGGAATCGCGCGGGCCGAAGCGCCGCGCTAGCCGACGGCCTGGTCCAGGCGCGTGCCGGTCAGGCCGGAGCAATAAGCGCGGGACGCGATGCGGTTCATCAGGAATGCCCGGTCAACGCCGGCGGGGCCGGGCATCTCGGACAGCGCCCGGTACGCGCGGCGCAGCGCCTCGCCCCGCGTCGCGCCGCAGACCAGCAGGCGCGTGCAGGGAAGGCGGCGGTCCACGCAGCCGTCGATGCGCATTTCCAGCGCGTGCGCGTTGTCGGGATCGGGGCTGACCATGGCCGAACCGCTGTGCGGCTGCGCATCGGCGCCTATCACCCTGAACACGCCGCTGCGGTCATCCAGCGCGAACGCCACGGTGCCCATGCCCTGCCAGCCGCGATCGCGCGCGACATCGGCGGCAACGGCGCGCAGCGCGGACTCAATGGAAGCGGGAAGATGCGGCGCCGGGCATTCAGCGATCAGGACGCGCGCGTCGCGCCAGACACAACGTTCCCAGGCGCGGCCAGACGACAATTCGCCGGCGTCGGAGTGGAATACATGGATATCAAGCCGGCGTTCGCGGCCAGCGGCTGGCCCGGCGAAATCCGTGGGGGGGCCTCGCCGGCTGGTGGCGCCTCCCGATGACATGACAGTAGATACTTTGGCACCCATGGCCCCTCCCGGTCTTTCTACTTGCAGCGCAAGCGTATCACCTTCGGATGACGAGCAAGTTCCATGCCACGGCGGCGCCCCTGGGACAGGGCCTTTCAGCCCCGCCGCGTCATGCACCGGATCAAGGCGATACGGCCGCGCCACGCACCAAACCAGGGCACGCGCTACCGTTAAGACGCCCTACGCCGACCGAGGGATGAAGGCGCATGCGCCGATGGAGGATAATTCACACCTTGACCCTCTTTTCAGGCGGGTTTTGGCATTCGGGTTTTCCATTAGCCCTGGCCGAATCCCCCGTTGCAACTCCCTTATCAAGGAATCGTCGTGGGCAATAACAAGTCGCAGTTTCCCGCCTCGGTCTTCAAGGCCTATGACATCCGCGGCACCGTGCCGGACCTGATCGACGCGTCGTTCGCGCGCGCCCTGGGCGTGGCGCTGGCCGGCCGCGCGCGCGAGGCCGGCGTGCAGACGCTGGTGGTGGGCCGGGATGGCCGCTTGAGCAGCGACATGCTGTCGATGGCTTTGCAGGAAGGCATGCTGGAAGGCGGTGTGGACACCGTGGACATCGGCATGGTCCCGACCCCGCTGGTCTATTTCGCCACGCACATCATGCAGTGCGGCTCGGGCGTGGCCATCACGGGCAGCCACAATCCGCCCAAGTACAACGGCTTCAAGATGATGATGGGCGGACGCGCCCTGTACGGCGATGACGTGCAGGCGCTGGGCGCCGCCATGAACGGCACGAGCCCCGCGCCCGCCGAGCGCGCCGGCGTGCGCCGCCAGCTGGATCTGGTGGCCGCCTACATTGCGCGCGTGGCCTCCGGCGTGAAGCTGGCCCGCCCGATGAAGATTGCGATCGACTGCGGCAACGGCGTCGCGGGCGCGGTCGCGCCCCAGCTGTTCCGCGAGCTGGGCTGCGAAGTGACCGAACTCTTCTGCGAAGTGGACGGCACGTTCCCCAACCACCACCCCGATCCCGCCGAACCCAAAAACCTGCAAGACCTGATCAAGTGCGTGCGCGAGACCGATTGCGAACTCGGTCTGGCGTTCGACGGTGACGGTGACCGCCTGGGCGTGGTCACGAAGTCGGGCCAGATCATCTGGCCGGATCGCCAACTGGTGCTGTTTGCCCGCGACGTGCTGGACCGCAACCCCGGCGCCACGATCATCTATGACGTGAAGTGCAGCCGCCACGTGGGCTTGTCGGTCGAAGCTGCGGGCGGCGTGCCGCTGATGTGGAAGACGGGCCATTCGCTGGTCAAGGCCAAGCTGGCCGAAACCGGCGCGCCGCTGGCGGGCGAAATGAGCGGCCACATCTTCTTCAAGGAACGCTGGTACGGCTTTGATGACGGCCTCTACACCGGCGCGCGCCTGCTCGAAATCGTGTCGCGCTTTGCCGACCCGTGCGCGCCGCTGGAAGCCTTGCCGCAAGACGTGTCCACGCCCGAACTGAAGCTGGAAATGGAAGAAGGCCAGCCCTTCACGCTGGTGAAAGCCTTGCAGGACCAGGGGCAATTCCCCGACGCCCGCCGCGTGATCACCATCGACGGCGTACGTGCCGAATACGCCGACGGCTTCGGCCTGGCGCGTCCGTCGAACACCACGCCGGTGGTCGTGTTGCGCTTCGAGGCCGAGAACGCCGAGGCCCTCGCACGCATCCAGGCCGACTTCCGCCGCGAACTGGGCAAGCTGGCGCCAGACGCCAAACTGCCGTTCTGAGCCGTCCATGTCACTGTCCAACAGCCCAGCCTGGCAACGCTTCACCGCAGCGGCCCACGCCGCATCGCGGCGCGGCGAGCAATTGCGGCTGATCCCGGCGCCCGGTTTGCGCCTGGACCTGAGCACCCAGGCCCACTCGCCCGACTTGCAGGCGGCTTCCGGCGAACTGCTGGCGCAGCAAGGCTTTGACGCCGCGCGCGCCATGCTGTTCGACGGCGGCCACGCCAACTGGACGGAAGGCCGCGCCGCCTGGCACACCGCCTTGCGCGCGGCGGAGCCGCCGCCGGCAGTCGCCAACGCCGTGCAGGCCGAACGCGACCGTCTGCGCGAATTCGTGCGTGAGGCCGATGCCGCCGACCGCTACGGCTATGTGCTGCATCTGGGTATCGGCGGCAGCGACTGGGGGCCGCGCCTGGTCACCCGCGCGCTGCGCCATGGCGGCGCCCGCCGCGAAGTCCGCTTCGCGTCGAACGTCGATTCGCATTCGGTGGCCGACGCGATGAGCCGGCTGGACCCGCACGACACACTGGTCATCGTCGCGTCGAAATCGTTCACCACGACCGAACCGTTGGCCAACGCCGAAGTGGCGATGAACTGGCTGCGCGACGCGGGCGTGGCCGACCCGATCAAACAGGTTGTGGCGATTACCGCCAACGTGGAAGCCGCGCTGAACCTGGGCATTCTGCCCGACCACATCTTTCAGATCTGGGACTGGGTGGGCGGGCGCTATTCGTTGTGGTCGGCCATCGGTCTGCCCATCGCCTTGGCGCTGGGCAACGATGCGTTCGACCAGCTGCTGGCCGGCGCCGCCGCCATGGACGAACACTTCCGCACCGCGCCGCTGGCCGACAACGCGCCCGTGCAAATGGCGCTTGCCGGGGTCGTGAATCGCAGCGTGCTGGGGTATGACTCGCTGGTCATCGCGCCCTATGATTCCCGGCTGTATCACCTGGTGCCGTGGGCGCAGCAGCTGGAAATGGAATCGCTGGGCAAGGTCGCCACCGCCGACGGCAGCCCCGTCGGCGTGCCGACCGGCGCGGCGATCTGGGGCATGTCAGGCACCGACTGCCAGCACACCTTCTTTCAATGGCTGCATCAGGACTCCATGGGCGCGCCCGTGGATTTCATCCTGTGCGAACAGCCCGACCACGATTACGCGCGCCATCACGAGCTGCTGATCGCCAATTGCCTGGCGCAGCGCTCGGCGCTGTTGCGCGGCAAATCGTTCGAGGAAGCGTTGGCGGAAACCTCCGCCACCGAACGCGACCCGGCCCGTGCGCGGCTGCTGGCGCAGCATCGCGTGCACCCGGGCGGCCGCCCGTCGTCACTGATTGTGTTGCCGCGTCTGGAAGCCTACACGCTGGGCGCGCTGCTGGCCCTGTACGAACACAAGGTGTTCACGCAAGGCGTGATCTGGGGCATCAACCCGTTTGATCAATGGGGCGTGGAATTCGGCAAGGTGCTGGCCAAGAGCATCATGCGCGAACTGGATGCGCCGCAGCCTGGCCAACAAGACCCGTCGACCCGTTTCTGGATCGACGCGATGGCGCGCCGCCACTAGGTTGCCCCGCGCGGAGTACGCCACGCGGCGTGCTCCACCCAGCAGGCCCTATGCGTTCAGCCGGCTCAGGCGCTGAGCGCGTCGTACAGCTCCACATGGATGCGGGCGACGCGCTCGATATTGAATTCGCGTTCCGCCAGCACACGGCCCGCTGCCCCCATGGACTGACGCAGCGCGGCATCTTCTGCCAAGCGTTCGATGGCGTCGGCCAAGGCTCGCGCATCACGCACGGGCACCAGCAAGCCCGTCTCATTCGGTTCGATGGCATCGCGGCAGCCGGGCACGTCGGTCGTCACCACCGCACGCCCGCAGGCCGCGGCTTCGATCAGTGACTTCGGCAGCCCCTCACGGTATGAGGGCAGCACGGCGATGTGGCACGCCGCGTACAGCTCGGCGATGTCCGACCGTTCGCCCAGCGCCTGGACCGCGCCATCACGTTGCCAGGCCTCGACCTCGGCCTGCGTCGCGGATGCCGGGTTGCCAGCGTCCACGCCGCCCACCAATTGCATCGTCACGGGCACGCCGCGTTCGCGCAGCAGCGACGCCGCCTGCACAAATTCCTGTACGCCCTTGTCGCGCAGCAAACGCGCCACCATCGTCACCACGACGGGCGGTGCGGGCGGCTCGGGCAAGGCCCGGTACGCATTCAGGTCCACGCCTGCGCCGCGGATGATGACGACCTGCTCATCGCGCACGGCGCCCAGCGACTTGAGCATGTCGCGGTCGCTGGTGTTCTGGAAAATCACCCGGCTATTGGGATGCCCCAGCGCCACGCGATACAGCCGCGCCACCACCGCGCGCACCATCCGCATCTTCAGCGAATTGGACAGGAACACGAAGCCCAGCCCGGAGATCGCGGCCACCATGCCGGGCACGCGTGCCAGACGCGCGGCGATGCCGCCATACAGCACGGGCTTGATCGTGACCAGGTGCACCACGTCAGGACGCACGCGGCGGAACAGCCGCAACAGCGCCATCAAGGTGCCCAGCTCCTGCAAGGGATGCTTGCCGCTGCGCGTCATCGGAATGGCGTGGTGCGTCATGCCGAGTGCCTGGATGTCGGCCACGGCGGGCCCGTCCATCGTCGCCACATGCACGTCATACCCCGCGCGTTGTGCGGCCAGCGCCACTGGCACGCGATGCGACATGAAAAACGCGGGGTTATTGACGACAAACATCAGGCGGCGGCCGGTGCTCATGCCTGGACTCCAGAAATGCGGCGCCATACGGCGATGTAACGTTGCACCATGCGGGCAAGGTCAAAATTTTCCAGCACGCGGGCGCGGCCGGCTTCGCCTGCACGGCCATGGCCGCGCGCGGCCACGTCGCACAAGGCGGTTTCGATGCCGCGCGCAAGCGCCTCGGCTTGTTCAGGGGGCACGACCACGCCGGTGTCACCAACGATGTAGGCGGCGTCGCCCACGTCGGTCACCACGCAGTACACGCCGCAGGCCATCGCTTCGGCCACGACGTTGGGAAAGCCTTCGGCACAGCTCGACAGCACATGCAGGTCCAGGCCGTTCATCACGGCGGGAACATCGTCGCTGGGGCCGGCAAGAATCAGGCGGTCGCGCAGGTTCAGCTTGTCGATCAAGGCGGCAAGTTCGGGGTTGTCGGCGCTCATGCCGCGTCCGACCAGCACGCAACGCAGGCCGCCATCACGGCCATCGCGCACCAGCGCGGCCACAGCGCGCAGCAGATTGGCGTGGTCCTTGAGCGGGTCCCAGCGGGCCACGCAGCCGATCACCGGCGCGTCTTCCGACACGCCCCATTGCGCCCGCACGCGCGAGCGCGCCTGCGCATCGGGGGCATAGCGCGATAAGTCATAGCCGTTGGAGATCACCTCCATGCGGTCGCGCCGATAACCCTTTTCCGCATGGCGCTCGGCGGCGTTCTGCGCGGCGCAGACAATGGCGCGAGGCACGCTGCCCGACAAGGCCGCGCACGCACGCAACACGATGCGCGCCGACCGGCTGCTGCGTTCCAGGTGCGCGCCCGAATTGCGGATGCCCCACGCAATGGCGCGCACGCCCGCCAGCCTTGCGGCCAGCCCGCCGATCAGGTCGGCGTGATACATCCACGTCTGTACGGCATCGGGGCGCGCGTCGGCGATCAACCGGCGCAAGGCCAGAAAACCGCCCAGGCTGACACGCCCGCGCTTCATGCCCAGCGCATGCACCGCAACGCCGGCTGCGCGCAGACGCTCGCCGTAGATACCTTCATCGGTCAGCGACACGACGGTGTGTTCCACCCCCGCATCGGGATAGGTCGCCAGGCGCAGCAGCACGGATTCCGCGCCGCCCTGCCCCAGACCGGTGATGACATGCAGCACGCGCAGCGCGGGGGTGCTCATCGCCCCTCCCGCACCGCTTCGAACAGTTCGTCCCATTCCGTCAGCACCGCTTCCAGCGCATAACGATGGCGCACGGCCGTTGCTCCACGCTCGCCCAATTGACGGCGCAACGACACGTCGCTCAGCACGCGCTGCAACGCATCGCGCAGCGCATCGCTGTCGCCTGCCGGCACCAGCAACGCGTCCTGGCCGTCGCGCGTCATTTCGCGCGGGCCGCTCGGGCAATCAAACGCCACGCACGGCAGGCCCAGCGACATGGCTTCCAGCAACACATTCGGAAAACCTTCCACCAGCGAGCTCAGCACGAAGGCCTGGCCGCGCGCCAGTTCTTCCCACGGCGTTTCGGTGCGGCCGGGCAGGCTGACCCGCGATTGCAGGCCCAGGCGCTCGATCTGCGCTTCCAGCGCGGCACGCTCGGGGCCTTCGCCCCAGATGCGCAGGTTCCAGTCGGGATTCAACGGCGCCAATTGCGCAAACACGTCGATCAGCAGATGGAATTGTTTGTCTGCCACCAGACGTCCCATGGCCAGCAGTTCAAGCGGGCCGCCGTCTTCGCGCTGTTGCACGCGCGGCGCATCCAGCAAGGGCGCAGGCAAAGGATTGGGAATGACGGCCAGGCGCTTGATGCCCGGCACTTGGCGCGAGAACGGGCCGGCGGTGTCTTCCGCCTGCACCGTCACCATGTCGGCGCGCGGATACAGCAGCCGGCGCAGCTTGCGCCACACCGAACCCGTGGTCGTTTCGGCGACGGGGTTGGTCCGTTCGCAAACGATGAGCGGCACGCCCAGCCCTCGCGTGGCGAGGATGGCGGCCACATTGACGTTGGTCAGGAAAGACACCACCACATCGGGCTTGGTGTCGCGGATGTGTTTGCGTAGCGCCATCAGGCGCTTGAACGCAGCCCACCCGCCCGAGGCCCGCGTGCCGGCGATATCGGCCAGCCAGGCAAGTTCGACCTTGTCCGATAAGGGATAAAAACACGTGCCCTTGGACGAGTAGGTGGGCGTCAAGGTGACGGCATCCCCGCGTTCGGCCCATGCGCTGACGAGTGTGGCAGCCACCCGCTCGGCGCCGCCCGCATGCATGGAACTGACCAGCATCAATATTCTCATTCGTCAAAGACTCCCAATAGATCCCCCTTGATCCGGTCCTGCACGATAACGATCCAGCCAGGCCTGCATCATCAGCACGCCCCACAGATGGCTGTCCCAGTTGCGATGGCCCGACGTGTGTTCGCGCCACTTGCGCAGAATGGGTTCGGGCTCGAACCAGCCTTCCTGGCGCAAGCGCGCCGGGTCCAGCAGCGCGTCCGCCCATTCCCGCAAGGGGCCGCGCAGCCACGCAGCCAGCGGCACGGCGAAGCCGCGCTTGGGGCGGTCCACCAGCGCCTGCGGCACGTGGCGATGCAGCACCTGGCGCAGCAGCCACTTGCCCGTATTGCCGCGCACCTTGTATTGATGCGGCAGGCTCCAGGCGAATTCATACACGCGGTGATCGATCAGCGGCACGCGCGTTTCCAGGCTGACGGCCATGGCGGCGCGGTCAACCTTGACCAGGATGTCGTCGGGCAGGTAAGTCACCGTGTCCAGCTTCATCATGGCTTCGAAGGTCGTGCCTTGCATGGCGCGCGCAAATTCCGAGACGGGTTCGACGCCACCTTTGACGACCTGGGACGGGTCCGCCCAGTACGACACGAAGTGGCGATAGAAATCGCCGCGCGAATCGGTGCGCAACAGTTCGCCGAGCTTGCCGACTTTGCCGCGCCACGCGCCCCGCCCGGGCAGATGCGTCGATGCGGTGAGCAGCGCGCCAGCGGGTTTGCGCAACAGCGCCGGAACGCGCTCGCACTGCTGCCACCACTTGTTCACGCGGAAATAGCGCGAGTAGCCGCCAAAGAGTTCATCGCCGCCGTCGCCCGACAAGGCCACGGTGACGTGCTGGCGCGCCATCTTCGTGACGAGCGACGTCGGAATCTGCGACGAATCGGCGAACGGTTCGTCATACATGTCCGCCAGCGACGGCACGACCGCCAGCGCATCCGCCGCGGTCACATACAGTTCAGTGTGGTCCGTGCCCAGATGGGTGGCGACGGCCTTGGCGTGCTGCGCCTCGTCGTAGCCCTTTTCGTGGAAACCGATCGCGAAGGTGCGCACGGGCTTGGCGCTTTGCGCCTGCATCAGCGCGACGATGGTCGACGAATCAATGCCGCCCGACAGGAAGGCGCCCAAGCTCACGTCCGACAACATCTGCCCGCCGACCGCCTTGGACAACACGGCTTCCAGCGCTTCGGTGGCTTGAGCGTCGGACTCAAACGTCAGCCGCGATTTGGCGGCGGCGTCGGCGGCGTCGCGCGCCGACCAGTACACGCGCGGCTCGGGCATGCGGCGGCTGCGGGTGTCGTCGGCGGTGAATTCCACCCACGTGCCCGGCGGCAGTTTGGCGATGCCTTGATAGATGGATTGCGGCGCGGGGATGTAGTTGTGCCGCATGAACGACGCGAGCGCGTTGCGGTTCAGGTCGCGGCCAAATCCGGGGATGGGCATCAAGCCCTTGAGCTCGGACGCGAACACCAGTTCAGCGCCCGAGTAGCCGTAGTACAGCGGCTTTTCGCCCATGCGGTCGCGCGCCAGCATCAGCTTGCGCGAGGCGCGGTCCCATAAGGCGATGGCGAACATGCCCACCGCCGCCTGCAACGTGGCCTCGATGCCCAGCGCGGTAAAACCGGCCAGCAGGGTTTCGGTGTCGGAATGGCCGCGCCACGACGGCGCCAGCGCCGATTGCTCAAGCTGCTTGCGGATGTCCAGGTGGTTATAGACCTCGCCGTTGAACACCATCACATAGCGGCCGCACGCGGACGTCATGGGCTGGTGGCCGGCTTCGGTCAGGTCCAGGATCGCCAGGCGCACGTGCGCAAGCGCCAGCTCGGCCTCGGGGTCTTCCCAGAAACCGTTGCTGTCCGGCCCGCGGTGGCGGATGCGGCGGCAGCTTTCCGCCAGCACGCGTTCCTTGTTCCCGATGGGGCCCCAAATTCCGACTATTCCACACATGATGAGGTTCTCGTGGTCACCGTAGCAACGGCATGCGGGCCAGGCCTAGCGGCCCGGCGCGCGCACGCCGTCAAAAAGTTCTTGCCATTGTTGCAGCACGCGCGCGGCCGAAAAACGGTCGCGCACATCGGTTGCTGCCTGCGCCATCCGCTGGCGCCCTGCGTCGTTATCCATGACGTCCGCCAGCGCCTTGCACAGCGCCGGCACGTCGCCGTTGGGGCGTACCAAAACGCCATCAATGCCCTCGCGCACAATCTCGCGCGGGCCGGTATCGCAATCAAACGACACTGCGGCCAAGCCGCTGGCCATCGATTCCAGCAAGGTGTTCGACAAGCCTTCAAAGCGCGACGTCAGCACATAGAGGTCAGCGCTGCCGTACCAGTCGCCTACGTTGCCGGCGCGTCCCGGCATCGCAATGCGCGAGGCCAGCCCGGCGTTGGCGACCTGCGCTTCCAGCGCGCGGCGTTCATCGCCTTCGCCCAGAATAACCAGATCCCAGTCCGGATGCGATGGCGCCAGCGTGGCAAAAGCCTGGATCAGCAGATCGAAGCCCTTGTCCGCATGCAAGCGGCCCACCGCCAACAGGCGTTTGCGGCCGTCGCCCGAAACCGGCGTCAACACGGGTTCGGCGCGCGGCAACGGCCAGTGCACCGGGTTGGGAATGACAGCCAGGCGCGAGCCCGGCACGTGTTGCTCGATCCAGTCTGCTGTGCCGCGCGTTAACGCAACCACGCGCGCGGCGCGCGGATACGTCATGCGGCGCAGGCGCTGCCACAAGCCCGACAGGGTTTGCGACGGGGGATGCGTGTGTTCGGTTGCGATCACGCGGCACGACAGGCCGCTCGCGGCCAGCACGGACAGCACGGAGGCGGTTGTCATCATGCCCAGCACGATGTCCGGGCGGAACGCCTTGATCACGCGGCGCAAGGCGCGCACGCGCTGCACATTGCTCCAGATGCCGCGCAGGCCGCCGCCCTCGCCTGCCGTGTGCAGGACTTCGCGGCGCACTTTCGGATGCAGCGTATAGACGTCGCCATCGGCGCTGGCCTGGGTCACCATCATAACTTCGCGGCCCATGTCGGCCCAATGCGCGCTCAGGTCGGCGGCAACCCGCTCAGCGCCGCCGCCATGCAGCGAATGAATGAACAGCAGCACGCGCAGCGCGCGGCCGGAGTCGGCGTCGGACATTCAATCGGCCTCCTTGGGTTCGGCCTTGCGCATCGCCACCACCAGGTAGCACGCGTAAGACAGCACATACATGAGGCTGGTCGCCAGCATGATGCCGGCCGCGCCCATCTTGGGCGCCAGCACAGTGTTCAACAGGGCCTTCAACGCAAAATTGGCCACGGCAATGGCGGCCATGATGCGGTAACGGTTCTGGCTGGCCAGCAATTGCACCAGGATCAGCACGCCGAAATAGAACGGCAATTGCAGCAGGCCCCAGCGCAACACGTGCGCCACGGCCTCGGTATTTTCGGCGGTGAATGCGCCACGCTGAAACAGCACGGACACGCCCCACGGCGCCAGCACCCAGCCGATCGCCACGGCGGCCGCGCCCGCGCCCACCATCAGCACCGACCATTTCAGCGCCATGCTGCGCGCCCGCGCGGTGTCGCCGCGCGCTTGCACGTCGGCCAGCACCGGCAGCGCAGCGCGGCCCACCGACACGGCGCCAATGCCCAGCAACAACGACAGCAGCCGGCTGGCGTAACCCAGCGTGGCGTTGGCGTTGGCGCCCAGGTTCGCCGCGGCGTATTGGTCCAGCGGGCCGACAAAGCTCATTGCCACTTGCCCGATCAGCATCACGCCGGCCGCGCCCATCAGTTCGGGCCAGTGCGGCGAACGCAAGGTCAGCCTGGGTGCGCCCCAGAACCCCTTGTCGGCGCGCGCAGCCAGCCAGGCCAGCCACACGGTTTGAATCGCGTAGCCGACGAGCGTGCCCCACAGCAGCGGCCCCACGCCATCGGCGCTTACGGCCAGCATCACCCAGGCCAGCGTCGCCACGGCGGGCACGCTGTCCAGCAAGGTATTGACGTGGCGTTCATGCGCACGCAGGCGCGCGGCGCTGATGCCGGCGATGAGCAGCAGGGCCGACACTGGGGCAAAGGCCACGAGCAAGTCGCCCGTCATGCCGCGCACGCGTTCAGGCAAGCCCTTGCCTAGCGCATCGACCACGTAGGGCCACGCGAACCACGTGCCGATCGCCAACGCAATACCCGCCGCGGCGACCCAGCCTTGTAGCTCTTTGATGAATTGGTTGCGTTCGGCGTCTTCGGCGCGGTTCAGGCGCACCAGCACCGGAATCAGTACCACCGACAGCACGCCCACGATCGTGACCGGCAGCCAGGTGGCCATGGTCATCGTGAACTGGTAGGCGTCCACGGCGTCGCTGACGCCGTAGCGGTACGCCACCGCCATCTCTTTGATGGCGCCGGCGGCCTTGCCCAACAAGAGGAACACCGCCACCCGGAACGCGCCTTTGAAAATGCGCTGATGGTCCGGGTGGATGTTTCCGAGTTTGCGGAGAAGTGCTTTCAAATCAACGCAGGAATTGCGTGTACCAGGGCATGGCCACTTCCAGGCCTTGCAGCACGGTGTGTGACGGCGCATAGCCCAGCAGACGGCCGGCCTTGCTGACGTCGGCCTGCGAGTGGCGCACGTCCCCTGCGCGGAAGTCGGCATACACCGGCTTCTTGGCGTAGGTCACGCTTTGGTTGCCCAGCGCCTTGACCAGGAATCCGAACAGGTCGTTCAACGTGCTGCGGCCACTGACGGCCACGTTGTAGACCTGGTTGCGGGCTTCCGGCGGGGCCATTGCGGCCAGCAGGTTGGCTTGCACCGCGTTATCCACAAAGCAGAAATCGCGGCTGGTTTCGCCGTCGCCGTTGATGGTGACGTCGTCGCCCTTGATCATCGCGGCGGTCCACTTCGGGATCACGGCGGCGTAGGCGCCGTCCGGGTCCTGGCGTTTGCCGAACACGTTGAAATAGCGCAGGCCCACGGTTTCGAAGCCGTACGAACGGGCGAACACGTCGGCGTACAGCTCGTTCACGTACTTGGTCACGGCGTACGGAGACAAAGGCTTGCCGATGTTCTCTTCCACCTTCGGCAACGCCGGGTGGTCGCCGTACGTGGAGCTGGACGCGGCATACACGAACGACTTCACGCCGGCGTCGCGCGCGGCGACCAGCATGTTCAGAAAGCCGCCGATGTTCACTTCGTTCGTGGTGATCGGGTCTTTCAGCGAGCGCGGCACGGAACCCAGCGCGGCTTGGTGCAACACGAAGTCCACGCCTTCCGTGGCGCGCTGGCAAGCGGCCAGGTCACGGATATCGCCTTCAACGAAGGTGAAGCGCGCCCATTGCTCAGGCGACACCGAGTCGCGCACTTCATCCAGATTGCGCTGGTGGCCGGTGGCGAAGTTATCCAGGCCGGTGACGGTCTGGTTCAGTTTCAGCAGCGTTTCCAGCAGGTTGGAGCCGATGAAGCCGGCGCAGCCGGTCACGAGCCACTTGCGCGGCGCGGCCGACAGTTCCTGCTTGAGGGTCTCAAAACGTGTAGTCATGGCGCAATCCTTACAGACGCAGATCGGATTCGGCGGGCGACAGCACGTACTTCAAGTCGTACAGGATGTGTTGCGCCTTGCCCAGCTTGCGGATGCCTTCGGCGCCCATGGCCTTGAATTGGTTGTGCGCCACCGCGAGGATGACGGCGTCGTACTTGCCTTCCTCGGGCTTGGCGACCGGGGTCAGGCCGTATTCATGCACGGCTTCCTCCGGGTCGACCCACGGGTCGTACACGTCGACGTCGACGTTGTAGTCGCCCAGTTCACGCACGATGTCCACGATGCGCGTGTTGCGCAAGTCGGGGCAGTTTTCCTTGAAGGCCAGGCCCATGACGAGCACGCGCGCGCCTTGCACATGGATGCGCTGCTTGGTCATGGCCTTGACCAGCTGCGACACCACGTAGCCGCCCATCGAGTCATTCAGGCGGCGGCCCGCCAGGATGATCTCGGGGTGGTAGCCGATGGATTGCGCCTTGTGGGTCAGGTAGTACGGGTCCACGCCGATGCAGTGACCGCCCACCAGGCCCGGACGGAACGGCAGGAAGTTCCACTTGGTGCCGGCAGCTTGCAGCACGGCTTCGGTGTCGATGCCCATCTTGTTGAAGATCAGGGCCAGTTCGTTGATCAGCGCAATGTTCACGTCGCGCTGCGTGTTCTCGATCACCTTGGCGGCTTCGGCCACGCGGATGCTGGACGCCTTGTGCGTGCCGGCGGTGATGATTTCCTTGTACAGCTGGTCGACCAGTTCGGCGACGTCAGGCGTGGAGCCGGAGGTGACCTTCTTGATCGTGCTGACGCGGTGTTCTTTGTCGCCCGGGTTGATGCGCTCGGGGCTGTAGCCGGCGTAGAAGTCCACGTTGAACTTCAGGCCCGACACGCGTTCCAGCACCGGCACGCAATCTTCTTCGGTAGCGCCCGGATACACGGTCGATTCATAGATGACGATGTCGCCTCGCTTGAGCACGGCGCCGATCGTTTCGCTGGCCTTGACCAGCGGGGTCAGGTCGGGCTGCTTGTATTCGTCGATGGGCGTGGGCACGGTCACGATGAACACGTTGGCCTGGCCCAGTTCGGCGCGGTCGGCGGTATAGCTCAGTTGAGCGGCTTGGGCCAGCTCTTCGTCGCTGACTTCCAGCGTATGGTCGTGACCCGCTTTCAATGCGTCGATACGGCGCGTATTGATATCGAACCCGATGACCGAGCGCTTCTTGCCGAACTCCACCGCCAGGGGCAGACCGACGTAGCCAAGGCCAACGACAGCGAGTTTCACATCCTGAATTCGCAACATAACTCTCCCTTCACCGTAGATCGACTACGGCATTTTAAATATGGTCGGGTGATTGATAACCGAGCCCCCGGCGGCATTCGCCGGGGCACTCAAAACTAATCCGAGGTCTTCAAAACGGACGGCAAGAGCAGCCATCCCGGACGGCGCCAGGACACCAGGCGCGCGTACAGCCAGATATAGACGCTGGCGAACACCACCAGACTGGCGCAGAGCGCCCAGGCGTTGTCCCACCAGATGGTGGCCGGCACCAACCCGATCAACGCCAGCACCCACATGTAGGGCGACGCCATCGCGTTGCACAGCGCCGGCACCGCATGACGGCGGCCGCGGCTGAACGTCACACGAACCAGGCGGCGGAACACCAACTGGTGCAAGTGCAACGCATCCGGCTGATCAACCGGCACGCCACGCTTGAAGCGGCGGCGCCAGATCGAAAAGCCCGTTTCGAATACCGGGTAAAACAGCACGGCCAAGGCGTAGAACGGCGACACCGAGGGGTTGCGCACCACCAGCAACACCGCCAGCTCAGCCAGCATGAAGCCCAGGAAGTACGCGCCGCCATCGCCCAGGAACACGCGGCCAAACGGGAAGTTCCAAACCAGGAACCCCAAGGTGGCCGAGGCCAAGGCCGCGGAAATCAGGAAGATCGGCACGTCGCCCACTTGCAGCGCCACCAGGCTGATCGACACCGCCATCAACGTGGCGACCATGCCGGCCAAGCCGTTCATGCCGTCAACGATGTTCAGCGCGTGCGTACAGCCGCCCACCGCAAACATGGTGAACAGCAGCGACACAGGCCAATAGGACAGCACGTAATCCACCGGCGCCATGCCGACACGGCTGACGCCGCCCAGCAGCCACCACGCGATTGCGGCCGACAAAAATGCCGCCAGCAAACGCTTGCTGGCGCCGATATCTTTGGTGATGTCTTCGAGCAAGCCCGCGACGAACACCGGCAAGGCGGCAACAAACAGCGCCGGCCAAAGCCAGGTCAGGGTCATGTTTGCGGGGCCCAGCACAAGCAGGCCCAGCAGCGTGCCAGCAAGCACGGCCAAACCGCCGACGCGAGGCGTGGCGCGGGAATGGTTGGCTTGCGGTTTATTGAGGTCGCTGTCGCCGGTAAAACGGCCATGCCAGCGTTCCGACCAGACGATCGCCCCGCCAACAAGGAACGCGACCACGCATATGTACAGCCAGGTCACAAGATCACCTCTGGTTGGTCTATCGAGACAGGCCCGCCATTATCGGGGGCAGGTGTAACGCCCATATATGGGAGCGATAAGGAAGTGCAATTCACAGGCACGAAACGTAACACCCGAATTTGGGCTGTTCGAAAGCCAACCCGCCGTGGCCGGGAAGGGGCGGATGCAACAACACCGCGAACGCGCGGAAGGTCAGGTTTCATGCGAAGGATTGTAGAGCTTTCCGCCTCGGAACACGCGAAATATCCCAGGGAAAACGCGGATGCCGCCATAGGGAGGAGACGGCGAATGGCCGCACTGGCGGTGTCGCGCCCCTTAAAAATAGGGACGGATTATTTTGACGCAAAAAAAAGCCCGAGATCGTGAGATCTCGGGCTAAATCCACCAAAGGAGGAGGGTGGAGGAGACAACCGTGGCATGTTGGGAGCTGACCTTCTGCTCGCTGCGCTGTCGGGGTTTTGCACCGCGCCGACTGCGTTTCAACATCCGATGAGTGAATAGTACCGAGGTTTTTTGTGCGTTGCAAGAATTTTTTTAATCTCTTTAGAAGGCCAGATTTCACGTTGCGTTTTTGCCGCAAATTTCAATCCAACCCTCTGAAGACCCGCACAAACAATAGGTCTAACCAAAAAAAGGGTTTTTGCCGAATGGGTAAACCCCTTGGGGATTTACCCTGAACGGCACCGGGTAATCCCACCCTGTTTTTTGCACCAGATCAGTGCGCCGCGCACCACAACGTTGCGGAATTTGCGCACTGCAACATTTTAGCAACCGCCGATGTCAGATCCAGTACGCCGTCGTCGTCATGACCTTGGACATGGCGCGCATGGCCGTCTTTATTGGGCCCGGCAGCGGCACGCCCCCTGCCCGCTCGGCGCTGGCGCGGTGCTCGGCCTCGTCATCCTTCATCTTTCGGACGATTTCGCGCGAGCGCTCGTCTTGCACCGGTAAGGTGCGTAAATGTTCTTCCAGATGGGCCTCGACCTGCCGCTCGGTTTCAGCCATGAAGCCCAAATTTTTTGGCACGCCGGCCACGCTGGCCAACACGCCCATGGCAAACGAACCCGCGTACCAGACCGGATTCAGCAGGCTGGGCCGGCTGTTCAGCTCGGTCAATCGCTCGTTGCACCAGACCAGATGGTCCACTTCTTCCGACGCAGCGTTCAGCAGCAACGCGCGCGGAGCGGGTTCGCGGCACACAGACGCCTGCCCCCGATACAACGCCTGCGCGCAGACCTCGCCCACATGGTTCACCCGCATCAAGCCCGCGGCGTGGCGTTTTTCCTGCGCGGACAGGGTATCCGGCGCCTCGGGGGCCTTGGCGGGATAGGGCCGGCCGGCAGTGGCGCTGTTGGACAGCACGCGCAGCGCGCGGTCGGCTTCGGCCAGCAAGGCATCCAGGGGGCTCGTCCGGCGCAGGAAGGAAACAGGGCCGGATCGGGACAGGGCGGTGGACATGGACTACTCCTCGAGAAGACTGGCGCGCACACCCCTGATGCGGGGCGGGGCTCTCGTGCCTGGAATTGTACGCAACAGGTATCATCAGCCATTGACTGCGCTCAAAGCTCAAGGACACTCGAAATGGAATGCACGATCGACTGGGGCGGCCCCAATGGCATGCTCTTTACCGCCAGCACCGGCAGCGGCCATGTGGCCGTGATGGATGGCGCTGTAGACGGCGGCGGACACAATCTGGCCCCCCGCCCGATGGAAATGCTGCTGGCCGGCACCGGCGGCTGCACGGCCTATGACGTGGTGCTGATCCTGAAGCGTGGCCGTCATGCGGTTACGGGTTGCAGCGTCAAGCTCCAGGCGGATCGCGCCGATACCGACCCGAAGGTCTTCACCCGCATCCATTTCGCATTCACCGTCACCGGCCGCAATCTGCCGCAAGCCGCCGTCGAACGCGCGGTGCAGTTGTCGCACGAGAAGTACTGCTCGGCCTCGGCCATGCTGGAAAAGACCGCGGCCATGACGTTCTCGGTTGAAATCGTCGACACGCAGGAAGCGCCCGCCGCTGCCTGAGGACCGCCATGAAACAATATCTAGACCTCGTTCAATCCATCCTGGACACCGGCTCGTGGCAGGAAAACCGAACGGGCATCCGCACGATCAGCATGCCGGGCGCGTCGCTGCGCTTTGACCTGCAAAAAGGCTTCCCCGCCGTCACCACCAAGAAGCTGGCCTTCAAGTCCGCCATTGGTGAAATGGTGGGTTTCATGCGGGCCTCGCGCAGCGCCGCGGAATTCCGTGAACTGGGCTGCAAGGTCTGGGACCAGAACGCCAACGAGAACAGCCAGTGGCTGGCCAACCCGTACCGCGAAGGCCCGGACGACCTGGGCCCCGTGTACGGCGTGCAATGGCGCCAGTGGCCTGCCTATAAGGTATTGGACGCCAGCCGCCCGGCCCAGATCGAAGACGCCTTGTCGCGCGGCTACGCCAAGGTCTCTGACCTGAATGAAGGCGGCGTGGCGAAGGTGCTGATGTACAAGGCCGTGGACCAGTTGCGTCAATGCCTGGACACCATCCATGAACGCCCGGGCGACCGCCGCATCCTGTTCCACGGCTGGAACTGGGCGCAGATCGAAGAAATGGCGCTGCCGCCCTGCCATCTGCTCTATCAATTCCTGCCCAACGCGACCACGCGCGAGATCTCGCTCTGCCTGTACATCCGTTCCAACGATGTCGGGCTGGGCACGCCGTTCAATCTGACGGAAGGCGCCGCGCTGCTACATCTGGTGGGCCGCCTGACCGGCTACACCCCGCGCTGGTTCACGTATTTCATTGGCGACGCGCACATCTACGAAAACCACCTGCCGATGCTTCGCGAACAGCTCACCCGCGAGCCGTACGAATCGCCCAAGCTGGTGCTGTCTGATCGCATCCCCGATTTCGCCGTCACGGGCCGCTACGAACCCGAATGGCTGGAAAAGGTGGAACCGGGCGATTTCTCGTTGTCCGGCTACACGCATCACGCCCCCCTCACCGCGCCCATGGCCGTGTAAGATCGCGCCCGGCTTGCCGACTCCGGCAATCCGGGACGCGACCCCCAACCGCCGCTGGCGCCGCCGCGGCGGGTTTGCCGCGCTCGTCGGCCTTAAGTGAAGATTGGTGAGCTTCTGGAAGCGCGATTTCGGTATAACCCATCCCTTAGCCACGGACGCGCGTCCAGAGTTTCGCGCGCGCCCAGGCTTCCGACCGGCCCATGCCGCGCCGCGCCTGTCGCTTGCCGCAATGCAGCGCGGCACACCCGGCAGCGCCAACCGCAGGCCATGCCCGCCGCATCCCCCTTCCCGACAAGAGAGTACGTAAATCGCCAGCGTCGACTGAAGCAGTGTCTTACGACCCAATTGCAACGGTTGACTACTAATTGATTTGATTTGAGGCCGGCGCGACAGCAGCAAGCGCTCAGGACAGGACCCCACACATGCTCGTTGGAACTTATAACCCTTCGCTCGTCCTCGTATCCCTAGGGGTCGCCATCCTGGCGTCATATACGGCGTTGGGCATGGCCAATCGCGTAAGGGCCTCGAACGGGCTGCCAGCCGCGCGCTACTGGTTGGCAGGGGGTGCGTTCGCCATGGGCATCGGCATCTGGTCCATGCACTTTGTCGGCATGCTGGCCTTCAATCTGCCCATTCCCATGGGCTACGACCTGCCGCTCACCGCCTTGTCGCTGGCCATCGCCATCGGCTGCTCGGCCTTTGCGCTGTGGATCGTCTGCAAGGACGAACTGCCCTGGACCAGACTGGTGGCGGGCGCCCTGCTGATGGGCGCGGGCATTGCCGCGATGCATTACCTGGGCATGGCCGCCATGCGGATGGCGCCCGGCATCGACTACGACCCCAAATGGTTCGCACTGTCGATCGGGATTGCCGTGGCCGCCTCGGGCGCCGCGCTGTGGATTACGTACCGGCTGCGCCATGACGGGCCGCGCGTGGCCTTGTCCCGCCCGTTGGCGTCCGTCGTCATGGGCATCGCCATCGTGGGCATGCATTATTCGGGCATGGAAGCTGCAAGTTTTCCTGCTGGCAGCATCTGCATGGCCGCCGACGGCGGCATCTCGGCCGGCTGGCTGGCCATTGCCGTTACCGCCGTCACGCTGAGCGTGCTGGCCATCGCGCTGGTCGTGGCCGTGCTGGACAACCGGCTGGAGGCGCGCACGTCGGCGCTAGCCTCTTCGTTGGCCGAAGCCAACGAAGAGCTGGTGCAACTGGCGCTGCATGACACGCTGACCAAGCTGCCCAACCGCATCCTGCTTGAAGACCGCATGGAGCAGGCGATTGAAAGCGCGAGCCGCCGCAAGGGCTATTTCGCGGTGCTGTTCTTCGACCTGGATGGCTTCAAGGCGGTTAACGACGCCTATGGCCACCACACCGGCGACGCGCTGCTGATCGACCTGGCCCAACGCATCCGCCAGGCGCTGCGCACGCAGGACACCGTTGCCCGCCTGGGTGGCGACGAATTCATCGTGTTAAGCGAAGTCATCGAACCCACCGACGCCGCCAACGTGGCCGACCGCCTGATCGAAGCCATCGCCCGCCCCGTCATGGTCTATGGCCACGAAGTGCTGGTGACCTCCAGCGTGGGCATCGCCATCTACCCCAACGATGGCGAAGACACCCATACGCTGCTGACCAACGCCGACGCCGCGATGTATCACGCCAAGCGCCTGGGCGGCACCGGCTACAGCTTCTTCGAGCCGTCCATGAACGCGGACGCGCATGAACAGATCGAATTGCTGCACGACCTGCGGCTGGCGCAGGAACGCGGCCAGTTCGTGCTGCACTATCAGCCCAAGTACGAAGCGCCCGCCGGCCCCATCATGGGCGCCGAAGCGCTGCTGCGCTGGAACCATCCCACGCGCGGCCTGGTCGGGCCCGATCAGTTCATTCCCACGGCCGAGAAGACGGGCCTGATCCTGTCGATCGGGGAATGGGTCATCAACGAAGCCTGCCGCCAGATGCGGGAATGGATCAATGCCGGCCAAGGCCACTGGACCATCGCCGTCAACATTTCGGCCTTGCAGTTCGCCCACGCCAGCCTGGTGGAAACCGTGCGCTCGGCACTGGCGCGCCACGATGTGCCGCCCGCCTGCCTGACCCTGGAAGTGACCGAATCCACCGCCATGCGCGACGCCGAAGCCAGCCTGGCCGTGCTCAAGCGCCTGTCGGGGCTGGGGGTCACCATTTCCATCGACGACTTCGGCACCGGCTATTCCAGCCTGCTGTATCTGAAGCGCCTGCCCGCCACCGAACTGAAGATTGACCGCGGGTTTGTGAACCAGCTGGAAAACGACAATGAGGACGCGGCCATTGTGTCCGCCATCGTCGCGCTGGCGCAGCAGCTGAATCTGCGGATCGTGGCCGAGGGCGTGGAAACCGCCGCACAACAGAAGTTCCTGACGGGCCTGGGTTGCGATTCGCTGCAAGGCTTCCTGCTGGGCCGCCCGATGCCGGCGACGGAATTCCTGGAACACGCGGTAGGTTGACGCAGTAGGTTGACGCGGCCAATACGGCCGCACCGGACCTGACCGGGCGGCAGAATTTGCTACGCTTACGCCGTTGCGCTGGCCGACCCCCGGCCCGCCCCCAACCGTAGCAAGCCCGCATGCCCGCCAGCCTTACCCTGATCGTCGCCTACTCCACCAATCGCGCCATTGGCCGGGACAACGCCCTGCCCTGGAAACTGCCGGGCGATCTGGCGCACTTCAAGCGCAGCACGCTGGGCCACCCCATCATCATGGGCCGCAAGACCTGGGATTCGCTGGGCCGCCCGCTGCCGGGCCGACTCAACATCGTGATCAGCCGCAACACGGACTTCGCCGCCACGGGCGCCACTGTCGTGCCCACGCTGGACGCCGCCATCGCCGCCTGCGGCGATGTGGATCAAGCCTTCGTGATTGGCGGTGCGCAGATCTACACGCACGCGCTGCCGCTTGCCCAACGCGTGCTGGCAACGGAAGTTCATGCCGACGTGGAAGGCGACGCGTTTTTCCCGTTGCTGCCCGCCTTCCAGTGGAAGGAAACCGCACGCGAAAAACAGCCGGCGGAAAACGGATATGAGTACGATTTTGTGACCTATGAAAGGTCGGGCGCCTGATGGGTTTGCGCGTTGGGCAGCTGGGTTCTTTTTTGCAGCTTTGCGCGCTACACCCATCCTACGGACGGCGGCGCAGCGGCGGCATCGGACCACACGCTCATCGCGCGTCACCCATCAAACCGCCCCCGCATTCCTCATGAACCGCCACAACGCCGGCGCTTCGGAATACGCCACGTTGAACCGCACCCAGGGCGTATCGGCTTCATCCACTTCAAAGTAAGACCCCGGCGCCAGCCAGATACCGTCCTTCAGCGCCAATTCGGCCAGGCCGTTCGCGCCGCGCGCCCGCCATTCGCCCGCCACCTTGGCCCACAGGAACAGGCCGCCTTGGGGCCGCCCATACACGTCGAATCCGTGCTGCCGCATCTGCTCGGCCACCACGGTATGCGCCCCGGCCAGCCGTTCTCGCGTGCGCGCGATGTGTGCGCGGTAGCGCCCTTCGCGAATGACCTGGTGCACGATGCGTTCCATGATTTCGGGTGAAGTCAGCCCCACCGCCATCTTCGTGCGCGCAATGTCACGCACCAGATCACGATGCGCCACCACGTACCCCACCCGCACCGACGGGCTGATGACTTTGGAATAGCCGCCCAGATACACCACGCGCCGCGCGCCATCCAGCGCCGCCAGCATCGGCGTCACGCCCGGCGCGAGTTCGCGAGAGATATCGTCTTCAATCACCCACAAGCCATGCCGCTCGGCCGCTTGCAGAATCCGGAACGCGTTGGCCATGCCGATGCTGGCGCCCGACGGGTTCTGCAAGGCGGTGTTGATGAACAACGCGCGCGGCCGGTGCTGGGCCGCCACGCGTTCCAGCGCGTCGCAATCCAGCCCGTCCACCGTGCGCGGCACCGACACCACACGCAGCCCCGCCAGCCGCAGCATCTGCAACAGGTTCGCGTAGGCGGGCTGTTCGACCACCACCGTGTCGCCCGGCCGCAGCAGCGTGCGGATCACCATGTCCAGACCGTGCGTGACGCCCTGGGTCAGCAGCACCTGCGACACCTCCACGTCCATGCCCTGCGCGCTTAACGTTGCCGCGATGGTCTCGCGCAACGGCGCGTAGCCGTACGGATGCCCATAATTGGCGATACGCATGGCCGGCACGCGCCCCACGTGCCGCAGCGCCACGTGCATGCCTTCTTCATTCAGCCATTCACCGGGCAGCCAGCCGCAACCCGACTTGATCGGGATGGAATGGTCCGCAAAGATGTCCGACAGCAGCCAGCCGGCATTCAGCCGCGGCGGCTCCCATGACAGCGGTTCGCCCCGGCGCGCGGGCGCGTCGGGCGTGGCCACCCGGTAGCCCGCGCCGGGCCGCGCCGCCAGCCAGCCCAAAGACACCAGGCGGCTGTAGGCGCTGGCCACCGTGAAGGTGCTGACACCGTACTGCCGGGCAAACTCGCGCACCGAGGGTAGGGACATACCCGGACGCAGGGTCTGCTCCTCGATGGCGCGCAGAATGGCCGCGACCAGCTGTTCGACGAGTGTCGGCGCCAGTCCACGGGCACGGTTAGGCTGGAAATCAATCACGGAGATAACTGTACAGTTGGGCCACTCGTGACTATACAGTTAGCGGCCTTTGCGCAGATCGTATATTTTCATTCCCCGTAGGACGTACCAGAATCATTCGAATCGCGGCGGCTGCGCCCTATTCATGCAGACCCGCCGCTTGTCCTTACCCTGGAGCCGCCATGAACGCCCCCGCCGAGTTGCCCGATCTGTCTCATCTCTGGATGCCCTTCACTGCCAACAAGCAGTTCAAGGCGCACCCGCGCATGCTGGCAACGGCCAAAGGCATGCATTACACGTCGGCCGATGGCCGCCAGATTCTGGACGGCACCGCCGGCCTGTGGTGCGTCAACGCCGGCCACGGCCGCCAGGAAATCGTCGACGCGATCTCGCGCCAAGCCGGCATCATGGATTACGCGCCGGGCTTCCAGCTGGGCCACCCGCTGGCCTTTGAAGCCGCCACCGCCGTCGCCGGCCTGATGCCGCAAGGGCTGGACCGCGTCTTCTTCACGAACTCGGGTTCCGAATCCGTCGACACCTCGCTGAAAATTGCCCTGGCCTACCACCGCGCCCGCGGCGAAGGCCAGCGCACCCGCCTGATCGGCCGTGAACGCGGCTACCACGGCGTGGGCTTTGGCGGCATCTCGGTCGGCGGCATTTCGACCAACCGCAAGACCTTCTCGGGCGCGCTGCTGCCCGCCGTCGACCACCTGCCCCACACGCACAACCTGGAGCAGAACGCCTACTCCCAGGGCCAGCCTGCCTGGGGTGCGCACCTGGCCGAAGAACTGGAACGCATCGTCGCCCTGCACGACGCGTCCACCATTGCGGCAGTCATCGTCGAACCCATGGCGGGTTCCACCGGCGTGCTGATTCCGCCCAAGGGCTATCTGGAAAAGCTGCGCGAGATCACGTCCAAGCACGGCATCCTGCTGATTTTTGACGAAGTCATCACCGCCTACGGCCGCCTGGGCGCCGCCACTGCCTCCGAATTCTTCGGCGTCACGCCGGACATCATCGCCATGGCCAAGGGCGTCAGCAACGCCGCCGTGCCGGCCGGCGCAGTGGCCGTCAAACGCGAAGTCCACGACGCCATCGTCAACGGCCCGGCAGGCGGCATCGAATTCTTCCACGGCTATACCTATTCGGCGCACCCGCTGGCCGCCGCCGCCATTCTGGCCACGCTGGACATCTACCGCCGCGACGAACTTTTTGCCCGCGCCCGCAAGCTGTCTGGCGCCTTCCAGGACGCCGCCCACAGCCTGAAGGGCGCGCCGCACGTCATCGACGTGCGCAATCTGGGTCTCGTCGCCGGTATCGAACTGTCTTCGCGTGCCGGTGCGCCGGGCGCCCGCGCAGGCGAAGTGTTCCAGAAGTGCTTCGACAACGGCCTGATGGTGCGTTATACCGGCGACATCATCGCCGTCTCGCCACCGCTGATCATCGACGAGGCCCAGATCGGCCAGATCTTCGAACAGATCGGCAAGGTGCTGAAAGAAGTCGCTTGAGCCTGATGTTGACCTCAACATGTTGGCCTCAAGATATTGACCTCAACACAGTGACCCCAAGATGGTGACCCAAACATCGCGGCCCTGCCGCGCATCCTGACCCAATCCCGCGGGCGGCCGATGGCCGCCGTCGGGCGTTTTTAAAGAACTCCGCTTCGAGCCTCCGCACCATGAAGAAGATTCCTCATTTCATCAACGGCCAACACTACGAAGGCCGCAGCAGCCGCTACGCTGATGGCTTCAACCCCGCCACCGGCGAGATCAGCTCGTCGATTCCGCTGGCGTCCAACGAAGACGTGGCGCTGGCCGTCGCCGCCGCCAAGGCTGCGTTCCCGGCCTGGTCGGAAACGCCGGCGCTCAAGCGCGCGCGCATCCTGTTCAACTTCAAGGCGCTGTTGGATCAGCACCAGGACGAACTGGCCGAACTCATCACCCGCGAACACGGCAAGGTCTTCTCCGACGCCAAGGGCGAAGTGATGCGCGGCATCGAAATCGTCGAATTCGCCTGCGGCATTCCGCAACTGCTCAAGGGCCAGTACTCCGACCAGATCGGCGGCGGCATCGACAACTGGAGCATGCGCCAGGCCCTGGGCGTGGTGGCTGGCGTTACGCCGTTCAACTTCCCGATGATGGTGCCGTGCTGGATGTTCCCGGTGGCCATCGCCTGCGGCAACACCTTCGTGCTCAAGCCGTCTGAACGCGACCCCTCGGCGTCCTTGCGTCTGGCCGAACTGCTGACCGAAGCCGGCCTGCCGCCGGGCGTCTTCAACGTCGTGCATGGCGACAAGCAATCCGTTGACGCGCTGATCGCGCATCCTGATGTTGAAGCGCTGTCGTTCGTCGGGTCGACCCCGATCGCCGAATACATCTACGCCGAAGGCACCAAGCGCGGCAAGCGCGTGCAGGCGCTGGGCGGCGCCAAGAACCACCTGGTGGTTATGCCCGATGCCGACCTCGACCAAGTCACCGACGCATTGATGGGCGCAGCCTACGGCTCGGCCGGCGAACGCTGCATGGCGATTTCCGTGGCCGTGGCGGTGGGCGATGTGGCCGACAAGGTGGTCGAACGCCTGATCCCGCGCGTGAAGGCGCTGATCGTCAAAGACGGCATGCAGTCAGACGCCGAAATGGGCCCGCTGGTTACCGCGCAGCACCGCAACAAGGTCGTGGGCTACATCGAAGACGGCATCGCGTCCGGCGCCGATCTGGTGGTGGATGGCCGCGGCCTGAAGGTGCCTGGCAACGAAAAGGGTTACTTCCTGGGCGGCACGCTGTTCGACAACGTCAAGCCCGCGATGAACATCTACCGCGAAGAAATCTTCGGCCCCGTGCTGTGCGTCGTGCGCGTGCCGGACTTCGCCAGCGCAGTCGAACTCATCAACGCGCATGAATTCGGCAACGGCGTGGCGTGCTTCACGTCCGACGGCGGCGTGGCGCGCGCCTTTGCCCGCCAGATCAAGGTGGGCATGGTCGGCATCAACGTGCCGATTCCCGTGCCGATGGCATGGCATTCGTTTGGCGGCTGGAAGCGTTCGCTGTTTGGCGACCACCACGCTTACGGCGAAGAAGGCATCCGCTTCTACTCGCGCTACAAGAGCGTGATGCAGCGCTGGCCGGACAGCATCGCCAAGGGCGCGGAATTCACCATGCCCGTGGCGAAGTAATCCTTCGCTTCGCCCCACGACGTTTCAACAAGCCCTACAGAAGGACGCATTACCCAGCTTGAGCACAGGGCGCGGCCACGGCCGCGCCCGCCCGGCAATACGACACAGCAACAACAGCAACAACACACATACAAGGGGATGCCTGATGCGCATCGGGATAGGCGGCTTTCAGCACGAAACCAATACGTTCGCGCCTTCGCGCGCCACGTGGGAAGACTTTGCAGAAAAAGGCGGAGGCTGGCCCAAGCTGGTCAGCGGCCCCGCGATGTTTCAGGCAGTAGCGGGTGCGAACATCCCTGTTGCCGGCTTCATCGAAGCCATGGCGCAGCACACGCTCGTGCCCACCACCTGGGCCGCGGCCAGCCCCTCTGGCCTGGTCACCAAAGACGCGTTCGAACGCATCAGCGCAATGATCCTGCAAGGCCTGTCGGTGGCGATGCCGCTAGACGGCGTGTACCTGGATCTGCACGGCGCGATGGTCACCGAACATCTGGATGACGGCGAAGGTGAACTGCTCAAGCGCGTGCGCGAATTGGTAGGGCCCGATGTGCCTGTGGTGGCCAGCCTGGACTTGCACGCGAACGTCACGCGCAAGATGGTGAGCCACGCCGACGCGCTGGTTTGTTATCGCACGTATCCCCACATCGACATGGCCGAGACCGGGCAACGCGCCGCCGCGCTGCTGTCCCTGCGTCTGGCCGGCGTGCCGCGCCCTTACGCGGCGTTGCGCGCCCTGCCCTACCTGATTTCGCTGTGCTGGCAATCCACCGACATCGAACCGTCGCGCAGCCTGTATGCGCTGGTGGGCGAGATCGAAGCCCGCGGCGCCACGAGCCTGTCTTTCGCCACCGGCTTTCCCGCGGCCGACTTCCCCGAATGCGCGCCCACCGTGTGGGCCTACGGCGCCACGCAAGCTGACGCCGATGCCGCCGCCGATGAAATGACGCGCGCCGTGTTGAACGCGGAACGCGACTTTGGCGGCAAGCTCTACACGCCCGACGAAGCCGTGCAGGAAGCCATGCGGCTGGCACGCGACGCCACGAAACCCGTCGTCATCGCCGACGCGCAAGACAACCCCGGCGCAGGCGGCAGTTCCGACACCACCGGCATGCTGCGCGCACTGATCCGCCACGATGCACGCGACACGGCGATTGGTCTGATTGTTGACCCCGCCGCGGCGTTGGCCGCGCATCGTGCAGGCGTTGGAAACAAGGTCCGGATTGCACTAGGTGGACACTCGGGTATTCCCGACGACGAACCGCTGGACAGCGAATTCATCGTCGAGAAAACGTCAGACGGACGCTTCGATACGCACGGCGCGTTCTACCGCGGATTCCACATGGACCTGGGCCCCAGCGCATGCCTGCGCATCGGCGGCGTACGCATCATCGTCGCCTCTAACAAGGTGCAGATGGCCGACCAGGAAATGTTCCGATTCGCCGGTGTCGAACCCACGCGCGCAGCGATTCTGGTGGTGAAGAGTTCCGCGCATTTCCGCGCGGATTTCACGGCCATCTCGCACACGATCCTGGTGTGCGCCGCCCCTGGCTCCATGCTGATGGATGCGGCAAAACAACCATGGACACGGTTGCGTCCCGGCATCAGAATGGCGCCTTGCGGGCCGGTCTTTTCCGGCCTGCCCGCAACAGCCTGACCCTCGCACGCCGCCATCGAGCGGCGCGTTAACGACGTAGCGGCCGACCGTGCCGCTCACACCGCTTCAAGGGGAACCTTCATGCTCAAGTTTGTTCGAGCGGCCGCGCTGGCCGGTGCAACGCTGATGATGGCTCACGGCGCTTACGCCGAAACCGTCATCAAGTCTGTGATGCACTCGCCGTTGCGCTTGACCGACCCGCACGCCACCACCGCGTACATCACGACGTGGCACGGCTACATGATCTACGACACGTTGCTGGCCACCGATGCCGACAACAAGATCCAGCCCCAGATGCTTGAGAAGTGGGAAGTCTCGCCTGATGGCAAGACCTACACGATGACGTTGCGCGCCGGCCAGAAATGGCACGATGGCAAGCCCGTCACGTCCGAAGATTGCGTGGCGTCGATCAAGCGCTGGGCCGCGGGCGACGGCATGGGCCGCACCTTGTTGAAGTTCACCGACAAGATTGAAGTCATCGACGACAACAGCTTTCGCATCGTCATGAAGGAACCCACGGACCTGGCGTTGCGCGCCCTGTCCAAGCCCACCGGCACGGCGCCATTCATGATGCCCAAGCGCATCGCCGAACAGGCCATCGGCCAGCCCATCACCGACATGACGGGCTCCGGCCCGTTCAAGGTGATCGAGTTCAAGCCGGGCGTGAAGACGGTGTACGCCAAGAACGCCGACTACGTGCCGCGCAAGGAACCCGCAAGCGGCCTGGCCGGCGGCAAGGTCGTGAACGTGGACAAGGTGGAATGGGACGTCATGCCTGATGCGCTCACGACCGCCAACGCGCTCTTGGGCGGCGAGATCGATTTCGTCGAACAGTTCCCGTATGACCTGCTGCCGATGATTGAAGGCAACCCGGACCTGAAGGAAGAATCGCTCAGCCCGGTCGGTTACTTCACGATGTACCGCTTCAACTTCAAGCACCCGCCGTTCAACAACAAGAAGATCCGTCAGGCCGCGATGTACGCAATCGGCCAGGAAGACGTGATGAAGGCGCTGGTCGGCAATCCGAAGTACTGGAAGACCTGCGCCTCGTTGTGGGGCTGCGGCACGCCGATGGAAAGCGATATCGGCAAGGACGTCGTCGTTCCGTCGAACATCGAAAAGGCCAAGGCGCTGCTGAAGGAAGCGGGTTACGACAACACGCCCATCCTCGTCATGCACGCCACCGACGTGGGCACGCTGTCCGCGCAACCTGTGGTGATGGCGCAAGCGCTGCGCAAGGCGGGCTTTAACGTCAACCTGGCTGCAATGGACTGGCAAAGCGTGGCGACCCGCCGCGCCTCCAAGGCCGCACCGGCCGAAGGCGGCTGGAACATTCACAACACCAACTGGTACGCCACTGACGTGATGGACCCGGTGCGTTCCGCGCCCGCCGCCGCCAACGGCGACAACGCCTGGTTCGGCTGGCCCGACATGCCGCAAGTGGAAGAACTGCGCACGAAGTTCGCGCTGACTTCCGACCCCGCCGAGCAAAAGAAGATCGCCGACGAATTGCAGCGCATCGGCATCGACGAAGGCCTGTACGTGCCGCTGGGCCAGATGTCCGTGCCCACCGTCTACTCGACCAAGCTCTCCGGCCTGGTGCATGCACCGGTCTTTGCGTTCTGGAACGTCAAGAAAGCTCCGTAAAGGGGCAAGCAGTTCAGGGGGAAATACATGCTGGCATTTGTCTCACGCCGGCTCCTCGCGACCATCCCCGTTTTGGTGATGGTCGCGGTGGTGGTCTTCGCGATATTGCGTTTCAGCCCGGGCGACCCGGCCATCATCATGGCGGGCGACGGCGCCACGCCTGAACGTATCGTCCAGATACGGCAGACGATGGGCCTGGATCAACCGGTCATCAAACAGTTCTTCATCTGGGGCGGCAAGCTCCTGCAAGGCGACCTGGGCACCTCGCTCATGTCTGGCGTGCCGGTCACCAAACTGATCGCGCAGCGCCTGGAACCGTCGCTGAGCCTGGCGGTGCTGACCTTGGTCTTCACGCTGCTTGTGGCCATTCCGCTGGGCACCCTGGCGGCGTGGCGGCAAGGCAAGTTGCTGGACCGCGCCGTAATGGGCTTTTCAGTACTGGGCTTTTCCGTGCCGGTGTTCGTCACTGGCTACCTGCTGATCTGGCTGTTCGCCATCAAGCTGGGCTGGTTCAACGTGCAAGGGTATGCGCCGCTGGACAAGGGCTTCTGGCTCTATCTGCACCGGCTCATTCTGCCGTCGCTGGCCTTGTCCACGGTCTATGTGGCGTTGATTGCGCGCATCACGCGCACCAGCGTCATTGAGGTCATGGGCGAAGACTTCATCCGCACCGCCCGCTCCAAGGGCCTGGGTGAAACTGGCGTGCTGCTGGGCCATGCGCTGCGCAATGCGGCCGTCCCCATCGCCACCGTCGTGGGCCTGGGCATCGCGCTCTTGATCAGCGGTGTGGTCGTGACCGAATCGGTGTTCAACATCCCCGGCCTGGGCCGGCTGGTGGTGGAAGCCGTGCTGGCGCGTGACTACCCCGTCATTCAGGGCCTGACCCTGTTCTTCGCGTTCGTCTACGTGTTCATCAATCTGGTTGTCGATTGCGCCTACACGGTGTTCGACCCGCGCATCCGATACTAGGGAAGAGCCATGCACACGCCAACCGATGCCGCCGTGCAAGCGGCTGCCGACCTCCCCGGAGGCGGTAATCCTCACACTACCGCCTGGCGGCAAATCCGCCAGGGCCTGAAAAGCTGGCCGGTCATGCTGGCGCTGGTGGTGCTGGTCACCATCGTCGCCATCGCCGTGTTCGCGCCGCTGCTCGGCACGGTGGACCCCACCTTCATCAACCCGGGCGCACGCCTGAAGCAACCCTTCACCGACTACCTGTTCGGCACCGACGCCTTTGGCCGCGACGTCTGGTCGCGCGTGGCCTATGGCGCGCGCATCTCGCTGATTGCGGGCCTGGGCGCCGCCGTCGTCAGCGTGGTCATTGGCCTGGTCATCGGCGTCATCGCCGGCTGGTTCCGTTCGCTGGACGGGCTGATCATGCGCACGATGGACGCCATCATGGCCATTCCCGGCATCCTGCTGGCGATTGCCCTGGTGTCCGTTACCGGCGCCAGCATCACGACCGTGCTTGTCGCCATCACCATTCCCGAAATTCCGCGGGTGGTGCGGCTGGTGCGCGGGCAGATCCTGACGGTGCGCGGTGAGCCTTACGTTGAAGCCGCGCTGGCGCTGGGCACGCCGCTGCCGCTGCTGCTGTGGCGCCACATGGTGCCCAGCACCATCGCGCCGCTCACGGTGCAAGGCACGTACGTGTTCGCGTCCGCCATGCTGACCGAGGCCATCTTGAGCTTCCTGGGCGCGGGCATCCCGCCCGAGATCGCGTCCTGGGGCAACATCATGTCCGAAGGCCGCATGTACTTCCGCATGCTGCCCGGCCTGATTCTCTTTCCCGGCCTGTTCCTGTCGCTGACGGTGCTCAGCGTGAACATCCTGGGCGACGCCCTGCGCGATGCGCTGGACCCGAAAATGGTGCGCAGGATCTGATGCCGATGACCTACTCCCCTACTCCCCCTGCGGGCGATACCTCGTCCGCCATCCTGGCCATTCGCAACCTGTCGGTGGAAGTCGCTGGCGCCGGCAACCGCGTGGTGCGCAACCTGAGCCTGGACGTGCACGCCGGCGAAACGGTGTGCGTGGTTGGCGAATCCGGCTCCGGCAAATCGGTCACGTCGCTGGCCGTGATGGGCTTGCTGCCCCCGGGCATTCTTTCCATCAGCGCGGGTTCCATCCGCGTCGAAGGCGAAGATGTGGCCACCGCGTCGCAGCGCCGCCTGCGCGAGATGCGCGCGACCCGCATGGCCATGGTGTTCCAGGAACCCATGACCGCGCTGAACCCCGTGCATACCGTGGGCAAGCAGGTTGACGAAGTGCTGCGCCTGCATCGCAAGCGCATGAGCGGCGCCGAACGCCGCGCCAAGGTGCTGGACATGTTCCGCTCGGTACACCTGCCGGATGTCGAACGCATCTTCGATGCGTATCCGCATCAGTTGTCGGGCGGCCAGCGCCAGCGCATCGTGATCGCGATGGCGCTGATTCTTGAACCCAAGCTGCTCATCGCCGACGAGCCCACCACCGCGCTGGACGTCACCACGCAAAAGCAGATTCTGGCGCTGATCAAGGAACTGCAAATCAAGCACAAAACAGCCGTGCTGTTCATCACGCACGACTTCGGCGTGGTGGCGGAAATTTCGGATCGCATCGTCGTGATGAATCGGGGCGACCTGATCGAAAGCGGTACCCGCAACGAAATTCTGGCCGAACCCAAGCAGTCGTACACGCGACGCCTGGTGTCGTCCGTACCGAGCCTGGTGCCGATGCGGCGCGACGCGCCGGACGGCCAGCCGGTGCTGCACGTGAAGGGGCTGGGCCGCACGTATGGCGGCAAGAGCTCGCTGTTTTCACGCAAGGCCGCGCAGAACGTCATTGCGGCTACCGACGTCAACCTGACGCTGCGCAAAGGCGAAATCCTGGGCATCGTGGGCGAGTCCGGCTCGGGCAAATCCACGGTGGCGCGCTGCATCGTGCGCCTGATCGAGCCCACTGCCGGCCACATGATGATGGGCGGAGAAGATCTCAGCACGTTGTCCGGCTCGGCGCTGCGCCCCGTGCGCCGCCGCATCCAGATTGTGTTCCAGGACCCGTACCGTTCACTGAACCCGCGCCGCACGGTGGGTGAATCCATCATCGAAGGTTTGCTCAACTTCGGCATGCCGCGCGAGCAGGCGTTGAAACGCGCAGGCGAAACGCTGACCGTCGTGGGCCTGAGCCCCGACGCCATGCGGCGGTATCCCCACCAGTTTTCGGGTGGCCAGCGCCAGCGCATCTGCATTGCGCGCGCGCTTGTCATGGACCCGGAAATTCTGGTGGCTGACGAAGCCGTGTCCGCGCTGGACGTATCCGTGCAGGCGCAGGTGCTGGAACTGCTGGAGCAAGTGCGCCAGCGCACTGGCGTGGGCGTGCTGTTCATCACGCACGACTTGCGCGTGGCCGCGCAGATTTGCGACACCATCATGGTCATGCAGCGCGGCAAGGTGGTGGAAACCGGCTCCGCCGAAACGGTGCTGACCGAACCGCGCCACGAATACACCCGCGCCCTGATCGACGCCGCCCCCGGCCGCGACTGGGACTTCCGCAACTTCCAGCCCGTTGCGGCGACGTTGGCGCAGGCTGCCGCGCCAGCACCGTAGCGCCCTGACGCGCGTTGGCTTTCCCCGATCTGCCCTCATTCGCAACACTGGAACCGAGATGCCACAACCGCATGAATTGTCTGCCCAGGAACTGCTGCAAGCGTATCGCGACAAGACCCTCTCGCCCGTTGAAGCCACGCGCTCCGTGCTGGAACACATCGAGCGCTGGGAACCGCACCTGAAGGCCACCTACGCGCTGGACCCTGAAGGCGCGCTGGCAATGGCGCGCGCATCGGAAGCGCGCTGGATGAAGGGCGAGCCACAGTCGGCCGGCGGCTATTCGCTGGATGGCGTGCCCGCCACCATCAAGGAAAACATCGCTACCCGTGGCACGCCCGTGCCGCTGGGCACGGCCGCCACCGACCTGACGCCGGCCGCCGCCGATGCGCCGCCGGCTGCCCGCATGCGCGAAGCGGGCGCGGTATTGCTGGGCAAGACCACCATGCCCGACTTCGGCATGCTGTCATCCGGCCTGTCCAGCTTTCATGCGCTGACGCGCAACCCCTGGGACCTGACGAAGAACCCGGGCGGCTCCAGCGCGGGTGCAGGCGCCGCGGCCGCCGCAGGTTACGGCCCGCTGCACATCGGCACCGACATCGGCGGCTCGGTCCGTCTGCCGGCCGCCTGGTGCGGCATCGCCACGCTCAAGCCCAGCCTGGGCCGCATCCCCATCGACCCGCCCTTCATGGGCCGCTGCGCCGGCCCCATGACCCGCACCATCACCGACGCCGCATTGATGATGGGCGTGCTGTCGCAGCCCGACGCGCGCGACCACATGAGCCTGCCCTTCCAGGACTTCGACTGGCTGAACCTGAACCAGGACGTGCGCGGTTTGCGCATCGGCCTGTTGATGGACGCGGGCTGCGGCCTGCCACTGGACCCGGAAGTGCGTGACGCCGTGCAGGCGGCCGCCCGCGCCTTCGAAGCCGCCGGCGCCATCGTGACGCCGATGCTGCCGTGGATGACCCCTGACATGCTCGAAGGCGTCGACCGCTTCTGGCGCACGCGTTCGGCCATCGACCTGGCCGCGCTGCCCGAAGCGCGCCGCGCCAAGATCCTGCCGTTCATCCGCACCTGGGCAGAAAGCGGTGGCGGCCAAAGCGGCGAGGCCGTGTTCCGCAGCTACTACGAAACGCTGAACGTGCGAGCCAAGACGGTTGCCGCCTGCGCGCCCTTCGATTACGTGCTGTCGCCCGTGGCCCCCGTGGTGGCGTACAACGCCGAATGGCCGTCGCCCACCAATGAAGTCGCCACCACCATGCACCATATCGGCTTCACGCTGCCGTTCAACATGAGCGAGCAGCCTGCGGCGTCCGTCAACTGCGGCTACACGAAAGCCGGCCTGCCCATCGGCCTGCAAATCGCTGGCGCCCGCTTCGACGACCTGGGCGTCCTGCGCGTGGCGCGCGCCTGGGAAGAGATGCGTCCCGCGCAGCACCCGTGGCCTCAGCCGCCCAAGAACTGACTTTCCACAGCAACCCACAGGAATTCCCATGCGTTGGCTATTGGCAATGATCAAGCACGAGACGAATACTTATTCGCCCGTGCCGACCCCGCTTGAACGCTTCTTCCGCGGCAGCCCCGACATCCTGGCTGGCGAACGCGCCATCAAGGCCTACGAGAACACCGACAGCGGACTAGGCGGCTATATCGAAGTGGCCCGCCGCGAGGGCGCAGAAATGGTCGTGCCCGTGGCGGCCGAGTCCTGGCCCAGCGGCCCCACCAGCGCCGACACGCACGAGCAGCTGTGCAAGCTGGTGCTGGACCAGGTGAAGCTGGGCGGCTTTGACGCCATCCTGCTGGACCTGCACGGCGCCATGGTCGCCGAAGGCGTGGAAGATGCAGAAGGCGACCTCTTGCGCCGTCTGCGCGAAATCGATCCGAAAACGCCTGTCGCCGTCACGCTGGACATGCACGCCAACATCTACGACGACATCGTCAACAACGCCACCGTCATCAGCGGCTTTCACACGTATCCGCATGTGGACATCCGCGAAGCCGGCGTGCGTGCGGCGAACGTTATCGTCCGCACGCTCAAGGGCGAGATCAAGCCCGTGATGAGCTGGGCCAACAAGCCGATGCTGCCGCACATCATGTGCCAAGGCACGCATGCCGCGCCCAATAAGCCTTTGCAGGAACGCTGCAAGGAACTGGAAGCGAATGGCGTGCTGGCGGCGTCCGTCTTCGTGGGTTTTCCGCATGCGGACATTCGCGAAGCGGGCTTGAGCGCCGTCGTCTGTACGGACGGCAAGCTGGAAGACGCGCAGAAGTACCGCGACGAACTGCTGGAACGCGCCTGGGCCGGCCGCGCCGATTGGGTGTTTCACCCGGAGCCGCTCGCGCCCACCATCGCGCGCGCCAAGCAGATCGAGCAAGGCCCGGTTGTGTTGCTGGACCACTTCGACAACACCGGTTCCGGCGGCACCATGGACACCACCGCGGTGCTTGCCGAAGTGCTGCGCCAGGAACTGGACAACGTGGTGTTCTACGCCATCTGCGACCCGGAAGCCGCATTGCAAGCCGCGGCTGCGGGCGTGGGCAAGACCATTACCTTGAAGCTGGGCGGCAAGCTGCCCATGCCCGCCATCAAGGAACCCAGCGAACCGCTGGAAGTGACCGGCCGCGTCAAGCTGGTGTTTGACGGCGTGTATCTCAACCGCGGCCCGATGTACCGGGGCGTGCGTAACGACACGGGGCTTACCGTTGTCATCGACACGGGCCGCGTGGAAATCGTGGTGGTGTCGCGCCACCAGGAACCGTTCGATATCAATTGCCTGCTGTCGGCCGGCATCGACCCGCTGCAAAAGCGCTACGTGGTATTGAAGAGCCGGGTGCATTGGCGCGCGGGCTTCTCGGCGATGGCCACCGAGGTCATCGAATGCACGGGCGTGGGCGTCACCACCTCCGACTACAGCCAGCTGGATTTCAAGCACGTGCGCCGGCCCATCTACCCGCTGGACCCGCTCTGATCTTCGGCTGAAAAGCCGGATTGTCGACAAAAAGGCCGGCGCCCTGCGCCGGCCTTTCATTTTGAAATCTTCGGTAACTGCGCGCACGCTTCCCGGTAGGCGTGCCTCGGTATACTCCGGCGCGGGCCCTTACAGCCCGATGAATAACGTGTATACCGGCAGCCGCCCCTGGCGATCAGGACGCGACGGCGCAATGCGCCAGTCTGCCGGATATGACTCGATAATCAACGAAAAAAGCACAACGATGAAAAAGAGCGTAGCGATCACCCTCGGCGTGGTCATTGTGGGAGCGGGAAGCTGGATAGGCGCCACGTGGTACACCGGCAAACGGATCGAGGAAAGCTCGCAGCGCCATCTGGCCGAAGCGAACGAAAAACTGGCGAAGCTGACGCCGTTGTTCGGTTTGCGCATTGACCAGTTGAAGTACGAACGCAGCCTCTTCTCGACCCAGGCTCGCTACGGCCTGTCGCTGGTGAAGAACGACAAGAGCCTGGACGCCATGCCGGCCGGCATGATTGAGTTCGACGCCGTCATTGAACACGGCCCGTTCCCCAAGACCGCCTTGTCGCGCGGCGCCGTTGCGCCCAAGCTGGCGTACGTGCACGCCGAAATCGCCAAGACCGACAACCTGAAGGAAGTGTTCGCACTGACCAAAGACATCTCGCCGCTGATCAGCGACGCGATGGTCAGCTACAGCGGCACTACCTCGTCCACCTCCAAGATTGCGCCGGTGTCGACGACGGTGCAAAACAACACGATCGACTTCAGCGGCATGGTGATCACGGGCACGTTTGACCGCTCGCTGGAAGCCGTCACCGCGCACGGCGTGATGGACAAGCTGGCCATCGACGGCACGAAGAGCAACGACCCGGTCGTCATGGCCATCACCGGCATGACGATGGACGTCAACAGCCGCATGGGCAAGTTCGGCGTGTCGATGGGCGATTCCGACATCAAGATCAAGCGCATCGACGTCACGAAGAAGTCGGATGACATGAAGGTGTCGCTGGATAACTTCGGCTACGGCGTGAAGCTGTCCGAAGACGACAAGTCGATCAACGTGCAAGCCGCCTACCAAACGGGTGACATCACGGTAAACGACGTGCCGCTGGGTAACGGCCAGGCCGTGATCAAGCTGGCCAAGCTGGACGGCCAGGCCGTCAAGACCCTGTCCGACACGTACAACCAGCTGATGCGCCAGTACATGGCGCACACCGAAGACGAAGGTCTGAAGGACGAGCAGGTTGAAGCGATGCTGGACAGCGCCGGCAAGCTGCTGGCGGGCAACCCGTCGTTCAGCATCGATCCCTTGAGCTGGAAGACCGCCAAGGGCGAAAGCAAGCTGAACTTCACGCTGGACCTGGCCAACCCGCCTGACGTCAAGAACCTGACGCCGCAGGAAATTGCGGTCAAGGCCATCAAGCGCATCGACGCCACGCTGATCATTTCCAAGCCGATGGTGCAGGACCTGGTCACGCAGTACGCCATCAAGAAGGAAGGCATTGCCGCCGATCAGGCCGCCAAGGACGCCGACGAAACCGTGCGCCAGATGTCGGGCATGGCCGAAATGTTCAACGTGGGCAAGAACGACGGCGACAACATCGTCGGCAAGTTCACGTTCGCGGACGGCATGGGCAACCTGAACGGCAAGGAAATTCCGGCGGACGAGTTGTTCAGCGGCCTGCTGGGCGCAGCCGGCATGGGCTCGATGGACCACGACGACGAAGACGAATCCATGCCCGGCATGGGCCAGGACGAGCCGGCCGACGGCGCCACGCCTGCCCTGCCCGGCGTGATGCAGGACTTCAACCTGGACACCGTCAGCAGCCTGCTGGACGACATGGGCTACACGGTCAACAAGACCGACGGCGACCAAGGCCCCGTGCTGGTGCTGGACGCGGGCACCACCGGCGCCAGCGATCTGCGCCTGGAATTCCTGTGCAACGACTTCACCGAGAAGTGCCTGGACCTGGTGATGACCGCCACGTACAAGACCAAGAAGCCGGTGACGCTGAAGGCCATCAACAGCTGGAATCAGGAATACCGCTGGACGCGCGCCTACCTGGACGACAAGAACCAGGCCGTGCTGCAGATGGACATGAACGCGGAAGGCGGGATCGGCAAGGACAACCTGCAAATCCTGTTGAACACCTTCATCAGCATCGCTGAAGACTTCAACGACGTCGCCAAGGGCGCATCGGCCAAGTAAGCCTGCCGCGCCAGGGTCACCACCTGGCGCATCGCTCGGCCCCAAAGAAAAACCCCCATCAATTGCTGATGGGGGTTTTTTATTGCCTGAAAGCTAAAGCTAAAGCTGAAGCTGAAGCGCGTGCGCTTATGCGTAGGCTTCGATCGGCAGGCAGGCGCAGACCAGGTTGCGGTCGCCGTAGGCGTTGTCCACACGGCCCACCGGCGGCCAGTACTTGGCCTCGCGCAGCGACGCCACCGGGTAGGCGGCCTGCTGGCGCGGGTAGTCGTGCAGCCATTCTTCGGCCAGCAGCATCTGGGCGGTGTGCGGCGCGTTCTTCAGGACGTTGTCTTCGCGATCGCGTTCGCCACGTTCGACCTGGGCGATTTCCTCGCGGATCGAAATCATCGCGTCGATGAAGCGGTCCAGTTCGGCGACGCCTTCGGATTCCGTCGGCTCGACCATCAAGGTGCCCGCCACCGGGAAGCTCATCGTCGGCGCGTGGAAACCGTAGTCCATCAGACGCTTGGCGATGTCTTCGGCGCTGATGCCGCTGGTTTCCTTCAGCGGACGCACGTCCAGGATGCACTCGTGCGCCACACGGCCGTTACGGCCCGCGTACAGCACCGGGTAGTGGTCACGCAGGCGGGTCGCGATGTAGTTGGCGTTCAGGATGGCGACTTCGGTGGCGCGGCGCAGGCCGTCGGCGCCCATCAGCGCGATGTACACGTACGGAATCGGCAGGATGCCGGCCGAACCGAACGGCGCGGCCGATACCGGGCCAACCTTCGCGTCGCCGGGCAGCTTGCCTTGCTCATTCACCACGCCCGGCAGGTACGGCGCCAGGTGGGCGCGCACCGCCACGGGACCCACGCCGGGGCCGCCGCCGCCGTGCGGGATGCAGAAGGTCTTGTGCAGGTTCAGGTGCGACACGTCCGAGCCGAACTTGCCGGGCTGGGCCACGCCGACCATCGCGTTCATGTTGGCGCCGTCCAGGTAGACTTGGCCGCCCGCCTGGTGAACCAGATCGCAGATCTCGGTGACGGCTTCTTCGAACACGCCGTGCGTGGACGGGTACGTGATCATCAGCGCGGCCAGCTTGTCGCCAACCTGTTCGATCTTGGCGCGCAGGTCAGCCAGATCCACGTTGCCGTTGGAATCCGACGCCACCACCACGACGTCCATGCCGGCCAGTTGCGCCGACGCGGGGTTGGTGCCGTGGGCCGACGACGGGATCAGGCAGACGTTGCGCTGATGCTGGCCGTTGGCTTGGTGATAGCCGCGAATTGCCAGCAGGCCGGCGTATTCGCCTTGCGCGCCCGAGTTGGGTTGCAGGCTGATGTTGTCGTAGCCAGTGATTTCGCACAGCGCGGCGGACAGGCGGTCGATCAGCTCGTTGTAGCCCTGGCTTTGCGACGCGGGCGCAAACGGGTGGATCAACGCGAACTCGGGCCACGTGATCGGGATCATCTCGGCCGTGGCGTTCAGCTTCATCGTGCACGAACCCAGCGGGATCATCGTGCGGTCCAGCGCCAGGTCCTTGTCGGCCAGCTTGCGCAGGTAGCGCAGCATGTCGGTTTCGGATTGCACGCTGGAGAACACCGGGTGCTTCAGGATGGCGCTTTCGCGGGCAACCGATGCGGGGATACCGCTGGCGGCGGCGGCGTCCAGGGCGTCAATGTCGAGTTCGACATCATCACGCTCCAGGCCGGCGGCGAACACGTTGACCAGCGCTTGCAGGTCGGCGACGGTCACGGTTTCGTCCAGCGACACGGCCAGGCGCGCGCCGTCAACACGGCGCAGGTTGATGTGTTCGCACTCGGCGGCGGTCAGGATGGCCGGGGTGGCGGGGCCGGTTTCCAGCAGCAGCGTGTCGAAGAACGTGTTGTTCACGACCTTCACGCCCAGCTTCACCAGTTCGGCGCGCAGGATGGCGGTGCTGCGCTGCACGCGCTCGGCAATGCGGCGGATGCCGGCCGGGCCGTGCCACACGGCGTACATGCCCGCCATCACGGCCAGCAGCACTTGCGCCGTGCAGATGTTGGACGTGGCCTTCTCGCGGCGGATGTGCTGTTCGCGCGTTTGCAGCGCCAGACGCATCGCCGGGTTGCCTTGCGCGTCTTTCGACACGCCGACCAGACGGCCGGCCATGTTGCGCTTGAAGGCGTCCTTGCAGGCCATGAAGCCCGCGTGCGGGCCGCCAAAACCGAACGGCACGCCAAAGCGCTGGGCCGAACCGATGGCGATGTCGGCGCCCCACTCGCCCGGGGCGGCCAACAGGGCCAGCGCCAGCAGGTCGGTGGCGCACGCGACGACCGCGCCTTGCGCGTGGGCGGCTTCCGCCAGCTTGCGGTAGTCGGACACGGAACCGGTGCTGTGCGGGTATTGCAGCAGCACGCCAAAGCACTCGGGCAGGCCTTCGGCTTCGTCGCCGACGGTGATCTCGATGTCCAGGCCTTCGGCGCGCGTACGCACGACTTCGATGGTCTGCGGATGCACATGGCGCGAGATGAAGAACACCGGGCTTTGCGACTTGGCGCCACGGCGGGCCAGCGTCATGGCTTCGGCGGCGGCAGTGCTTTCGTCCAGCAGCGAGGCGTTGGAGATGTCCAGCCCGGTCAGGTCGGCGACCATGGTCTGGTAGTTCAGCAGGGCTTCAAGACGGCCCTGCGAGATTTCCGGCTGATACGGCGTGTAGGCCGTGTACCAGGCGGGATTCTCAAGAATGTTGCGCAGCACGACGTTGGGCGTCTGCGTGCCGTAGTAACCCTGGCCGATGTAATTGCGGAAGACCTTGTTGCGGCCCGCGATCTGCTTCAGCTCGGCCAGCACGTCGGTTTCGCTGCGCGAGGGCGGCAGCGCCAGCGGGGCCTGGCTGCGGATCTTCGGGGGCACGACTTCTTCGATCAGGGCGTCCAGGCTGGAGCTGCCAATGACCTTGAGCATGGCGGCCTGGTCGGCGTCAGAAGGGCCGATGTGGCGGGGAATGAAGTCGGTATGGGTGTCTAGGGCGCGCGACATGGGGGAATCTCGGGGTGGTGATGCAGGTTGCGAGGCTGGCGCGCCATACGGGCGGCGGGCCAGCCTCGAAACGGCTTAGCCGTTGGCGACAGCTTCGTAGCCGGCAGCGTCCAACAGCTTGTCGGCATCCGCGGCGTTGACCGGCTTGATCTTGAAGATCCAGGCGGTGAAGGCCGATTCGTTGATCAGGTTGGGGTTGTTTTCCAGCTCTTCGTTGAAGGCGACGATTTCGCCAGCGACGGGTGCGTAGATGTCGGATGCGGCCTTGACGGACTCGACCACGCCGGCGGTTTCGCCCGCGTTCAACTTGGCGCCAACCTTCACGTCGCCAACGAAGACCAGATCGCCCAATTGATCCTGGGCGGTGTCGGTGATGCCGACGACGAACACGTCGCCTTCAGCTTTGACCCATTCGTGGGACGAGGTGTACTTGCGATCGGTGGGCAGACTCATGGGAACTCCTGAGGGAATGCGGGTAGATGAATGGTGTTGCGCGCCTCGCGCGGGCGGCGCGTGCCCGGAACGGGCAGGCGGCTCGCGCGAAGCTTCGAGTTTACGAGTGTTCGACGGCTTTGCCGTTACGGACGAAAGGCAGCTTGCAGACCAGGGCGGGCACCCATTTGCCACGGATGTCGACCTCGACGGTATCGCCCGGACGCACGCCTTGCGGCAGGCGGGCAAAGCCGATCGACACGCCCAGCGTGGGCGACATGGTGCCGCTGGTGAGTTCGCCCGTGCCGGCCGGCGTGCGCACGGCCATGTGGGCGCGCATCACGCCGCGCTCTTGCAGCTTCAGGCCGATGAAGGTGGCGGGGGTGGCGAATTGTTCAAGGGCGTCGCGGCCGATGAAACGGCGCTCGGCGTTCTTCAGCGACACGGTCCAGGTCAGGCCGGCTTGATCGGGCTGGGTCAGCTCGTCCATGTCTTGGCCGTACAGGTTCATGCCGGCTTCCAGGCGCAGCGTATCGCGCGCGCCCAGGCCCGCCGGACGCACGCCTTGCGCAACCAGGTCGCGCCACAGCTGCACGACTTCGGCTGCGGGCAAAACGATTTCAAAGCCGTCTTCGCCGGTGTAGCCGGTGCGGGCCACGAGCGTGTCGCCGTCGACGCGGGCTGCGACGAACGGCGTCAGCGCTTCGGTGGCGGCTTGCCATGCCGGGCGCGCGGCCCAGACCTTGGCGCGGGCGTTGGGGCCTTGCACGGCCACCATGGCCAGATCGCGGCGCGCGGCGATGGTGACGTCAAATTGACCGGCCTGCTTCACACGCTGCATCCAGGCGATGTCTTTGTCGGCCGTGCCGGCGTTGACCACCACGCGCCATTCGTCGGCGGCGAAGAAATAGATGATCAGGTCGTCGATGACGCCGCCTTGCGGGTTCAGCATGCAGCTGTACAAGGCCTTGCCGGGCACGGTCAGCTTGGACACGTCATTGGCGACCAGGCGTTGCAGGAAGGCGAAGGCGTCGGGGCCGGTTACGTCAACGTTCAGCATGTGCGACACATCGAACATGCCGGCGTCCTGGCGCACCGCGTGGTGCTCCTCGAGCTGCGAGCCGTAGGCCAAGGGCATATCCCAGCCGCCGAAATCGACCATTCGGGCGCCGGAGGCGATATGTTCTTCGGCCAGCGGGGTGCGTTTGAGGGTTGCGGACATGCGCGGAAACTCCGGGACGGCAATCTTTGCCAGGGTTACGGAATGCCGGTCGTGACAAGCGGACTGCGCCCGCACGGCTACGGCTGAATCTTCCGCCCCTCTGTCCTTTTGCCTGAGAGTTGCCCCGCGTGGCGGGTTTGCACCTTCGGCGCCTGGGCTGCGCGATATGTCCCTTGTTCGAGGGTCGGCGCCAGGTCTCTCCAGAGTACTGTTTTGCCGCATCCACACGGTGAAAAACCGGGACGGGGCAAGCATGTGCGGTATCGGTTACCTGAGCGATTCTGGGCGAATTGCGCCTTCGGCGGCGGCTGATTCGTGGAAACAGCCGCTCTCTCCCGCAAACATGCATGACAGCGGCGAAAGCATACAACGAAAGCCTTGCGCCGAAAACCGAAAAATCAAGCGGGCTACCCCAGCGCGGTATCCAGCAGCATCATCAAAACAAAGCCCAACATCAGCCCGCAAGTGGCGTAGACCTCGTGCCCCTTGCGATGGGATTCGGGAATGATTTCGTGGCTGATGACAAACAACATGGCCCCCGCGGCAAAGCCCAGGCCCCATGGCAGCATGGTCGCCGAAAACCCCACGATGGCCGCCCCCAGCACGGCGCCCAGCGGTTCAACCAGCCCCGACAACATGCCCAGCGCCACGGCGAACGCGCGTTTGTAGCCGGCCGCCAGCAGCGCCACCGCCACCACCAGCCCTTCGGGAATGTCCTGAATGGCGATACCCGTGGCCAATGCGGTGCCGCGCACGGGGTCGCTGCCCGCATACCCCACGCCAATCGCCAAGCCTTCGGGCAGGTTGTGCAAGGTGATCGCAAACACGAACAGCCAGGTGCGGCGCAGCCGGTGCGCCTCGATGCCTTCCCGGCCCTTGATGAAGTGTTCGTGCGGCAGGGTGCGGTCCATGATCAGCAGCACGCCCGCGCCCAGCAAGATGGCGGCGCCCACCGTAAGCCCCGCGCCCCACGGCCCCATACCTTGCGTTTCGGCGGCGGCAATACCGGGGGCCACCAGCGAAAACGCGCTGGCCGCCAGCATCACGCCCGCCCCGAAGCCGAACATGCTGTCCTGGACTTTCTGCGGAATGGTGCGGGCGAAAAGAATGGGCAAGGTGCCCAGCGCGGTCGCGCCAGCGGCGACCAGCCCCCCTAACAGCGCGTCAGCCACGTGCGGCGCATGCTCGTCCAGATACACCCAGAGCTGATGCAGCGCCAGGCAGGACACCATGACGGCAAGCGTCCACACGCTGATGCTCGTGGCCGCAGGCCGCACGCGATGACGGCTGAAAGTGTTCATAGGGCCGCTACCCTCCTTCAGAGAGATAGGCTTAGCCCTTCGCGGCCGCGTAGCGGCGAGCCACTTCGGGCCAGTTCACGACATTGTAGAAAGCGCCGATGTATTCAGGACGGCGGTTCTGGTATTTCAGATAGTAGGCGTGTTCCCAGACATCCAGGCCCAAAATCGGCGTATTGCCGTGCATCAGCGGGCTGTCCTGGTTGGCGCTGCTTTCCACCACCAGCTTGCCGGCGGGCGTTACCGAGAGCCAGGCCCAGCCGCTGCCAAAGCGGGTCAGCGCCGCCTTGGTGAAGGCGTCGCGAAAGGCAGCCAGGCCGCCCAGTTCCGATTCAATGGCCGCGGCCAGCGCGCCGTCGGGCTCGCCGCCGCCTTCGGGCGACATCACCGACCAGAACAGGCTGTGGTTCGCATGGCCGCCGCCGTGGTTGCGGACCGCGCCGCGTATGGCATCGGGCAATTGGTCCAGGCGGGCCACCAGGGCTTCGACGGGTTCGTCAGTGCTGAGGCCGGCGCCATCCAGCGCGGCGTTCAGGCTGGTCACATAGGTTTGATGATGCTTGCTGTAGTGGATCTCCATCGTCATCGCGTCGATGTGAGGTTCCAGGGCGTCATAAGCGTACGGCAGGGTCGGAAGGGTATAGGCCATGCATGTCTCCGTGGGACTCGCCCTCCCGATGGAGAGGCACCAGTCGATATCGAAAACATAAATGATATGTATTTTTATTTGATATCACAATGGGATTGTTTCAATTCGAGCCAACGGAATGCGCGATGCGCCCGGGCGCCGGGTCCATCCCGCCCGCCCCTCGCCCCCTGCTTACACCGCTTTCCCGCAGGCCACGCCCGAGGCCCAGGCCCACTGGAAGTTGTAGCCGCCCAGCCAGCCGGTCACRTCGACCGCTTCGCCGATGAAATACAGGCCGGGGGTGGTCTTGGCCTGCATGGATTTCTGGTCCAGCCCGCGCGTATCCACGCCGCCGCGCATCACTTCGGCCTTCTTGTAGCCAGCGGTGCCGCTGGGCACGAGCGACCATTGATGGATGTCTTGCGCCAGTGCGCGCAGCGTTTTGTCGGGCGCATCCGCCAGACGTAATGCCGCCAGGCCGGGCTTGCCGCCCTGCTCTGCCAGATGCAGCCAGCGGTCGGCCAGCCGTTTGGGCCACAGGCCCGCCAGCACGGTATGCACCTGCTGGCGGTTTCCGGATTTTGACGCCAGCAGCTCTTCGGCCAGATCGCGGCCGGGCGCCAGGTCGATCACGATGGGTTCGCCGGGTTTCCAGTAGCTGGAAATCTGCAAGATCGCCGGGCCTGACAAGCCCCGATGCGTGAACAGCAGGTCTTCCAGGAATTCACCGCGCGTCTTGCCCTGCCCCGTGTGCAGGCCCACCTCCAGCGCCACGCCCGATAGTTCGGACATGGGCTGCCATTGCACGGGGTCAAACGTCAGGGGCACCAGCGCCGGCCGGGGTTCGACCACCTTCAGGCCGAACTGGCGCGCAATCTTCAGGCCGAAGTCGGTGGCGCCCAACTGCGGAATCGCCATGCCGCCTGTCGCCACCACCAGCTTGGCCGCGCGGATCACGCCCTGGCCGGTGCGCAGTTCAAAGCCCTGCTCGCCGTGGCCGATCTCGGCCACTGAGCAGCCCATGCGCCATTGCACATTGCCCGCGTCGCACTCGGCGCGCAGCATGTCGATGATGGATTCGCTGGAATCGTTGCAGAACAGCTGGCCGCGATGCTTCTCGTGCCAGGCGATATGGTGGCGCTTCATCAACGCCAGAAAGTCCTGCGGCGTGTAGGCCGACAGGGCCGAGCGGCAGAAATGCGGATTGTCGGACAGGAAGTTGGCGGGTCCGGCCCCGATGTTGGTGAAGTTGCAGCGGCCACCGCCGGAAATGCGGATCTTCTCCGCCAGGCGCTCGGCGTGGTCGACCAGCACCACGCGCAAGCCGCGCTGACCGGCGACCGCTGCACACATCATGCCAGCGGCGCCGGCGCCGAGTACGGCTACATCAAACATCGAAACTCCAGACCCGCCGGGCCTTATTCTTCAATCAGGCAATCAACGTAGTAGCGCTTCTCGCCATCGGGACCCGGTTCGTCGGCCAGGCCGTGAATGTAGGTTTCGAAGCCCGGGAAGCGCTCGTTGAATTCGCGCGCGAATTGCAGGTACTGCACGATGGTGCGGTTAAAGCGTTCGCCCGGAATCAGCAGCGGAATGCCCGGGGGGTACGGCGTCAACAGCACGCCCGTCACGCGGCCTTCAAGCTTGTCGATGTCCACGCGTTCGACTTCGCGGTGCGCCATGCGGGCAAAGGCGTCCGACGGCTTCAGCGCCGGCACCATGTCGCTCAGGTACATCTCGGTGGTCAGGCGGGCGACGTCGCGCGCACGGTAGGCTTCGTGGATTTCCTGGCACAGATCGCGCAGGCCCATGCGCTCGTAGCGGCGATGCACGCGGCAGAAGTCCGGCAGGATGCGCCACAGCGGCTGGTTGCGGTCGTAGTCGTCCTTGAACTGCTGCAAGGCGGTCAACAGCGTGTTCCAGCGGCCCTTGGTGATGCCGATGGTGAACAGGATGAAGAACGAATACAGGCCGGTCTTTTCCACCACCACGCCGTGCTCGGTCAGGTACTTGGACACCAGCGCCGCCGGAATGCCGGTTTCGCCGAAGCTACCCGACATGTCCAGCCCCGGGGTGATGACCGTGGCCTTGATCGGGTCCAGCATGTTGAAGCCTTCGGCCATTTCGCCGAAGCCGTGCCAGTGGTCGTTGGCTTCCAGAATCCACTCGTCGCGGTTGCCGATGCCTTCGGACACCAGACGGTTCGGGCCCCAGACCTTGAACCACCAGTCGTTCTTGCCGAATTCCGATTCCACCTTGCGCATGGCGCGGCGGAAGTCCAGCGCTTCGCGGATGCTTTCCTCGACCAGCGCGGTGCCTCCGGGCGGCTCCATCATGGCGGCGGCCACGTCGCACGACGCGATGATCGCGTACTGCGGCGAGGTCGACGTGTGCATCAGGTACGCCTCGTTGAAGACGTTGCGGTCCAGTTTGCGGGTCTCGGATTCCTGCACGATGATCTGCGAGGCCTGCGAAATACCGGCCAGCAGTTTGTGCGTGGAGTGCGTGGCGAACACCATCGCGTCCTGGCTGCGCGGGCGGTCCTGACCAATCGCGTGCATGTCCGTGTAGAACTCGTGGAACGACGCGTGCGGCAGCCACGCTTCGTCAAAGTGCAGCGTGTCGATGTAGCTGCCGAGCTGTTCCTTGATCATTTCCACGTTGTAGATGACGCCGTCGTACGTGCTTTGCGTCAGCGTCAGGATGCGCGGATTCTTGTTCACCGCTTCGCGTGCGAAGGGGTTGGCTTCGATCTTCTTGCGGATGTTGTCCGGGTGGAATTCTTCCAGCGGGATCGGGCCGATGATGCCCAGGTGGTTGCGCGTGGGGCGCAGGAACACCGGGATCGCGCCCGTCATCGTAATGGCGTGCAGGATCGACTTGTGGCAGTTGCGGTCCACCACCACGACGTCGCCGGCCGCAACGTTGGCGTGCCACACCACCTTGTTCGACGTCGACGTGCCGTTGGTCACGAAGAAGCAGTGGTCGGCATGGAAGATGCGCGCGGCGTTCAGTTCGGACTCGGCGATGGGGCCGGTGTGGTCCAGCAACTGGCCTAGTTCGTCCACGGCGTTGCAGACGTCGGCGCGCAGCATGTTCTCGCCGAAGAATTGGTGGAACATGCGGCCCACCGGGCTCTTCAGGAACGCCACGCCGCCCGAGTGCCCGGGGCAGTGCCAGGAATACGAACCGTCTTGCGCGTACTTGACCAGCTCCCGGAAGAACGGCGGCGGCAGCGAATCCACGTAGCTGCGGGCTTCGCGGATGATGTGGCGCGCCACGAATTCGGGGGTGTCCTCGAACATGTGGATGAAGCCGTGCAGTTCGCGCAGGATGTCGTTCGGAATGTGTTCCGACGTGCGCGTCTCACCGTACAGATAGATGGGGATATCGGCGTTGCGAAAGCGCAGCTCGCCGATGAACATGCGCAGGTTCTTGATTGCGCTGGCCACGTCCTCGGGCGAATCCACGTCGAACTCTTCATCGTCGATCGACAGGATGAAGGCGCTGGCGCGGCTTTGCTGTTGCGCGAACGAACTCAGGTCGCCATAGCTGGTCACCCCGATCACCTCGACGCCCTCGGCCTCGATTGCAGCTGACAAGGCACGAATACCCAAACCGGACGCGTTCTCCGAACGGTAGTCCTCGTCGATGATGAAAATGGGGAAGCGGAATTTCATGCAGGCGCTCCTGGGGGCAAGGCGGGATCGGACGCGGTTCGCAGCCCGAATGTACTTCTAGTAAAAATCCGCCTGATGACAGACGGCGCGAGCACCCGCCGGGAAGCGGGAATGGCGGAATTGTAGGGCTGTTTTTCTTACAGTCCTACGGGAAATCCCCAGAAGGCATGCACAGCCGTTGTCATCGCGCCAAAAGCGGGCGCTTTCAGCACAGAGACAACGGCGCCGGGGGGAGCAAACCTAGCGAATGGTGCGGGCTTCGCCGGTCTGCAAGGCGGTGGTGAACTGCTCGAAGTAGGCGGGGATGGACTCGGTGGCCCCGTCCCGGATGCGCCGCTCGATCTTGGCGATGGCGCCAAAACAGACTTCGGAGCCGGGGTCGCCACATACCAGCACAACCGGGTCTTCGTCGTCGCACACCTCGTACAAGCCGCCATGCGCGCGGCGTCCGACCTCGTACAGGTAGGCGGCGGCGCCAACGGTTTGCATGGGGGTCAGAGGCAAGGTCCCAAGGTGGGCGGCCTCTAGCGCGTCGTCCAGCGCATGGACACTGGACAGGGAGTAGTCCAGCACGGCGCCGGTTGTCCCGGCGGCATCGACAAAGTCTTGCGCAGCGTCTGCCACTCTGGCGACGAAGGCTTCCTGCACTTCGTCGAGATTGGCGTCCTGGTTTATCTTGAGGAAACCGAACATCGTTGGCTCCTTTGTGAAAACCGCAAGCGGCAATAGGCCCATTATAGGCAAGCGCCCCCCGCCTATACTGCCCAAACCGCCCAACCGTTCCGTATTCCCAACACTCTCAGACCATGCCCATACCGCTTGTCAGACGTCTGACCGCCCCGGATGCCGCGCCCCTGCGTCAATTGCGCCTGGACGCGCTGGTGGAAACACCCGAATCGTTCGGATCAAGTTACGAAGAGGAACACACGCTGACACTGGAGGACATCCGGGGGTGGATCACGCCGCTGGATGATGGCGCGATGTTTGGCGTGTTCGTCGATGACGCCCTGGCTGGCATGGTCGGCGTGGGCCGTCAGCGCAAGCTGAAGATGCGCCACAAGGCGCACGTCTGGAGCATGTATGTGGCGCCCACCCATCGCGGACGCGGGCTGGGCCGGCTGCTGATGCATGCGGCCATCGCCCATGCTCAGACCATGCGCGGCATCCGCCAGGTGCAGCTAAGCGTCACCGCCAACAACACTGCGGCGACGGCGCTGTACGCCAGCCTGGGCTTTGTCGAATATGGCCGCGAACGCGAAGCGCTGTGCGTGAATGACGCGCTCTACGACGAAACACTGATGGCGCTGGCGCTGGCCGGCAAGTAGGCGGCGCCGCGTTGATGGCGGCTGGGGAAACTCAGGCCGCTGAAGACCGGCTGCGAAGACTCAGGCCGCTGCCGCCCGGCTGCGAAGACTCACGCCGTTGCCGCCCGGCTGCGGCGCGCGCCATACGCGCACACCTGGTTGCGGCCGCCGTCCTTGGCTTTGTAAAGCGCCTGGTCGGCCGCCTTGATTACCGCGTCCGGCGCGCGCAAGGCGTCACCGCGTTCGGCCACGCCAATGCTGACCGTGACCCGCAACGGCCGCGAATTGCGTCCGCCGCGTCCGCCCCGGCGGCGCAGGCCGACCTGGTCCGCCTTGGGCCGCGCGGGTTTGTCGCGCAAGCGCATCTGATAGGCCTCGATGGCGCGCCGCACCGTTTCCAGATGCGGCATGCTTTCGGCGGCGGTCTTGCCCGGGAACACCAGCGTGAACTCTTCGCCGCCATAACGGTACGCCTGCCCGCCGCCCGGCACACGGCGCAGTTGCGACGCCACCATGCGCAACACCTGATCGCCCACGTCGTGTCCGTGCGTGTCGTTGAACGCCTTGAAGTGATCCACGTCGGCCATCGCCAACGTGTAGACGCGGCCCATGCGTTGCAGGCGTTCGTTCAGCGCGCGCCGGCCCGGCAGGCCGGTCAGCTCGTCGCGGAACGCCATGTGGAAACCTTCGTGCGCCAGCGAGATGCACAGCGCCGTCAGCGCTGCGGCCGACATCAACGCCAGTTCAATGGGATGTTCCGCCCCACGCGGCAAGGCCCAGGCCATGCAGACAAAGCCCAGCCATTGGCCCGCCTGCTGCGGGCGCCCATAGCGCAACAGCAACAAGGTCAATGTGAGGCCCGTCACCAGCAACGCCGCAAGCGCTTCGACGGGCACGCCCAGGCGCGCAAGCTTGCCCTGCAACGCCATGGTGCCAAACACATCGGTCAGGCCATCCTTGCCAATAAGCGCAATCGCCGCCACGCCCACCGCCATCAGCGCGATGCGCAGCACCATGTCGAGCCACATACTGGACCGCTCGGACCAGAGCGCATTGATTGTGTACGCCAACGACCACCAGGCCAGCGCGGGCCCCAAGGCCCACGGCGCTTGCCGCGCGAGCGTTGGCCAGATGGCGGTGGCGGCCAGCACGCATAGCATCAGCGCCATCGTCTGCGAGCGTTGGTACATCAGGCAGATCGCCGCGCCGATCAGCGCCATCACCCACGGCACGAACGGCACGATCAGCGTCAACGCGGGCGGCCATTCACGCCACAGCATGAGGCCGACCGCGGCGGCCACTGGCAGCGCGGGATAAAACAACAGGGGCAGCCAGGGAATATGGGGGTAACGCACGGGTCGGGGCCTTGCTCAGCTTGCAGAGATGACGTCGCCAAATCGGCAAACACATATATTCTTTTTACGGTTGCGCGTAGCGGTTTCTTTAGCCGCCTTGTTTATCCGCTTTGTTTAGCCGCTTTGTTTAGCCCACTTATTTGGCCGCAAGCCGCACACCCCCTGGCGTGGCGCCCGTGATATGTTTTTGTCCCGCCCAAAGGAATGATTCCGAAGGAAAGACCCCATGCAGCTCCTGATCAATATCGATGTGCCCGATCTTGAACACGCCGTCGACTTTTACGCCCGCGCATTCGGCTTGACGCTGCATCGGCGGCTGGGTCCGAAGGCTGCGGAAATGCTTGGGGCAAGCGCTCCCATCTACCTGCTGGAAAAAGCCGCAGGCACGCCAGCCGCCAGCGCAACGGGCCAGACGCGCGACTACGCGCGCCACTGGACGCCCGTGCATCTGGACGTGGTGGTGGAAGACGTGGACCTTGCGGTCAGCCAGGCCGTGGCGGCGGGCGCCCGCTTGGAAGACCCGGCGTCCACACACGCCTGGGGCCGCATCGCGCACCTGAGCGACCCCTACGGCCACGGCATCTGCATCCTGCAATTCCTGGGCCAGGGCTATGACGAGCTGGCGGATAACGGCTTGCGGTTCCAAGCGGTATCCGATGCCGATTTCGATGCGCTGGCGGACTTGCGCATCGATGCCATGCGCGACAGCCTGCAACGGCTGGGCCGCTTTGATCCTGAACGCGCCCGCTCGCGGCTACGCAGCACCTTCCGGCCCGAACACACCTGGTGGATCGAACACAGCGGACAACGGGTGGGGTTTTATGCCCTGCGGCCAGACGGCGAGGGCTTGCGGCTGGACCATCTGTACATCACGCCCGCGGCGCAAAGCGCAGGCCTGGGCAGCCAGGTCATGCAAAGGATTCTGCAAGACGCCGACAGCCAGGGGCTGCCGGTGTCCGTCGGCGCGTTGCGGGACAGCGATTCGAACCGCTTCTACCGCCGGCACGGATTCATCCAGACCGGCGAAAGCGAATGGGACATCGACTACCTGCGCCCCGCCCCCGCGCCACAACGCTAAGGAATCAGGTACGCGGCAGCGTGACGCCGCGCTGGCCCTGATACTTGCCGCCACGATCGGCGTAAGACGTCTCGCACACTTCATCGCTTTCCAGGAACAGCATCTGCGCGCAGCCTTCGCCAGCGTAAATCTTGGCGGGCAGCGGCGTGGTGTTCGAGAATTCCAGCGTGACGTGGCCTTCCCATTCGGGTTCCAGCGGCGTCACGTTGACGATGATGCCGCAGCGCGCGTAGGTGCTTTTGCCCAGGCAGATCGTCAGGACGCTGCGCGGAATGCGGAAGTATTCAACCGTACGGGCCAGCGCAAACGAGTTCGGCGGGATGATGCAAACATCACCCTTGAAGTCCACGAACGAGCCTTCGTCGAAATTCTTGGGGTCGACGATGGTGGAATTGATGTTCGTGAAAATCTTGAATTCGTCGGCGCAGCGCACGTCGTAGCCGTAGCTGCTGGTGCCGTAGCTGACGATCCGCCCGCCATTGGCCGTGCGGACCTGCCCTGGTTCAAAGGGTTCGATCATGCCGGCTTCGGACTGGCGGCGGATCCAGCGGTCGCTTTTGATGCTCATGGTGGGAATGGTGCTAAAGGGGATGGAATGGGGCCCATTTTACTCAGTTCCCCCAGAAGGTCCGGTAGACCAGCGCAATCCCGTTGACCGAACCGCCCTTCAGGTCGATCGACAACCCGCGCGCCAGCCGGTAACTGGCGCGGCCCACGGTGTCGCTGCCCGCCAGCGCCTGCTCGACGCTTAGCGTGATGCCGTTGGCGAACGACTTGCTGGCCACCAGGAATTGCGTCGCCAGCTGGCTGTCACTGTCCCGGTTTACGTCGCCCGCCACGGTGCGGTCAGGCAGGATGCTGCCCGAACTGCCCAAGGCGCCCGTGCGCACGCTGACGTCGTCCAGCCCGAACTGCTTGTAGAACGGCTGGCCGCCGCCCAGCAGCGCGGTGCCCACGGACACCAGCAGGGCGGCATCGCTGCCGCTTTCATCCGGCCCCCGTCCCAGCAGCAGCCACGACAGCTTTTCCACGTCGCTGACATCCGGATAGGACACCAGATCAATGCGCGGGCGCTGCGCCGTGCCAACCACCTTGACGCCGGCTTCAACCTGCTCACCGGTGCGCAGGGCCTCGATATCCAGAATCGGATTGTCCAGCCGGCCCTGGAAAGTCAGCGTGCCGCGGCTTAAGCGCAGCTTCTGGCCATAGGCCTCGATGCCGCCGCCACGGGTCCGCAACTGGCCCACGCCCGTCAGGCGGCCATCATTCAGCAGGATCTGGATGGAGCCAAGCAGCCCCGCATCCAGGCCCATGCCGGTGATGTAGAAGCGCGGCCCCATGTCGAACTTCAGGTTCATGCTGGTTTGCAGGGGCGTGGAGACGGCGGTGGGGTCCTGGCCGGCATGCACGACCTTCACGTCATCGTCCAGCGACGGCACGCCTTGCAGGATTTCCAGGCTGAACCAGCCTGCGTCGGCCTTCAGGTCCCCCACGATTTCGATGCGCGGCATGGCGGCCTTCAGGTCGATCGTGCCGGACACCATGGCGTAGCGGTCCGAGCGCTGCAACGCCGGGAAGCGGTACAGCGTCAGCTTGATATCGCCGCCGCCATCGATGAAGTTCCACTGGCCCTTGGCTTCGGCGTACCCGCCCTTGGCCTCGGGGTTGGTGGTGATCCATTCCTTGGTGCGCCATTCGGCCGGCATCACCCGCAACGACGACGGAAAGCGCAGGCTGTCCAGCACCAGGCGGTCGCCATCCAGACGCGCCGACAAGGTGCCGTCAATCAGGCGCACGCCGTCGTCAATGCGCACCACGCGCAGCTTGTCGCCGCGGATGGTGCCGGTGGCCGACCACTTGCCGGCCAGCGTGCCTTGGGCTTGCAGGTTGGCCTTGACGGCGCCGCCCACTTCCATCGAATCGCCTACGAACAGGCTGACCCAGGCCAGGTCGGCGATGTCGGCATCCAGATTCGCGCGCAGCGGCTGGCGTTCGTCCAGCGCCATGGCGCCGTTGGCGTCCACCCGCAGCACGGCGGTGCCCGTGCCGTTGATGGTGCCCATCTTGTCGGTCGCCACGTTGAGCTTGGCGTCCAGACGGCTGGCGTTGGCGGACGTGGGCGTGGCGGTCACGTCCAGCACCAGCGCCTTTAAGCCCAGCGGAATCGGCGGGTCGCCAGGAATCCGCAGATCGCCTTCCCGGCGCGAGATGCGGGCCTTGCCGCCCAGCCGGCCGTCGAACTTCAGGTCCCACAGCAGATCCAGCGCGATCCGGCGCTGGCCGTCAGGGATGACGGCGTTCACGCGGCTCTGGCCCTTGCCCAACTTGGCGGCGGCCTCGGGGTCGACCGCGCCGATCACTTGCCGCGCCATGGCGGCGGTGATGACGAGGTTGTCGGCCTGCCCTGCGGTTTCCCAGCGCTTGCCGCCGCCACGCGACCCCTGATGCGCGAGCGTCAGGCGTTCCTTGCCGGGCAGCGTCAGGCTCAATGTGGTCGGGCCGACCTGCCATTGCCATTGGGGTGCGACGGCCGATGGCAGAAAGGCCAACGTCACCGGCCGGTCAACCGACACGGCGAACCCGGCGGTATCTGCCATCAGCTTGGAAAAGGTGCCGCGCCAGCCCAGCAAGGCGGCATCGGGCTGGCCCGCCGGGCCTTTGCCCCACGCGCCGGTGAACGCGATATTGGCCTTGGCGGGCGCTTGCCCCAGCACGCCAGCGCGCGAGTTGGCAGGGGTGTAACCGGCGGCCAGTTCGCCCCGATGCGCGGCCACGGTGCCGGTGAATTTGCCCTTCAATTCGGCGCCGCCGGGAATACCGGGCCAGAAGGCATCCAACTGCGGCGCCTGGGCGTCCACGCTCAACGCGCCATCGCGGGCGTCAATTTCGCCCTGCACCTGAACCCGGTTGCGGCCTAGCTTCAGGTCCACATCCAGACCATGAATGCGCAACCCGGCGAGCGGGTCGATGGCGGCGTCGGTGGTGGGTGCGGTGGCGGTTGCGGTTGCGGTGGCGGTTGCGGTTGCGGTGGCGGTTGCGGTTGCGGTGGCGGTGGCGGGGCTGGGTGAGGTGCCGGATGCTGTGCCGGTTGCTGTGCCGGTTGCTGTGCCGGTTGCGGTGCTAGTTGGGGCCGCAGTCCCGGTTGCGGCCGCCACAGCCGCGGCGATATCCACCTGGGCTTTAAGTCCGCCCGTCAGCGGTTGCTTGTTCCAGCGAGTGCCTTCCTCGAAACGCAGGTCGATAGCGGCGTGCCGCAGCTGGCTCAGGTTTTCGATATCGGCCTGCACATCACCACGCACGGTCAGGACCGCGGGCGGGATGGCATCCCCGAGCCATGGCGCCAGATCCAGACGCTGGGCGCTGATGGTGCCGGCGATGCGATCACGTCCAGCGCCTTGCGCGGCGTCGGATTGCAGATCGAATTGCGCGGTCAGGGTCGACTTGTCGGGCAGTTGCGCGTTCGCCCTGGCGCTGCGCAGGACCAGCGCCGTGCGGGGCGCCAGATCCGCCACCACGTCGAGCAGCAGGCCGGAGCCCGCGCCATCCAGCTTGGCCTGAATGCCATCCATCGACCCCGCCGCGTCGGCACGCAACACAACCTGGCAAGCGGGCGCGGGGGGACCCGCCAGCTCGGACGGCGAGGCGGGCTTGGCTTGAGAAGACGGCTTGGCCTTGGGGTCGACCTTGGGGTCGGCCTTGGGGTCGGCCTTGGGGTCGGCCTTGGGGTCGGCCTTGGTCTTGGGATCGATTTTGCCCTTGGCGTCGGCCCTGGGATCGGCTTTGGCCTTGGGCTCAGACTTGGCTTTGGGGTCGACTTTGGGATCGGCCTTGGCCTTGGGATCAGCCTTGGCGTCAGCGCTCTTGCCCGCCGTCGGACGCGCATCGAACACGCCGCTGAGCTTGTCAGCCTGGCACAGCGGGGAATCCGGACCCGACCCGCGCGCCGTCACATCCAGGCGCGCCGCAAACGGCCAGGGGTCGGCCAGCCCTTGCAGTTCGGCCTGGCCCGACACGTCCGCCTGCCCCACTTCGTGTCCCACGCGCAGGTTGGCGATGCGCAATTGCGCGCCCTGCTTGCCCGCCGCGAACGTGGCGCTCAGGGCGCCCAGGGTGACGGGCAAAGGCTGCCCGTCCTGATCCAGCTGGAAGTCTCCCAGCGCGATGCGGTCAACTGCGATGTCCACCGGCAGCGACGGCAGCGAGAACGGCTCGCCATCATCCTGGGCGGGAGCGGTTTCGGGCGATGAGGTCAACGCCACATGAACCGACCCTGCCGACACGTCGCGCACGTGCAGCAGGCGGTCGCCCAAGGCGCGCCAATGCACGTCCAGATGCAGGTCGGTGATGTCGATATACGTGCCGCTGACATCCAGGTTCAGCTTGCCGACGGTCACGCCGCGCAGCAACGACCCCTTCACGTCCAGCGCCTGCCCGTTCAGTTGCTGGGCGGCGGTGGTCAACAGCAGCCGCGTGCCGTTCTGCGAGCCCACCAGCCAGAAGACGAATCCGCTGGCCAGCAGCGCCAGCATCGCCAAACCGGGCAACCACCACACCAGTATCTGGCGCAGGATTTTGCGCAACACGGTCAAAACGCGATCCCCAACGAAAAGTGCAGCCGCAGGTCACGTTCGCGCTGGCCATAGGCCAGGTCCAGGAACAGCGGGCCGGCCGGCGTGCGCACGCGCGCGCCCACGCCGTAGCCCACGGCCATCGACATATCGCCGAACGATTCGGCGGCATCGCCCGCGTCCACGAAGACGCCCATGCCCCAGCGCTCATTGAAATAGTGGTCGTACTCAATACTGCCGACGACAAGCGTGGGCGCGCCCACCACCGCGTTGTCGCGTTGCACGCCGATGCTTTGATACTTGTAGCCGCGAATCGACCGCGCGCCCCCGGTGCGGAACCCGAAATCGTCAGGCACCTGCACCTTGCTGTTGGACCACACGCGGCCGACTTCGCCGCGCACGGTCAGGACATCGAGCTTGCCAATCGGCCACCACTTCTGCGCGCGCACCCGGGCGCGGGTGTAGGGTTCGCCGGTGTCCAGCGTCACGCCTACGCCGCCGCCCACCGCAATCAGGTTGCCTTCGCGCGGGTCGTACTTGTTATCCACATCGCGGCGCAGCCATTCGGCCGTTGCCGTCAACGTGGGCAACGTGTATTCGTCGCCGCCATCAATCTTCACGTGATCCTGCGCCAGCAGCAGGCCCCAGCGGGTTTCGTATTCGACCCGGCTGTCGCCCGCGCCCTTGCGCTCTTGCAGGCGCGTCGCCCCCAAGGCGTAACGCGTGACTTCCAGCCCCTGGATATCGGAATGGTCGGCCAAGACGCCGAAGGAATCCTTGTAGCCGCGCTCGGTGGGCGGCAGCAGGAAGTCGGCATAGGCGCGCTGGCGCAGCCGGTCGACGCTGAAGCCGGTTTCCATGGTGACGGGCTGGCCGAACACGACGTTCTGGCGGTATAGCGATTCCACGCGCACGCCCGCTTCGTCGTCCACGCCCAGCGACGCCGTAAAGCGCTTGGGCGGCGCTTCGACCACTCGCACCTGCACGGGCAAGGTCACTTCGCCATCGGAATCATAGGCGGCGGCCGGCGGCGGTACCGCACCGGATACCGACGGGTCGCCGGCCGGTGTAGCCGCTGCAAGGTCTTTCGAACCCGGCGCGCGGGCACGGTCGGAGTTCGGTTCAGCGGGCTTCTGAGGCGTCGCGCCAGGTTGCTCCAGCGACACAAAAGCGCCGCGGAAAAAGGCCGTGGATTGCAGATCCTGCTGCCAGGTGTCGAGCCGGTTCTGATCGTAGGCCGCGCCCACCGAGTAGCGCACATAGCGCTGCACCAGTTTGTCGGGCACGCGCTTCAAGCCTTCCGTATTCAGCTCGCCCATACGGACCTGCGGGCCGCTGTCGATGGTGACGCGCAAGGCGGCTGTCGCCGTGTCGGCCATCACCTCGGCTTGCGAGGACGTCATGCGCGCCAGCATGAAATCCCGCGTGGACACCTCGTCCAGCAGGTTCGCCTTGGCCTTGTTCCAGTCACTATTGATGAACGGCTGGCCCGCCTTGAGCTGCCAGTCGTCGCGCAGCTTCTGTACGCGCTGGGCGTATTCGGGCCGCGTGATGCGCCCCGTGAAAGTCAGGTCGACGGACGAGACGGTCGTGCGCTTGCCGGCCACGATGCCGATATCCCAGGTTTCCCCGCCGATATCGGTGCCGGCTTCCAGCGTTACCTTGGGCGCGAAATAGCCCTGCGTGGCCAGCGCAGCCAGCGTCGCATCGCGCGCGCGCCGGCGCAGCCGGCTGATTTCACCGCCGTCTTGGTCTTCGGCAAGGCGCGCAATGGCATTCACCGCCTCGGTGATCGCCTGCAACGCGGCCGGCGGCACGCCACCGGGGTCCACGATGATTTCCGGGCGCTTGGCTAACGCCTCGCCCGACACTACGCAAAGTCCTGCCAAAAAGGCGCGGGCTGCCCACCGCATGCGTCAGGTCGGCTGCTGCACGACGATGGACGGGAATTTCCCGGCCATATCGCGCGGTAGCGCCGCGACGCCCGCTGCCAGCTTTCTTGCGATGCCGCGGTAAAGCGCGGCGGCTTCGCTGCCCGCATCCGACACCACCGTCGGCGTGCCGGCGTCCGTTTGCTCGCGAATCGCCAGCGTCAGGGGCAGGCTGCCCAGCCACGGCGTCTGATATTGCTCGGCCATGCGCTGGCCGCCGCCCTCGCCAAAGATGTGTTCGGCGTGCCCGCACTGCGAGCAGATATGGATGGCCATGTTTTCGACCACGCCCAGGATCGGCACTTCCACCTTCTGGAACATGCGCAAGCCCTTGCGGGCGTCCAGCAACGCCACGTCTTGCGGCGTGGTGACGATGACCGCACCCACCACCGGCACTTTCTGCGCCAGCGTCAGCGCCACGTCGCCCGTGCCAGGCGGCATGTCGACGATCAGGTAATCCAGATCGCGCCAGTTGGTCTGGCGCAGCAATTGTTCCAGCGCCTGCGTGACCATCGGGCCACGCCAGATTGCGGGAGAGTCGGCATCGATCAGGAAGCCGATGGAATTCGCCTGCAGGCCATGGCCCGTCAGCGGCTCCATGCTTTTGTTGTCCAGGCTTTCCGGACGGCCGGAAATGCCCAGCATCGTCGGCACGCTGGGGCCATAGATATCGGCGTCCAGCACCCCGACCTTGGCGCCTTCGGCCGCCAGGGCCAGCGCCAGGTTGACGGCGGTGGTGCTCTTGCCCACGCCGCCCTTGCCGGATGYCACCGCAATAATGTTGCGCACGTTGGGCAGCGGCTTCAGCCCCTTCTGCACGGCGTGCGAGGCCACTTTCCAGGTAACGGTGACTTGCGCATCGGCCACGCCGGCTTGGGCCAGCACGGCGGCGGCAATGCCTTGAATCTGCTCGCGGACGCTGTCCGCGGGATAACCGAGTTCCAGCGTCAGGGCCACGCGAGCGCCCGCCAGCTGAATGTCACGATCTTTTACAGAAACGCCCAGGTCCAATCCCGTGTTCGGGTCTTGCGCGGCGCGCAGCGCAGCGCGGATGTGTTCTATCGTTATACTCATGTCACTATGGTTCCGTAGGCAGCGCGGCTTCTGCGGGCCGCCATCCCCTAAAGGATAGCGGATACGCGGGAACCTTTCGCTGCGTTTTGCATCCGACCTTCATGACCAACACACTTATCCGCTTCTTCCGTGCCGTCCTATTCGCCGCCCTGGCCTTGATCGGTATGGCGATGGCGCTGGTCTTCATGCTGTCCACGGCTCTCGCCGTGGCGATCCTGTACGTGGTCGCCAAGGTGCGCGGCAAACCTTTCGGCGTTCGCGCCTATTGGAGCCAGCGCCAAGGCGCCCGCCCGGGTCCGTTCCAGACCGCCACCGCCCCCTTCGCCACGCAACCGCGTGGCGATGTGATCGACGTCGAAGCCCGCGAAATCCGCTAAGCGCGGCATTTCCGTAGCGCTTGCGCCGCCTGCGGCGCAAGCCGGCCATTGCCTGGTAAGCCGCCAGGGCTCATTGCCCCAGCCGCCCGCCGTCTTCGCCTTGGCCGTGTCCCCTTCAACCCGCCTGATTCGCAGCCCTGCGATCGGCGGGTTGTGTCGTTAGCGCAAAGCCTTCCCGGACACCCGCCCGGGCACGTCTTCGCCGTTGTCCTAAAATGGCCGGCTAATCCCTTTTCCCCTCAACCTCTGTCGACAACCATGTCTCGCACCCTTTTTGTCACCACAGCGCTGCCCTACGCCAACGGATCTTTCCACATCGGCCACATCATGGAGTACATCCAGGCTGATATCTGGGTTCGTTCGATGCGAATGGCGGGCCACACGGTGCACTTTGTGGGCGCGGACGACGCGCACGGCGCGCCGATCATGTTGAAGGCCGAAAAGGAAGGCATCACGCCGCAGGCGCTGGTCGCCCGCTACGCGGCCGAACGGCCGCAGTACCTGAACGGCTTCCATATCCGTTTTGATCACTGGCATTCCACGGATTCCGCCGAGAACGTGGCGCTGTCGCACGACATCTACCGCGCGCTGAAGGCCCAGAACCTGATCGAAACCCGCTCCATCGAGCAGTTCTACGATCCGGTCAAGGGCATGTTCCTGGCCGACCGCTACATCAAGGGCGAATGCCCGAAGTGCCACGCGAAAGATCAATACGGCGATTCCTGCGAAGTCTGCGGCGCGGTCTACGCGCCCACCGAGCTCATCAACCCGTACTCGGCGCTGACCGGCGCCACCCCGGTGCTGAAGTCGTCCGACCACTTTTTCTTCAAGCTGTCCGACCCGCGCTGCGTGGAATTCCTGCAGCAATGGACGACGGGTTCCAACGCCAACGGCGGCAAGCACTTGCAGCCCGAAATGCTGGCCAAGACCCGCGAATGGCTGGGCGCCGAAGACGGCGAAGCCAAACTCGGCGACTGGGACATCTCGCGCGACGCGCCCTACTTCGGCATCGAAATTCCCGATGCGCCGGGCAAGTACTTCTACGTGTGGCTGGACGCGCCGGTGGGCTACCTGGCGTCGCTGAAGTCGTACTGCGAGGTCAAGGGCCTGGATTTCGACGCCCTGCTTGACCCCAACGGCACCACCGAACAAGTGCACTTCATCGGCAAGGACATCGTGTACTTCCACGCGCTGTTCTGGCCCGCCATGCTGAAGTTCGCCGGCCGCAAGACGCCGGACGCCGTAAACGTGCACGGTTTCATCACTGTCAGCGGTGAAAAGATGTCCAAGAGCCGCGGCACCGGCATTTCGCCGCTGCGCTACCTGGAAATCGGCATGAACGCCGAATGGATGCGCTATTACATCGCCGCCAAGCTGAACGCCCGGGTTGAAGACATGGACTTCAACCCTGAAGACTTCATCGCCCGCGTCAACAGCGACCTGGTCGGCAAGTACGTCAACATCGCCAGCCGCGCCGCCAGCTTCATCACGAAGCACTTCGACGGCGTGCTGGGCTATTCCGGCGACACCGCCGCGCTGTCGGCGGAATATGCCGAGCAGGCCGAATCCATCCGCGCCGCCTTCGAGGCCCGCGAATACAACCGCGCCATCCGCGAAATCATGGCCTACGCCGACCGCATCAACCAGGCGTTCGACACGGCCCAACCGTGGGTGCTGGCCAAGGGCATCGCCACCGCAGACGACGCGCAAAAGGCCGCGCTGCAAGACATCTGCTCGCGTTCGCTGGCGGGCTTCAAGGCGCTGTCCGTGATGCTGGCCCCCGTGCTGCCGTCGCTGGCCGAGCGCGTCGCGCTGGAACTCTTCGGCGCGCAAGCCCCGTTCACCTGGGCCGACGCCGCCGTGCTGCCGCAGCGCGTGGCGCCGTTCAAGCACCTGATGCAACGCGTCGAACCGCAAATGCTGGAAGACCTGTTCGAACCGCCCGCCGCCCCCGTGGTGGTGCCTGGTGGCGAACCGGTGGCCGAGACGATCTCTATCGACGACTTCGCCCGCGTCGACCTGCGCATTGCGCAGATCGTCAACTGCGAACACGTCGAAGGCTCGACCAAGCTGCTGCGCTTGACGCTGGATGTGGGCGAAGGCCGCCATCGCAACGTGTTCTCGGGCATCAAGTCGGCCTACCAGCCGGAAGACCTGATCGGCAAGCTGACCGTCATGGTCGCCAACCTGGCCCCGCGCAAGATGAAGTTCGGCGTGTCCGAAGGCATGGTGCTGGCCGCCAGCCACGCGGATGAAGCCATCGACGCCGGCATCTACGTGCTGGAACCGTTCCCCGGCGCCAAGCCCGGCATGCGCGTGCGCTAATCGCGTACGCCATTCACGGCCAAAAAGGCCAGCTCGCGCAGGATCAGCGAGCTGGCCTTTTTTTATGGGCTGACGGACGCAAGGCTATCGCCTTGCCATGGGTTGAGGACGTTGACGCCACAAGGCAGAAAATCGGCGGCGTCTCGTGTGACAACGGTCATGCCGTGAACCAAGGCGGTCGCGGCGATGAGACCGTCGGACAAGGGCTGGACTGTTGGAACGTGAAGCTGCGCGCCGCGCAGTGCAACCGCACCATCGACCGGCAGCACCCGGCCATCAAAGGCCGGCAGGACATGGCGATCAAACCATTTTCTAAGCACGGCCCCTTGAAGCGGGTCGCGGCGCTCCAGGCGGAGCACGCCAACTTCAAGTTCGTGGACAGTAATCACCGACACATAGAGATCGGAAATATCCACGCTGTCAGCCCACCGCGCGACCGGTGCATAGGCTTTACCCAGGGGCACCTTGCGCAGTTCTGACACCACGTTCGTATCCAAGATGAAGGTCACACACGACCCGCAACGTTGGCAGGCCTGCGGCGAAACGGAAGCTCGATTTCAATGCCGGCAGCGCTTGGCATAGCGAGCAGATCCACGATTGATCTGCGCCGTGTAGTCGTGGGATGCGCCGCGGCGGCGAGCACCATCCGTCGCACACACCTACTGCGACGTGCTTTCACCGCAGCGGTGCGGCATGAAATTCGGGGCGTGGTCATGGTTCCCTCCTGATTGGTCATCACCAGATGGGAAAGGTACTGCGCCAGCTTGCATTAAAGGGCGAGACGGCACGGCAAATCAGACGAACTCACGTCCGTATCGACCGCAGCAAGCATTACTTGCTAGGCGCCAACCCCGGATCCAGCGAGTGGCGTTCGTCGAAGACGAAGCACTTGCCTTCGTAGCCCGGGCCGCCCGTTTCCTCGAAGTACTTGAGGATGCCGCCATCCAGTTGGTACACGTTCGGGATGCCGGCTTCGTTCATGTAGATGGCGGCTTTCTCGCAGCGGATGCCGCCGGTGCAGAAGCTGACAATGGTTTTGCCTTCGAGTTCGGCGCGGTGCGCCTGCACGGCGGCGGGGAATTGCGTGAAGCGGTCAATACGCCAATCGATGGCGTTCTTGAAGGTGCCTTCGTCCACTTCGAACGCGTTGCGGGTGTCCAGCATGACGACGGGGCGTCCGGCGTCGTCCACGCCCTGCTCCAGCCAGCGCGCGACCGTCCGGGCGTCTACGCCCGGCGCGCGGCCCGCTTCGGGGCGGATGGTGGGGTGGTCCATGCGGATGATTTCGCGCTTGATCTTGACGAGCAATTTGCGAAACGGCACGCCTTCGCTATGGCTGAATTTGACTTCCAGATCGGCGAAACGCGGATCGGCGCGCAGCGCCTGCAAGAAGGTGTCGATGCTCGCGGCCGAGCCGGCCAGGAACAGATTGATGCCTTCTTCGGCCAGCAGGATGGTGCCCTTGAGCGCGCCGTCGCCGGCAAGCGCCAGCAGGCGGGCGCGCAGCTCGGGCAGGGAGTCCAGCGAAACGAATTTGTAGGCGGCGATATTGACGACGGAAGTCATGGCAAAGCAAGAAAATGCGGACGGCGAAGCCCGTAATAGTAATCGCTGGGCGGGCCGCCCCGCCCAGCGCCCGCCTTGATCCTGCTCAACGCGAGACGATTTCCTGCTCGATCACGGCGTCCAGCACCCAGCGCACGGTCGAGGCGCCGGCGGGCGGGTACGGGTCGGCGGCTTCGACCACGCGCAGCCGGTAGCGGATGCCCGGCTGGAAATTGAAGCCGGTGATGTCGCCGTACCAGAGCTGCCACGGTTGCGAGGCGCTGTCGCGCACCTGGTAGCACATGGCGCGGCCGGCGCCAGCGTTGCACGGCACGCGCTCGGCGTTCACGTAGACCAGCTTCGTCGGGCCGGCGCTGCCGCCTGCCACGGGGTCGGCGCGGCGGCCGAAGTCCAGCGTGTCGCCCGAGCTCAGCACCCACGTCATGCGCTGCGGGTTGTTGGTGTTGTCCACCGACGTGGCGGTGATGCGGGTCAGGCCGGCCAGGAAGTCCTGTTCCAGCTGCATGTTCTGTGGGGCGCAGGCCATCATCGTGGCAACCGGATTCGCCCGCACGATCAGCTGGCCATTGGCGACCGTGTACGGCGCGTTGTACTGGTTGCAGCCGGCAAAGCCGGACATGCGGGGCGCGCCCTGGTCATGGACAAAGCTGGCCGTCAGTGGACGGGAATCTGTGGACGGATGCGGGATGGTGCGCAGGCCGCCGCCCGGCAGGGTCCAGCGGGCCAGATCCCAGCTGGTCTGCGCCAGGATGTCGGACGCCGAGGCCGGCTGGAAGCGGGGGTCCTGCCCATCCGCCGCGCGCGGCGGTGACGAGGCGCAGGCGGCCAGGCCAACCGACAACACGCAAGGCGCCAGCCAGCGCAGCAAGGCGGAATGGGACGTCCTGGAATCTCCAGGGGCGTATAGGGAGTATTTACGAGGCATACGGGGCGGGGCTGACAGGGCTTAGGGCTGATGGGCCTGGGCCTTATGGGGCTCACAGGCCTTAGCGCATTTGGGCTTATAGGGCTTACGGCGTTCGACCGGCTTTACGGGGTCGGAGGGTCCTGACGGCGCTCAAACTCCAGCACATCGCCACCGCGCAGATTGAAGGTCAGATGCCGCGGGGCGCCGCCACTATCCAACGTGAACGTGTCGATGGTGGTCAGGCCGCGCAGGTAGTCGGCTTCCAGCTTGGCGCGTTCCGGCGAGGGGCAGGCCATGCGGGTCGTGGCTGGAGCATCGATGAACAACTTGCCGCTTTGCAGCTTGTACGTGCCCATGTAACGGTTGCAGCCCGAAAAGCCGTTGGCGCGGTACTCCTTGCCTTGCGCCAGAAAGGTCAGGCGCACCGGTTCACCGTTGTCGCCATGCGGAATATCGCGCAGCGCACCGCCTTTTTGCGTCCAGCGCACCAGCTCCCAGCTGGTCTGCGCCAATGAGTCCTTGCTGCTTGCGGCATTGGCCGCCGCGGCGCCTTCCGGGCGCGCGCCCCCGGTGGACCCCGCGCAGCCCGCCAGCGCGACGGTCAGAAGGCTCAGGCAAAGCAGCCGGCAACGCGAAGACATATGGGTAAGCATGGTTGAGACTCCTTTGAATTTCACACCCCCGACTGTAACCGGGGCCGGGCCAGAACGTCCCGCGTTCTCCCCCCTACAGCCGTATCCAAAAGCAGCAATTCCCATTCCGGCGCTAACGCAGATGATGCAGGGTGCTGAATCGAATGCCGCATAGCGGCCCCCGGCACCCGCGCGCAGAATCAGTGCAGACCACGCATCCGGCCGGCCCTGGCAGCACAGGGATAGAAGCTGATCACAGCAACATTGCAGGCGCAGGTGTCCGGCCCAAGAGGCCAAAACGATAAGACTACCGGGAGACACGGCGATGGGCTTTTTGAGAACCTTACTTGCGCTATCAGTGGTGCTGGACCACCTGGGCGGCGGCTATGCCGACCACCTGGTCGGCGGCCGGCTGGCGGTACAACTGTTTTATGTGATTTCCGGATTTTTGATTTCCTATGTGCTGACGGCAACAGACACGTATCAGGCCGCCACCGGCAAGTTCTACGCCAATCGCTTCCTGCGCCTGTTCCCCATCTATCTGGCGGTAGCCGCCATGACGCTCGTCGCCCATGTCGTCTCCGGCGGCGCGTTCTTCCGCTTCTACGACGCCCTGCCCTTTTCCGCTGACCTGTTCCTGGTGCTGTCGAACTTGTTCATCTTCGGCCAGGACTGGCTGATGTTCTTCGGCATCGAGCATTCGGCCCTGTCCTTTACCGGCAGCTTCGCGCACAGCGAGGTGCCGCTGTATCAAGGGCTGCTGGTGCCACAGGCATGGACGCTGGGCGTTGAGATGAGCTTCTATCTGGTCGCGCCCTTTGTGCTGGGCTCGCCGCGCCGCCTGCTAGCGTTGCTGGCCGCATCACTGGCGCTACGCGCCGTGCTGATCGTGACCGGCATCGGCCTCTCCGACCCCTGGACCTACCGCTTTTTCCCAACAGAACTGGCGCTGTTCCTGATTGGCTCGCTGTCCCACCAGGTGCTGCTGCCCCGCTGCAAAGCGTGGATGCGCCGCTTCAACCGGCTGCCGGAAGTGGGCACCGCCGTGCTCGTCGTCTACTGCATGGTTCATTTTTCGATTGGCCTGAACCACACCGTGCGCGACGCCATGGCCGTTCTGCTGTTCGCGGCGCTGCTGCCGCTGGCGTTCCTGTTTCAGTCGCGCCATCGGCTGGACAAGGCGATCGGTGAATTGAGCTATCCGATTTATATCTGCCATTCGCTGGTGATCATGTTCTTCAGCTGGCTGCTCAACGACGTTGAAATGCACCAGCCCATGTTGTTCTCGGCGCTGGTGATTGCGGGCTGTATCGGATTCTCGGCATTGCTGAATGGCTTGATTGCGGACCCGGTGGAACGCTTGCGCAGCCGTTTGCGCAATCGCGGAAAACAGGCCGCCGACGTGCTGGCCCCGGTGCCGGACGCACAGCGGCGTCCGCCAAGCGCGGCCCAACCTATCGGGACTATTCGCCGCGCGCCCTGAGACTATTCGCCGCGCGCCTTGATATAGGCCGCCAACACCAGCTCGATCTGCCGCTTTTCCTGCGAGCTCAAGCGCGCATAGGTCGCGTACGACACGGACTCGAAAGGCCAGGCGGGCTGGGGCGCACATTCGCCGGCGTGAGCGGGCGGCGGCTCGGCATAACCGGAATTCAGCATCGGCCCCTCACCGGTGCTCAACCACATCGGGCTGACGCGCAGCGCGCGGGTCAGCTTGATGAGAGCATCGCTTGAGGGTTGCAGGCGTTGCCCGCTTTCGTAGTTGCCGATGGCGCTTTGCGACAGATTGCTTGCGACTGCCAAGTCCTTTTGAGTCCATCCCTGAAGCATTCTTGCGTTGCGCAGACGATGGCTAAACGTGTCCAATCGATCAACCTGAGACATTAATATGAATTTATTTATTTGATTAAAACATCTCAATACTGGCGGCAAATAAACGGATTACACCCCAATTTCCGGGCTAATCCATCCATCGCAATATTTGCCTGCTTGTCCGCTGGCTTGCGCGCCGCGAGCACGTGCATCGCCATCGGCAGCATCCCGAAAAAATCCAAGCCTGACATTGACTTACCTCAGCACACCTGCAAAAGCCCCGGCACTGCGGGCATGCATATGCCTGCGCATCATCGGCGCAAAGCCGCACGGAGTTTATGGGTATTTCGAGATAGAAAATAGAAAATAATGTATCGGTAATACATAATAATTTTCCGTCGCAAAGGCAAAAACAAACACTGTTTCATGCGCTTTCCCAGCGCGCTGGCTGGATGCGAAGTTACCATCAGAAACTACAGAAACGTATCTTCACAAAAAAACACGCCCGTGTTTAAATGAAACACGGGCGTGACTTCCAGGCAGGATCGGGTCACCAGCGGCCAACGGCCCATGCATCGGAACGGCAATCGTCCGGACCTCTCGCCTCCATACCAACAACACCGCCAGACGGTCTCGTCATGGCGCGGCGCGATAAAGAGGGGCATGCCGGGACTGCTGACGCCGCGCGCTTCCCTCTCAGGCGCCGCCCTATGCCGCGCCACCTCATTGGAAGCATCAATGAATAACACGCTGGATGTCATTTTCCTCGGAGCCGACGACGCCAGGCATGCCCGGCTCGTGGACGCCCTGTCTCACCTGGGCTTCTGCGTCCGCCGCTGCCTGGATCTGGTAGACGTGTACGACCGTTACTCCCGCCGCCCCAGCCCGCTGGTCGTGCTGGAGGCTCCCCTTTCAGACATACACAACGCCGCCGTACGCCTGCGCGCCGTGGACCGCGGGCTGGGCATCGTCGCAATCGCTGCATTCGCCGACGCCGAAAGCCGAATCCGCACGCTGCTGTGCGGGGCGGATGCCTGCCTGCCGCCAGACGTCACGGGCCTGGAGTTGGCCGCGGTGCTTCAAGCGCTGGTGCGCCGCGCGGTGGGCATGGATGGGATGGACGCGGCCGCCGACGCGCACGCCGAAGAGCCCGCTCAGGAAACCTGGCGGTTGGCCAACAAGGGCTGGACGCTGATCAGCCCCACGGGCCGCACGCTGGGCCTGACGACAGGCGAACGCGATTTCATTTCCCGCTTGGTGACGGCGCCAGACCGCAAGGTCAGCCGCGACGCCTTCTATGCCGACGGCGCAGACGACGCCGACAGCGGCATCACGCGGCGCCGCTTCGTGGATGTGATGATCAGCCGCTTGCGCCGCAAAGCCGCCGCCAATCAGATGACGTTGCCGATCCGCGCGGTGCATGGCTGGGGCTATATGTTCGCCGCAGACATCACGCTGGATCTGGACTATCGGGAGATGGGGGAAGACAGCCGGCTGGACGCGCTGGAAGATTGGCGCCGCGAAACCGCGGATGCCGGCGCGGCGGACTGAAGCGGCCGCGCCACGATGCGGACATGCGCATCGTATAGGCGAAAAAAACGCGGCGCTGCCCCCGAGAGGTAAGACGCCGCGCTAAAACAACACGTGAACCCGGAGTCATCAGCCGGCACTGATGCCTTCTACCTGGATCACGCGATTCCAACATTCGTGCCTCATACTGCTCACGCACGGTCCAACCGTGAACTTGTGCAGGGTCTCTAGTTCCCATACAAGCTGCAACGTGATCAACGCCCGGGCGTCACACCATCCAATGAAGACTGGTTGGCTTACCGCCCGTATCAGCGGTTTTCCGTTTGGATAGCCGCGTGATGAAGGAAGTTTAGGACTTGCCGCGCGATTCCAGTAATTCTTTGTTGATAGCCTTCTATACCTATTTGGCATAGCAGAGCCCGTCGCGCAACGTCCTAAAATACGGACAAAAGGACACGCTCCCACACCGATGCCGACCACAACCCACACCCTCAAACAGCGCCTGCGCAAAGCGCTATCGCTGTTTCCGCCGAACTGGTGCCTGGCGATTCTTGTTGCGCTGGATGGCTATGCGTTCATGCACCCGGTGCTGCGCGAAGTGCGCGCGCGCGAATACTCATTTTGGCTGGCGCTGGATAACTGGCATGAAGTGATGCGCGTGGTGGGCCTGCTGGAAATTCCGCGCCTGGTGCTCGGCGTCGGCCTGCAAGTCATTGCCATCGGCCTGATCCTGAAGGCGCGCATCGCATGGGCGTTCTCGCTGGTGCTGCTGATCGGCATCGGCACGTTCGCGATTATGGGTGACGCCGGGCGCGCGGGGCTGGGCATCTACACGCTGGTGCTGGTGATTGCGCTGATCGCGTATTGGCGCCGCTTTGACCGCGCAAGCGTTACCGCAGGCTCGCTGTTCGCGCTGGTCAGTGTGTTGTCGCTGCTGATCTACGCCATCTTCGGCACGCTCTACCTGGGCAACGAATTCAATCCGCCCGTGCTGGACGCAGGCACTGCGCTCTACTTTTCCATCGTGTCGATGTCCACCGTGGGGTATGGCGACATCACGCCGCACAGCACCACCGCCAGGCTGTTCACCGCGTCGATTATCATCCTTGGCATTACGGTGTTCGCTACCTCCATCAGCGCCATCGCCGGGCCGGTGATCGGCGGCAATCTGAAACGGCTGGTCAAAGGCAGGCTCTCTACCGCCATGAGAAAAAACCACATCATCATCGCAGGCGCCACGCCGCTGGCGCTCAGCGTCTACAACGGGCTGCGCCAACGCAGCGAGGAAGTGACCGTCATCGTGCCTGTCGGCACGCCCCACGAATACCCCGCCGCCACCGACCTGATCGAAGGCGACCCCTCCAGCGTGGAAATCCTGCGCAATGCGGGAGTGACGCGCGCGCGCTATGTGCTGGCGCTGCGCGATGACGACGCCGAAAATGCGTTCATCGTGCTGGCGGCCAAAGAAGCCACAGGCGAAGGCGGCGCGAAGACGGTGGCGCTGGTCAACACCAGCAAGCATCTGGAGAAGATCCGGCGCGTGCATCCGGACATGGTGTTCTCGGTGCAGTTGCTGGGCGCTGAACTGCTGACGCGCGCCATCAATGGCGAACCGATGGACAGCCAGGCCATCACGGATCTGTTCTTCGCCAAGTCGGCGACGCCGCCCGTGACGCCGTCTTGAGCCGCAGCCAGGCGGCTCGTCACGCCGCGTTAGGGGCGTCCGTGACCGGGCGCTGCGCCGCGGCGGCGACAGCCCCTGGCGGCGAATGCCCGACATACCACCGCACGAAATCCGCGGACGGCATGGGCCGCGCAAACAGATACCCCTGAATGAACGCCACGCCGCGCGCCGTCAGGTAATCAAACTGCACTTGCGTTTCGACGCCTTCCGCCACCACCGCCAGATTCAACCGATGCGACAACGTGATGATCACGTCCAGCACCGGCGCGTCTTCGCCCGACGGCAAGATGGCCTGCACGAAGCCCTTGTCGATCTTCAGGTAATCCACCGGAAACTTCTGCAAATACGATAGCGAGCAATGGCCCGTGCCGAAATCGTCGATCGCCACGCGCACGCCGTCGGCGCGCAGCGCGTCAATATTGCGGCGCGCCTGGCCGTTATCCGCAATCAGGCTGCGTTCGGTGATTTCCAGCACGACCAGCGGTTGGCGCGCAGCGATATTCGCGCGAAACGCCTGAATGTCGGACACGAGCGTCGTGCCCGACAGATGCTCGGGTGCGATGTTCACGCCAATGTGAAAGTCGGGTGGCGTAGCCCACGTTTGCATATCGCGTTCGATCAGCCGCAACAGATGCTGGGTCAGCGGAATGATCATGCCCTCGGCTTCGGCCGCCGCGATGAAGATGTCGGGCCGCACGAAACCCACGCCGGGCCGATTCCAGCGCATCAGCGCTTCAGCCCCTTCGCACTGCCCGGTCAGTTGCCCGTACACCGGCTGGTAGTAGACCTGGAACTCGTTGGCGCGCATGGCGCTGCGCAGCTGCTCTTTGAATGACAGGCGATTGACCTGCAAACGGTAAGCGGCAAACGCCAGCCCGGCGCCGATCAGCAGCGCAACGGGCAGATAGCTCAGCAACAGCTGCTGCCACGCATGCACCAAGCCTTCGGCCGGGGCGCGGACATTGATGGTCAACGCCACACGCCCGTTGTTCCGCGTGACTTCGTCGTAGATGAGCTCGGCGCCTTTGCTTGACGCCTTCCAGGACTCACTGCGGATGGGCGCCCCCTTGCCTACGATCAGCTCCAGCCCGTAGTCGCCCAGCGAGGCAACGGCATTGAGCAGGTCCAGGATGTACCGGCCGTCCAGCGCCACGGCGCCGCTATAGCCCGGGGCGCCCGGCTTGCCCAGCAGGATCGCGGGGCGCTCAGGCGCCAGCGGCGTTCCCGCCACCGAGAACAACCAGCGGTCGGGCGTGGCGTCGATGGGCCAATTGCGGAAATCACCCACGGAGAAATCCACGGTCCCGAGCACCGACGAACAATAGATGTGATCACTGTTGGCGAGAATCAGGGCGCGGAAATACGGGTTCAGCGCGCTCCAGCGTTGCAGCAAAGGCAGCACTTCCGCGCAAGGCTTCGGCGTCAGCTCGGCCACCCGGTCCAGCACAGACCACGCTTGCGAAAGAATGGTCTCAACCTGAACACGAACGATTTGCGCGGCCGCTTCGGCTTCGTTGCGCCGTTCGTTCTTGGCATGCACCCAAGACCAGGCCACGCACAACACAATCGGGAGCAGCAAGGCAAATGCCACTGGCAAATACCGCCAGGACGGCACACGAACCGTCATTCCTGATGTCGTCAAAGCCGCCTCGCTGGAAATTCAGTCTATGTGCAAAACCATCCTGAAAGGGATAGGACACCAAGCGCGGCGCAGCGTCAAGAAGCGATTACACAGCGCCCTGCCTGCCGTGTCGCGGGTTCACGTCGCGGGTTCATGCCGCAGATTCAAGTCGCGGATTCCAGCAAGCGCTGGATCAACGCAATATGCGCCCGTCTGCGGGCCGGCAGGTTGATCTGTTCTTCGGGACCCATCAGCGCCGACATGACCAGCGTATGCACGATGGGCGACAGCAGCAGCCAGGGATGTTCCACCGCCAGGCACCTGCCGCACAGGCCACGCTTGCGCGCCCGCGCCAGCACCTGCGCAATATCAGACTGATACGCATCAGCGGTTTCACGCCGCCAACGAGAGGCCAGGTGCGGCACTCGCCCGCTTTCCGCCAGCAACAGGCGCATCGTGCCGGCCATGGCGGGGTCGCTCAAAGACGCGTACAGGTGGTTCACGATGCGCTCGGCCAGATGGCGCGGGGACGACGCCCCATCCACCACCGCGTCCACGTCCAGCCGGGCCGGATTCAGATGGCGCGTGAGCAGCGCCTCGAAGACGTCTTCCTTACTGGCGAAATGCGCGTATAGCCCCCCTTTGGACAGGCCGGCGCGCACGGCGATGTCTTCCATCCTGGCGCCGGCATAGCCCGCTCGTGAAAATTCCTGCAATGCCGCGTCAAGGATCTGCCCGACGCGCACGGCAGGAGGCAGACGACGGCGTTGCACGCTCATAGCGAATTCCCCTGCAAGTCCCGGACATTAAAAACCGACCGGTCAGTCGTTAACTTGACCCGCATCAAGGAACGCTGCGCGCACCCTGGGCACAATGAATGCATGACCCTGGCATCGGGTCCGTCCGAAAGCCTGGCCACAAGCCGCGCCGCCCCGGACGCACCCGGCGCCCTCGCGCTGGAGACCCTTGCATGACTCGCCGTCCGTATCCGGCCAAGACCCTGAGCGCCCTGCGCGCCGCCCCCGCCGCCTTGTGCGTGCTGCTGGCGGGCTGCGTGTCCATGGCGCCAACCTACACCCGCCCTGCTCTGCCCGTGCCCGCCGCTTACACACCGGCCACGGCGCCCGACGCTGCACCGCAAGCCACGCAGGATGCGGCGTCCCAAGCCATCCCTAATGCGCCTTCCAACGCGGCACCAGATGCCAACGCCGAAGCCGCCGCCCACATCGCCTGGCAGACCTATTTTTCCGACCCCGTCCTGCACGGCCTGATCGACAGCGCACTGGCGAACAACCGCGACCTGCGCACCGCCTTGCTGCGTGTTGAAGAAGCCCGCGCGCTGTACGGCATTCAACGCGCAGATCAATTCCCCACCATCGGCGTGCAGGCCGAGGGCACGCGCAGCCGCGTGCCGGGGGACCTGAACCTGACCGGCCAACCGCAGATCAGCAGCCAGTATCAAGCCGGCGTGGGCATGGCCACCTGGGAGCTGGATTTCTGGGGCCGCGTGCGCAGTCTGAAAGACGCCGCATTGCAAAACTACCTGGCGTCCGACGCCGCGGCGCAAGCCGCCACGCTCAGCCTCATCACGCAAGTGGCCGACAGCTACCTGACGCTGCGCGAACTGGATGAACGGCTCGCGCTCACGCGCGAAACCATCGCCTCGCGCGCGGAGTCGCTGCGCATCTTCCGCCGCCGTTTTGAAGTGGGCGCGATATCAAAACTTGACCTGACCCAAGTCGAGACCTTGTGGCAGCAAGCGCGCGCATTGGGCGCCGACCTGGAACAGACCCGCGCCGCGCAGGCGCACGCGCTGGAATTGCTGGTGGGCGCACCGTTGAATCTGCCCGCGCACATCACGCAGCTGGACGACAACGCCGTCATGCGCGACCTGCCCGCCGGGCTGCCGTCGGACCTGCTGGTCAGCCGCCCCGACATCGTCGCCGCCGAGCATCAATTGCAAGCCGCCAACGCCAACATCGGCGCCGCGCGCGCCGCCTTCTTGCCCAGCATCACGCTGACCGGCGCATTCGGCACCGCCAGCGCCGAGCTGGATGGCTTGTTTTCGGGCGGTAGCCGCGCCTGGAACTTCGCGCCCAGCATCAGCCTGCCGATCTTCGACGCCGGCCGCCGCCAGTCCACACTGGATCTGACCGAGGTGCGGCGCGACCAAGCCATCGCCACCTACGAGAAGAGCATCCAGAGCGCGTTTCGCGACGTGTCCGACGCCTTGACGGCGCGCCACTGGCTGGCCGAACAAGTGGAGGTGCTGCGCGCCACCGTCGCCGCGCAAAGCGAACGCGCGCGGCTGGCGCAGCTGCGCTATGAGCACGGCGCGTCACCGTATCTGGAAGTGCTGGACGCGCAGCGCGACCTGCTCGCCGCGCAGCAGACGCTGGTGCAGCGGCGCCGCGCGCTGTTGTCCAGCCGGGTCGGCCTGTACGCCGCGCTGGGCGGCGGCACCCACGCCGCGGGATTCACCGCCGCCGCCCCTTCCACCGAATAATCCAGGAACCCGTCATGCCTCTGCCCACCCGAAAGCTGATTCCCGTGTTGATAGTTCTGGCGGTCGCGGCCGCGGGGTACGCCGGCTGGCGGCTGCTGGCCGACACCGGGCCGGGAGAAGGCTTCATCAGCGGTAACGGCCGCATCGAAGCCACCGAAATCGACGTCGCCACCAAATTGGCCGGCCGCGTGAGCGATGTGCTGGTGATCGAAGGCGACTTCGTCAAAGCCGGCCAACCGCTTGCGCGCATGCAGATCGACACGCTGAATGCACAGCGCGAAGAAGCGCGCGCCCAGCATCAGCAAGCGATCAACAGCGCGGCCAGCGCCGCAGCGCAAGTCGCGCAGCGTGAAAGTGACAAGCTGGCCGCCGAAGCCGTCGTTGTGCAACGCGACAGCGAAGCTGACGCCGCGCGCCGCCGTCTGGCGCGCTCGGAAACGCTATCCAAGGAAGGCGCGTCGTCTATCCAGGAGCTGGACGATGACCGCGCCCGCGTGCGCAGCGCGCAGGCCGCCGCCCAAGCCGCCCGCGCCCAAGTGCGGGCAGCTGCGGCCGCAATCGACGCCGCGCGCGCCGCGCAGGTGGGCGCGCAATCGGCCATCGCCGCTGCGCAAGCCACCATCGCCCGCATCGACGCCGACATCACCGACAGCGAGCTGCGCGCCCCGCGCGACGGCCGCGTGCAGTACCGCGTTGCACAACCCGGTGAAGTGCTGGGGGCTGGCGGCAAAGTGCTGAACATGGTCGACCTGTCCGATGTCTACATGACGTTCTTCCTGCCCGAGCAAGCCGCCGGCCGCGTGGCGCTGGGCCAAGACGTGCGCATCATTCTGGACGCCGCGCCGCAATATGTGATTCCGGCCAAGGTGTCGTTCGTGGCCAGCACGGCGCAGTTCACGCCCAAGACGGTGGAAACCGCCAGCGAACGGCAAAAGCTGATGTTCCGCGTCAAGGCGCAGATCAGCCCCGCGCTGCTGCAACAACATTTGACGCAGGTGAAGACGGGCCTGCCGGGCGTCGCGTGGCTGAAGCTGGATGCCGACGCCGCCTGGCCCGGCAATCTTGAAGTCCGGGTGCCCTGATGGATGCCCCTGGCGCCGCCCCTGTCGTTCGGCTATCCGATGTGCGCCTGCGCTACGGCAGCACCGTGGCGCTGGACGGCATCACGCTGGATATTCCACCCGGCCGCATGGTGGGCCTGATCGGCCCCGACGGTGTGGGCAAGTCCAGCTTGCTGGCGTTGGTGGCGGGCGCACGCGCGGTGCAGGAAGGCCGCGTCGAAGCCCTGGGCGGCGACATGGCCACCCCCCGGCACCGCGACGACGTCTGCCCGCGCATCGCCTACATGCCGCAAGGCCTGGGCAAAAACCTATACCCCACGCTGTCGGTGGAAGAGAACCTGCAATTTTTCGGCCGCCTGTTCGGCCACGACGAGGCCGAGCGCCGCCGCCGCATCGACAGCCTGACGCGCAGCACCGGCATGTCTGCCTTTCTGTCGCGCCCCGCCGGCAAGTTATCGGGTGGCATGAAGCAGAAGCTGGGCCTGTGCTGCGCGCTGATCCACGACCCTGACCTGCTGATCCTGGATGAACCGACCACCGGCGTCGACCCGCTGGCGCGCGCGCAATTCTGGGACTTGATCAACGAGATCCGCCGCGAACGTCCGGGCATGAGCGTGATTGTCGCCACCGCCTATATGGACGAAGCGCAGCGCTTTGATTGGCTCATCGCCATGGACGACGGCCGCGTGCTGGCCACCGGCACGCCCGCTGACCTTACGCAGCGCACCGGCGCGGATTCTCTGGAAGCGGCCTTCATCGCACTGCTGCCCGAAGCGAAACGCCGGGGCCACAAGCCGGTGGAAATTGTGCCGCTGGCGTTGGACGACAACGCCGAAATCGCCATCGAGGCGCGCGATCTGACCATGCGCTTTGGCGACTTCGTGGCGGTAGACCACGTGAACTTCCGCATCCGCCGTGGCGAGATCTTCGGCTTTCTGGGATCGAACGGCTGCGGCAAATCCACCACCATGAAAATGCTGACGGGCCTGCTGCCCGCCAGCGAAGGCCAGGCCTGGCTGTTCGGCCAGGAGGTTGATCCGCGCAACATCGATACCCGCCGCCGTGTGGGTTATATGTCGCAAGCGTTTTCGCTGTATGGCGAGCTGACCGTGCGCCAGAACCTGGTGCTGCATGCCCGGCTGTTCCACGTGCCCGAAGCCGATATCCCGGCGCGCGTGGACGATATGGTCGCGCGATTCGAATTGGGCGACGTGCTGGACACCTTGCCGGAAAGCCTGCCCATGGGCGTGCGTCAGCGCTTATCGCTGGCTGTGGCCATGGTGCATAAACCCGAGCTGCTGATCCTGGACGAGCCGACCTCTGGCGTGGACCCCGTTGCGCGCGATGCGTTCTGGCGCTTGCTGATTGCGCTGGCCCGACAAGACAAGGTCACGATTTTCATCTCGACGCACTTCATGAACGAAGCGCAGCGCTGCGACCGGATGTCGTTGATGCATGCGGGCAAGGTGCTGGTCAGCGCATCGCCTGCCGAGATCACGCGCATGCGCGGCGCGAAGACCCTGGAAGAAGCATTCATTGCGTATCTGATCGATGCGGGGGCCGGCACGGCGGCAAGCGCCGCACCAGAAGACGCCGCCCCTGCCCCGCAGCCAGAACCGCCGCCCGCTCCCCGCCACGGTTTCAGCCTGCAACGCGCACTCAGCTACATGTGGCGCGAAACGCTGGAACTGCGCCGCGACCCGGTGCGCGCCACCTTGGCGCTGGCGGGGTCGCTGCTGCTGATGTTCGTGATGGGTTACGGCATCAGCCTGGATGTGGAAGACTTGCGCTACGCCGTCATGGACCGCGACCAGACGAGCCTTAGCCACAACTACAGCCTGAATCTTTCCGGCTCGCGGTACTTCATCGAACAGCCGCCTATCTCGAACTACAACGAGATGGACGCGCGCATGCGCAGCGGCGAGCTATCGCTGGCGATCGAGATTCCGCAGGGCTTTGCGCGCGACGTGCAGCGCGGCAAGGCCGTACAGATCGGCGTGTGGATCGACGGCGCCATGCCGCAGCGCGCGGAAACCATACGCGGCTATGTGCAGGGCATGCATCAAGGCTGGCTGATGCAGCAGGCGCGCGAACGGCTGGGCGCCAGCGCGCAACAAGCCGTCAGCATCGAAACGCGCTTTCGCTATAACCCCGACGTGCGCAGCCTGCCCGCCATGGTGCCGGCCGTGATTCCGCTGTTGCTGCTGATGATGCCCGCCATGCTGACCGCACTTGCCGTCGTGCGCGAAAAGGAACTGGGGTCCATCATCAACCTGTACGTCACGCCGGTGACGCGGCTGGAATTCCTGTTGGGCAAACAGGCGCCGTATGTTGCGCTGGCCATGTTGAATTTTCTGTTGATGACCTTGCTGGCCGTGACGCTATTCGGCGTGCCCATCACCGGAAGCTTTATGACGCTGCTGGCGGCCGCGCTGATCTATAACGTGGTGGCCACCGCCATCGGCCTGCTGGCGTCCACCTTCACACGCAGCCAGATCGCAGCGCTGTTCTTCACGATGATCGGCACGCTGGTGCCCGCGGTGCAATTCGCGGGGCTGTTGAACCCGGTGTCGTCACTGGAAGGCGGCGGGCGGCTGATCGGGCAGATCTATCCCGCCACGCACATGCTGACGATCAGCCGTGGCGTATTCAGCAAGGCGCTGGGGTTTACGGATCTGCAGGCCTCGTTCTGGCCGCTGCTGGCCGCAATACCGATCATTCTGGGCGCGTCGGTGCTGCTGCTGAAAAAGCAGGAGACCTGAATGCGACATCTGGCCAACATCTACCGCCTGGGCGTCAAAGAACTATGGAGTCTGGCGCGCGACCCGATGATGCTGATCCTGATCGGCGTGTCGTTCACGCTGATGATCTACACCGCGGCCACCGCTGTACCGGAAACGCTGCACAACGCCCCCATCGCGGTGGTGGACGAAGATGCTTCGCCTTTATCGGCGCGCATCACGTCGGCGTTTTATCCGCCGCATTTCACGCCGCCGGAAACCATCACATCGGCGCAGGCGGACGCCGGCATGGACGCGGGCCGCTATACGTTTTCGGTCAACATTCCACCTAACTTCCAACGCGACGTGTTGGCTGGCCGGCCCGCCGAAATCCAGCTGAACGTGGACGCCACCCGCATGAGCCAGGCGTTCACCGGCAGCAGCTATATCCAGCAGATCGTCACCGACGAGATCAATGAATTCGTCAGTCGCTACCGCGCGCCCACGACGCTGCCCGTAGAGCTGGCCGTGCGTATGCGGTTTAACCCCAACCTGACGCAGGCCTGGTTTGGCGCGATGATGGAGATCATCAACAACGTCACGATGTTGTCCATCATATTGACCGGCGCCGCGCTGATCCGCGAGCGGGAACACGGCACCATCGAACACCTTTTGGTCATGCCCGTGACGCCCACAGAAATCATGGTGGCGAAGGTGTGGTCCATGGGGCTGGTGGTTTTGGTGTCGGCTGGGCTATCGTTGACGTTCGTCGTGCGTGGCTTGTTGCAGGTGCCAATCGAAGGGTCGGTGGCGCTGTTCCTGGTGGGCGCTGCGTTGCACTTGTTCGCGACCACGTCCATGGGCATCTTCATGGCCACGCTTGCACGCAGCATGCCGCAGTTTGGAATGCTGCTCGTGCTGGTGCTGCTACCACTGCAAATGCTGTCGGGCGGCACCACCCCGCGCGAGAGCATGCCGGACTTCGTGCAGAACATCATGTTGGCCGCACCCACGACCCACTTCGTGGAACTGGGCCAGGCCATTCTCTATCGCGGCGCGGGATTCAGCGTCGTATGGCAACCCTTCCTGGCGCTGACGCTGATTGGCGCCGTTCTATTCGCGTTCTCTCTGGCGCGTTTTCGCAAGACCCTGAGCCAGATGGCTTGAGGGACTGATTCGTTTCCCCTTACCACTTCTTAAAAGGACGGATGATGAATAAGACTACTGCCCCCGCACCCCAAGGCATCGCCGGCGCCAACGCCGCCTATTGCCAACGGCTGGCCAAACTTGCGCAAGAGAGCCAGCAACGCTGGATGGAACTGGGCCGACGCCTGGCCGACGACCACACCACGCAATACCTGTCAACACTGGGCCCGCTGGCTCATGGCGGTGACTGGCAACAGATTGCGCCCGCGCTGGGCGAAGTGACGCGCAAGCGATGGCAAAGCCAGCTGGAAGCCAGCCAGGCGATCACGCACGCCGCGCTTGAGGAACAAGCCGCATTGGCGGCCGGCTTCGGCGAAGCCATGAGCAGCTGGTTCAAAACCGCCACGGGCGCCGGCATGGCCGTTGGCGCGTCGCCACTGACACAGATGTGGTCGACGATGTCCAACCAGATGGCCGCGGCATGCTCGGCCATGCGCGACGCCAGCCAGCCGGGAGGCCATCATGACGGCTAAGCGCACGGCGCTCGTGACCGGCGGCGTTGGCTTGGGGCGGGCCATCGCCCTGGCACTGCACGATGCCGGCCACGACGTGATCGTGACCTACCACGCCAGCGAGGCCAATACCCGCGCGTGGGTGGAACAAGAAGCGGCCAAGGGGCGCCGCTTCGCCATCTATCAGGTGGATGTGGGCGACTACGCGTCGTGCCAGGCATTGATGGGCCGCCTGGAACGCGACGGCCGCCAGATCGATATCCTGATCAACAACGCGGGCATCACGCGCGATGTCCGGCTGCGCAAAATGAGCTTCGAAAACTGGACCGAAGTCATGCACAGCAATCTGGATTCGATGTTCAACATGACGCAGCCGTTGTGCGGCGGCATGGCCGACCGTGGCTGGGGCCGCATCGTGAACATCTCGTCCGTGAATGGCAGCAAGGGCGCGTTCGGGCAAACCAACTACGCCGCATCGAAAGCCGGCATACACGGCTTCACAAAGTCGCTGGCGCTGGAGCTGGCCAGCAGAGGCGTCACCGTCAACACCGTGTCGCCCGGTTATTTGGACACGCGCATGGTGCAGGCGGTACCCGAGGAGGTATTGAAGGAAAAGATTCTGCCGCAGATTCCCGTGGGCCGGCTGGGCCAGCCCGAGGAAGTTGCGGCGCTGGTCGCATTCATTTGCAGCGACGCCGCCGGCTTCATGACCGGCAGCAATGTGGCCATGAACGGCGGCCAGCATATGTACTGATCTCTACTCCCCGGGGCCCTTGCCCCCTGCAAGATCTTGCCCACCGCGCCTGCCCACGAACCCGTCGGCAGGCGCGGCTGTTTCAGCGGCGGCAAAAAGGTGCAACTCGGCAGGAAAGGTGCAACCCGCCCCATCAAAACGACGTTTGAAACAGCAAGTAACGGGTTAACCCCATATTGTTGTGACGCGAGCCGCCTCGGCGGCAATGCGATGGACAAGGCGCAGTGCGACGCGCGCGTGCGCACCTTGTGCCAGCACTACCCCGTTCTGCAACGCAAACTGAATGCGCCGGCAGCGTCCTTGTCCGGCGGTGAACGTCAGATTCTGGCGCTGGCGCGTGCGCTGATGCCATCGCCCGGCTTGTTGCTGCTGGATGAACCCTCGGCCGGGCTGTCGCCCAAGACGCTGGGCGAAGTGTTCGAAGCCATTCAACGCATCCGCGCCAAGGAAAACGTGACGATTCTGATGGTGGAGCAAAACGCCATGGAAGCGCTGCGGATTTCGGATCGCGCGTACGTGCTGTCGATGGGCACGGTCGCCATCACGGGTGACGCGCACGCGCTGATGCATGACGAGCAGGTGCGCGAGCTGTATCTGGGCGGCCGCGCGGCGTAGGCGCTTGCCTGCTGGCGATGTGTGCTTGCCTGCCGGCGATGTGTGCTTGCCTGCCGGGCGTATCGGCCCGGCAGGCGTTCAGCCGTCTTGGCGCATGCGGTGCATGGCGACCAGGTTTTTCTTCGTTTCAAGGATGTGTTCTTCCACCAAGCGCGCAGCCAACGCGCCGTCCTGCTGTCTACAGGCTTCCAGGATGCGGTAGTGGTCCGATTGCGGGCCTTCCTTGCCGGTCGCCTGCGACATCATCTCGTGCGTGTAGCGGTCGGTGTTCAGGCCGTATTCCTCGATCAGCCGGCGCAAGCGCGTGTTGTTCGCGGGCGCGCACAAGGCCAGGTGAAAACGGCGGTTCAGCTCGGCCCATTGCGATACCGAATCGGCCTCGTCGTAGGCTTTCAGAATGGCTTCCAGCGTGTCGAGATCGGCCCGCGCCATGTTCGGCACGGCTGCGCGCACCGCGTAACCTTCAAGCGCGATGCGGATGTCGAGCAGCTCGCAGATCTGGTCCACGTCCATGCGGATGACCACCGCGCCCCGGTTCAGGTGATACGCCACCAAGCCTTCCGTTTCCAGCTGCCGCAGCGCTTCGCGCACAGGAATGCGGCTGGCCTGAAAGCGCGTGGCCAAGGCGTCTTGCTTGAGCGGCGTGCCAGCGGGCAAGGCGCCGGTCAGGATTTCGTAGCGCAACTGGTCGCGGATGCGGTGCGGCAAGGCCTGGGCTTTACTGGACGTGCCCTTCGTTTTGGTAATGCTCATGACTATCGGGGTATCTCTGCGGCGAAGGACAGCGGCCTGCGGCAAACGTCGGGGGTTCCAACGGCGGGCTCCCATCGTAGCCGAATGGCCCGTCCTCGGGAACCGGGCGCAGGCGTATCCCCGCTGATGGCCCCTTTTCCTCTGTCTGCGCCTATCTGTGCTGTTTTTTCAGATCAAATGCGGCGCGGGGCAAAATCAGATAGCACAGCGTCCTGCCCTGTCACTGCCAGGAATTCAGGGTCGTTCCCCATCAACTGATCCGCTTTTTTAACGGCTTTCTGAATCTGTACTACATCGCGCGCCGGAACTACTGTCGCAGGGGTAGGACACTTGTTCATCAGGAAGACCGTTATGCATGGCGACGCGCTATTGCTTGCCCGAATTCAATTCGGTTTCACCATTTCTTTTCACATCATTTTTCCCGCGATCACCATTGGGCTGGCCAGCTATCTGGCCGTGCTGGAAGGCCTGTGGCTGCGCACGCGCAAAACCGTGTATCGCGACCTCTATCACTTCTGGACGAAGATCTTCGCCGTCAACTTCGGCATGGGCGTCGTGTCCGGCCTGGTGATGGCGTACCAGTTCGGCACCAACTGGAGCTTCTTTTCCGATTTCGCGGGCAGCGTGACCGGGCCGTTATTGGCCTATGAAGTGCTGACCGCCTTCTTTCTGGAAGCCGGCTTTCTGGGCGTGATGCTGTTTGGCTGGTCGCGCGTGGGGCCGGGCCTGCACTTCTTTTCCACCATCATGGTGGCGCTGGGCACGCTGGTGTCAGCCACCTGGATTCTGGCGTCCAACAGCTGGATGCAGACGCCAGCCGGCTACGAAATCCTGGACGGCCGCGTCGTGCCCACCGACTGGCTGGCCGTGATCTTCAACCCGTCGTTCCCGTACCGGCTGGCGCACATGGGCATCGCTGCTTTTCTGGCCACCGCGCTGCTGGTGGGCGCGTCCGGCGCGTGGCATCTGCTGCGCGGTGACCGCAGCCCCGCCGTGAAGAAGATGTTTGCGATGGCCATGGGCATGCTGCTGCTGGTGGCGCCGCTGCAAGCCGTGGTGGGCGATTTCCACGGTTTGAACACGCTGAAGCACCAGCCCGCGAAGATCGCCGCCATCGAAGGCCATTGGGAAAACGAGCCGGGTGCGGGGGTGCCGCTGACGCTCTTTGGCATCCCCGACATGGAACGCGAAGCAACGCGCTTTGCGCTGAACGTGCCGCGCTTGGGCAGCCTGATCCTGACGCACAGCTGGGATGGGCAGTTCCCCGGGCTGAAGTCGTATCCGCCCGAAGACCGCCCCAACGCGACCGTCGTGTTCTGGTCGTTCCGCATCATGGCGGGGCTGGGCATGCTGATGATTCTGCTGGCGGGCTGGGCGCTGTGGGCGCGGTGGCGCGGGCGGCTGTATGACTCGCGCGCGCTGCAACGCTTTGCGCTGTGGATGGGGCCGTCGGGCGTCATCGCGATGCTGGCCGGCTGGTACGTGACGGAGATTGGCCGCCAGCCCTGGATCGTCTACGGGGTGATGCGCACGGCCGATGCCGCCACGCCGCATGGCGTGGGTGAACTGACGCTGACGCTCGCGCTCTTCGTGGTGGTGTACCTGCTGGTGTTTGGCGCCGGCGTGTCGTACATGCTGCGCCTGATCCGCATGGGGCCGGCTCCCGCGCCGGGGCATGCGCCCTTGTCCGGCGGCCCCGGCGAGCCGCGCCAGCCGTCGCGTCCGCTGTCCGCGGCGTCCACCCTGGCCGGCATCGAGCCGGCGCCCCGCACGCATACCGGAGTCTGACGCCATGGGCATCGACCTTGCATTGATATGGGCCGTCATCATCCTGTTCGGCGTGATGATGTACGTGATCATGGATGGCTTTGATCTAGGCATTGGCATCCTGTTTCCGCTGATCCGCGACCGCGACGAACGCGACGTCATGGTCAACACCGTCGCCCCCGTGTGGGACGGCAACGAGACCTGGCTGGTGCTGGGCGGCGCGGGCCTGATGGCGGCGTTCCCCTTGGCGTACTCCGTCATCCTTAGCGCGCTGCACCTGCCGCTGGTCTTCATGCTGCTGGGGCTGATCTTTCGCGGCGTGGCGTTCGAATTCCGCTTCAAGGCAGACGAACACCACCGCCCGCTGTGGGACCGCGCGTTTGTGTTCGGCTCCGTCTGCGCAACCTTCTTCCAGGGCGTGACCTTGGGCGCGTACATCGAAGGCATTCCCGTTGTTGGCCGCGCCTACGCGGGCGGGGCCTGGGATTGGATCAGCCCGTTCTCGATGTTCACGGGCCTGGGGCTGGTCGCGGGCTATGCGCTGCTGGGCTGCACGTGGCTGATCATGAAGACCGAAGGCCGGCTGCACCGCCACATGTGCCGCATCGCGCAGCCGTTGACGCTGGCGCTGCTTGCCGTCATCGCGGTGCTTAGCGCCTGGACGCCGCTTGCGCAGCCGCACATCGCGCAGCGCTGGTTCAGCTTGCCGAACATGTTCTGGTTCATCCCGGTGCCGGTGCTGGTGGCAGCGGCCGGTTTCGATTTGATCCGCCGCGTGCGCGGCATGCCGTCCGCCGGCCCGTTCCTGTTGTCGCTGGCGCTGGTGTTCCTGGCGTACAGCGGCCTGGGTATCAGCATCTGGCCCGCCATCATTCCGCCAGACATCTCTATCTGGACGGCAGCTGCGCCAACGCAAAGCCTGGGCTTCGCATTGGTGGGAGCCTTGCTGATCATTCCGATTATCCTGATGTACACCGCCTGGTCGTACTACGTGTTCCGCGGCAAGGTCCGCGTTGGCGAGGAGTTCCACTGATGGCCCGCATGTCTGCTTCCGCATCCCCCAACCCCACCGCGCTGCCCTCGTGGCGCAGCCGCCTGCTGTGGCTGGCCATGATCTGGGCGGCCAGCGTCGCCGCGTTGGGGGCAGCCGCCTATGCGCTGCGCCTGGTCATGCGCGCCATCGGCATGTCGGCCTGAGCGCCCTTGTCTTCACCACACGGAACCGCCATGAAGCGCTATGAACGCTTGACCGAAGACATTACCGCATCGATCCGATCGGGCCTGCTGCAAGTGGGCGACCGCCTGCCCTCGGTGCGGCAAACCAGCACCAGCCGCGGGGTCAGCCCGTCCACGGTGTTCAAGGCCTATTACCTGCTGGAAGCGCGCGGCCTGATCCGCGCGCGGGACCGCTCCGGCTACTACGTGCTGCGCGCGCCGCACACGGCGCTGCCCGAGCTGGATGCCGTGTCCAGCGCCAGCGCGGGCCGCCATCCGGTGGACGTCAGCGACAACGTGCTGCAAGTGCTCAACGCCACCTTGCGGCGCGACATGACGCCGTTTGGCTCCGCCTTTCCCAGCCCGTCGCTGCTGCCCTACGGGCGGCTGGCCAAGTTCATGGCGTCCACCGTGCAACGGCTGGACCCGTGGGGCTCCATCGACGACTTGAGCCCCGGCGACGCCGCCCTGCGCCGCGCCATCGCGTTGCGCTATCTGGCCGACGGCCTGTCGGTGCCGGTGGACGACATCATCATCACCAACGGCGCGCTGGATGCGCTGAACCTGTGCCTGACCGCCGTCACGCAACCGGGCGACGCCGTGATCGTGGAATCCCCCACGTTCTACGCCGCGCTGCAATCGTTGGAACGCAACCAGCTGCACGCCATCGAAGTGGCGACGCATCCGCGCGAAGGCATCGACCTGCAAGCGCTGGAACAGGCCATCCTGCAACACCGCCCGCGCGCCTGCTGGCTGATGACCACGTTCCAGAATCCGCTGGGCAGTTTGATGCCCGACGCCAAGAAAGAAGCGTTGGTCAAGCTGCTGACGCGGCACGGCGTGGCGCTGATTGAAGACGACGTGTACGGCGAGCTCTATTTCGGCGACACGCGCCCGCGCCCGGCCAAGGCGTTCGACAAGGAAGGCATCGTGATGCACTGCTCGTCGTTCTCGAAGACGCTTGCGCCGGGTTACCGGGTGGGCTGGGTGGCGGCGGGGCGCTACACGCGGCAGATCATGCGCAACAAGCTCACCACCAGCCTTGCGACTGCCGCGCCCACACAAGCCGCCATCGCGGCATATCTGGAAAAAGGCGGCTTTGACCGCCACCTGCGCCAGTTCCGGCAAGCGTTGGCGGTACAGCAAGGCGAGCTGCTGCAAGCGGTGGCACGCCACTTTCCCAAAGGAACACGCGCCACGCGGCCGGCGGGCGGCTACTTCGTGTGGGTGGAATTGCCGGCGCACATCGACACCCTGAAGCTGCACCGCGCCGCGCTCGACCACGGCATCAGCATTGCGCCGGGGCCACTGTTTTCGTCGTCAGGCGCATTCGCGAATTACCTGCGCCTGAACCACGGGCATCCGTGGAACGACGACATGGAACAAGGGATGGCGACGCTGGGAAAGCTGATGGCGAACGGGTAGCGCCAATTGTCTTGGGCGGCGATCCACGTTATAAATGAGTGTTATTCCCATTAACACTCACGCCGCCCGTCCATGGATTCCCCCGCGTACAAGAATGTCCACCGGCTCTACGCGGAACATCATCTCTGGCTGTTCGGCTGGCTGAACCGGCGCGTCAACAACCACGCCGATGCCGCCGACCTGACGCAGGATACGTTCTGCCGTGTTCTCACCGCGCACAGCCCAACGCCCATCGCAGAACCCCGCGCCTATCTGCTGACGCTGGCCCGCCGCCTGACGATTGATCTGTGGCGCGCCCGAGATGTCGAAGCGCGCTACCTCGAAGCGCTGGCGCACGAGCAGGAACCCGTGGCCGCCTCGCCTGAAACTCTGGCCATGCTGAAGCAGGCGGTCATGGAGATCGACGCCGTGCTCGATGGCCTGCCTGTGCCAGTCAAACACGCGTTTCTACTGAACCGGCTGGACGGCATGACCCACCCGGCGATTGCGGTGGCGCTGGGCCTGTCACTGGCCACAGTCGAGCGGCACGTGAAGCGCGCCTTTCTGCATTGCCTTGCCGCGCGGCGCGCAGCGGATGCGGCATGAAAGCCACCCGCACCAACGCCGCTCACCTGAATGCCGCTCAAACCAACACCGCTCAGCTCAACGAGCCGCTGACGGAACGCGCGGTGGACTGGATCGTGCTGCTCACTTCCGGCCAGGCCTCGGAGCGCGACCGGCTGCGCTTTGAACACTGGCTCGGCAGCCATCCCGACCACGCCCGCGCCTGGGCGGAAGTCGACGGCCTGATGCAGCAGCCGCTGTCCCGCTTACGCGGCGCGTCAAGCGACGCTCCCGGCCCCGCACGTGCCGCCCGCGCGGCCTTGTTGCAACCCAGCGGACTGGACCGCCGCCGCCTCCTCAAGCTGGCCATGTTGCTTTCCGGCGTGGGAATCGGCGCGCTGGTCACCGATCGCTATGTCCCGCTTGCTGGCCTGTCGTCTGCGTATTCCACGCACACAGGCGAACGCCACACCTACACGCTGGAAGACGGCACGCTGCTGACGCTGAATGCCCGCTCCGCCGCCGACGTCCGGTTCGACGACAGGCAACGCACTATCCTGTTGCGCCAAGGCGGCCTGTATGCCGAGACTCGTGCAGACAGCCGGCCCTTCGTGGTGCGGACACGTTTTGGCGACGTCACCACGGATGCATCGCGTCTGAGCGTTGATCAGTTCAACGCGTATGCCGTCGCGTGCGCCATCGAAAATTCGTTGAACTTGCAGCCGGAACACGGCCAGGGCTTGGCCTTGCCCCAGAACGGGTCCGCGGCGTTCGACCGGGAACACGCGTGGACGCGCGGCGACGCGGCGCTTGCCAGTTGGCGTACCGGCATCCTGAGCGTGCGCGACACGCGGCTGGACGAAGTCGTGGAACGCCTGCGCGCCTACCAGCCCGGCCTGATTCGCGTATCGCCCCAAGCGGCAGCGCTCCGCGTGTTTGGCGTCTTTCCCTTGGACGACCCCGGCCGCACGCTGATCGCCTTGAGCGAAACGCTGCCAATCCGCGTGCGCCGCTACAGCCCCTGGCTGACGATCGTGGACACGGCATAGAAAACAATTCGCCGGCAATGAGGGGATTTGAGCGCCGTGGCCGTCATGACTAATGACGCAACCAAAAATCCTCACCTTCGCCGGACCTTTGCCACCATGAATTTCCCGCTGACCCGCGGCGCCGCGCTTGTCGCCGCCGCATTGCTATCGCAGACCGCCTACGCCCAGGACGCCCCCGCCGCTCCCACCGCAGCGCAAAGCGTCCTGTCCTACGACCTGCCCGCCGCCTCGCTGGCGGACACGCTGAGCCGGATCTCGCTGCAAAGCGGCCGCACCATTTCAGCCAGCGCCGAGCTGGTCTCAGGCAAGCAAGCCGCGCCGGTACGCGGCGCGCTGAGCCCCGAAGCGGCGGCGCGGCAGGCCCTGGCAGGAACGGGGCTGGAATTGCTCATCACGCGCAACGGCGTCATGACCGTGCGCCCCATACCGGCGGCCAGCGGCGTAACGTCGCTTGAACCCGTGCTCGTGACGGGCGCCAGCATAATCACGCCCAGCGAAGGCACGGGTTCCTACACCGTGCCGGAATCCTCATCGGCCACGCGCATGCGGCTGTCGATGCGGGAAACGCCGCAGTCTGTCAGCGTCATCACGCGCCAGCAAATGGATGACCAGGGCATCGTGAGCGTGGCGGGCGCGCTGGAACAAACCCCCGGCATCGTCGTCAACCAGGACAACTCCGAGGGCTACAGCTTCTTCTCACGCGGCTTCCAGCTTGAGAACTTCCAGTTCGACGGCCTGCCCAGCCTGTCGAGCGATGGCGGCAATGTCCGCGACAACTTCAGCATCACCAACTCGGTGATCTATGACCGCATCGAAGTGCTCAAGGGCGCGACTGGCCTGGTCAATGGCGCCGGCTATCCATCGGGGGTCGTCAACTTCATCCGCAAGCGGCCCACCCAGGAATTTCAGGGCAGCCTGAGCGCGGGCGCCGGGTCCTGGGACCGCTACCGCAGCGAAGTGGATCTGGGCGGCCCCTTGACGCAAGACGGCAAGATTCGCGGCCGCGTCGTCGGCGCCACCGAGACTCACGGCAGCTTCATGGACTATGCACGCGGCAAGGAGAACATTGCCTACGGCATCATCGAAGCCGACCTGTCGCCCCGCACGACCGCATCCTTTGGCGTCGACACCCAGCAGAACCGCAACAAAGCCACCACCAACACGCATTTGCCTTCGCTGTATTCGGACGGCTCGCAGGTCACGTTTTCGCGGTCGACCAACCCCGCCGACAAATGGGCCTGGCGCAACCAGGACACGACACGCCTGTTCGCCGACATCCAGCACACGCTGGACAACGGCTGGAACTTCAAACTGGCCGCCGCGCACCGCAACTACCAATCGCGCGAGCTGATCTCAGGCATGGGCAGCAGCACCGTGGATGTGGTGGACCACCGCATCAGCCACGGGTTCTATCCGGGCGGCGCCAGCCGGTTCAACACCGACTCGCGCGAGAACAGCATCGACATTCAGGCCTCTGGCCCGTACACGCTGTTCGGCCGCCAGCACGACTTGGTGGTCGGTTACAACGCCGCGCGCACGCACGCGCAGTCCAACCGCAAAGACGGCGACACCGACTTGTGGATCGATGACGCTTTCCATTGGAACAACGACGCCACCGAGCCATCATCCTACGAGTGGTGGCTGACGCAAGACATGCTGGTCAACCAGAAGATCCTGTACGCCGCGACCGTGCTGCATCCCACGGATCGGCTGTCATTCATCCTGGGCGGCCGGATGACGAACTACTCGTGGAGCCAGGACATCAACTACGCCAACGGCCGCCATCGTGCCTATTCCACGGACGTGCGCAACAAGCTCATCCCCTACGCCGGCGTGACCTACGACGTCGACACGCACCACACCGTGTACGCAAGCTACACGGACGTGTTCAAACCACAGGCCTATAACTTCGACGCCAACAACCGCCAACTGGACCCGCTGACCGGCAAGAGCTTCGAATTCGGCGCCAAGGGCGAATACCTGGATGGCCGCCTGAACGCCAGCATTGCGCTGTTCCAGCTCAAGCAGGACAACGTCGCCGAGCTGGACGCAAGCGGCGCGACAACGCCAGACGGCGGCACCGCTTACGTGGCGATTCCTGGCGTGACCACGCGCGGCGTCGAACTGGAAATGTCGGGCGAAGTGCTCCCGGGCTGGCAATTGCATGCCGGCTACACCTACAGCCGTTCACGCGATCGCGAAGGCCGCCGCGTCAGCAGCACGCAGCCGCAACAGCTGTTCAAGCTGGCCACCACCTACCGCTTGCCGGGCGACTGGAACCGGCTGACCGTAGGCGGCAACCTGCACTGGCAAGGCAATATCTTCTTCACACAAGAAGTCGATGCGCGCAACTATCGATTCACGCAGGACAGTTACGCGGTGTTTGGCTTGATGGCGGGATACGACTTCAACAAGGATTTGCGCCTGACGGTCAACCTGAATAACGTGTTCGACAAACACTATTACTCGGGCATGGGCAACTACAACTCGGTCTACTACGGCGCGCCGCGTAACGTGTTCGCACAGCTGCGGTACAAGTTCTAAACCCAGGTCAGCGTGGACCGGAGGGGGCCGCGGCACGCGCCGCCTCGACTTCGCGCATCAAGCTGGCCGCATCCGGCCGCAGCGGCAACACCAGCTTGCCTGCGCGGTCGATGGCGCCCCACTCGCCGCCCATCATAAAGCTGTGTTCGCCGTCGGGCGTGAACGCCTTGCGGCAGCCTTCGCACACCACGGCCAGACCGGCGCTGTAACGGTCGACCCATTCGTAAGGGGTGGCCAACACGCGGTTGAGCTGCGTGTCGTAATAGGCCATGCCGCCGGACCACGGGCCGCGCGTCAAGCCGTCTTCGAAGTCGTCGGCCATGTTGTCGTAGGTGACGACGGCGGCCGACTTGCCGTCGGGCCGCACCCAATACCAGGACCGGTTCGTAAAGACCGGCGACAAGCCATCGGCGTTGAAATCCATCTGGCCCAACAGGCCGGGGCGGAACACCAGCGTGTCGCCATCCACGCGCGCGCAGTGTTCGGCGGCATTCAACATTCCGCCTTCGTCTTTTTCCGCAATCATGCAGTTCAGGTCGAAGGCGGCGGCGGCATCCGCCGACGTCACAGTCAGCAGGGAAAACAGCAGGGTCGTCAACATGGCGGGCATCCTAGCATGCGCATGCGCACGGCCGGGCTACGCGCCATGTTGACGGAACCGGCTGTCGAACCCCGCATCAGTTCGCCGTCGCGCCCGAGTCCTTCACGGCTTTCGCCCAGGCCGCGATCTCGGCCTGGATGAACGTGCCGAACGCGGCCGTGTTCAGGTTGGAAGCGGCTGCGCCCTCTTCCATCAGGCGCTGTTTCACCGCGGGCGCCGCCAGCGCACCGCTCAATGCCGCGTTCAATTTGTTGACCACTTCAGGCGGCGTGCCGGCCGGCGCCACGACGCCATGCCATGACACAGCCTGAAAGCCTGGCAGCCCGGATTCGGCCATCGTCGGCACATCGGGCATGGCGGGGGAACGCTCGGGGGACGTCACCGCCAGCGCGCGCAAGGTGCCCGCCTTCACGTGCGGCAACACGCCAGGAATGGTCGTGAATATGAAGTCGATCTGGCCGCCGATCAAGTCGGTAATGGCGGGGCTGCCGCCCTTGTACGGCACGTGCGTGAATTCCAGCTTGGCCGCGCTCGTGAACATCTCGCCGGCCAGATGGCCCGGCGTGCCGGCGCCCGCCGAACCCATGTTCGTCTTGTCGCCTTGACCGCGTATGTACGTGATGAGTTCCTGCACGTTCGCGGCCTTGACGTTGGGGCCGATCACCAACACATTCGGCACCGTCGCCAGCAACGTGACCGGCGTGAAGTCTTTCACCGCGTCATACGAAATGCGCGAGTACAGCGACGGGTTGATGCCGTGCGTGCTGGCCGTGGCCAGCAGCAGCGTGTAGCCGTCCGGCGCGGACGAGGCCACTTGCTTGGCGGCAATGGTGCCGTTGGCGCCGCCCTTGTTGTCGATGACGATGGTCTGGCCCAGCGTCTTGGCGGCTTCCGCTGCCACCGTGCGCGCCAGGATGTCAGACGTGCCGCCGGCGGAGTGCGGCACCACCAGCGTGATGGGCTTGGAAGGAAAGGATTGCGCGTGCGCCACCGGCAGGGCCGGCAGCAGACAGGCGGCCAGCGCAACGCGCGCGGGCAGTCGGGTAAGGAACATTGTTGTCTCCAGGGTTGTGATGAGTGCGGCGTCTTCACAGGACGCCGTCATTCCCGCGAGGGGTGGGGCCGTTCAGTCAGACCCCAGTTGCAGCTTGTTGGGCTGGCGCTTTTCAATCGACCACTTGAGCAGCGCCGCCGAGCGGTAAATACCGTGCGCGAACTTGCCGTAAGGCAGCGTCAGGAACAGCGCCATCACTACGCCCAGGTGTATCGCCAGCAACAGCGCCATGGCGCTGCCATCCCGGCCTGCCAGCAAGGCCAGCCCCGTGGCGCTGGTCAAGAACAGCAGCAGGATGAAGCCGCGGTCCATGGGCTTTTGCGCGGCGTCGCCTTGCTGCGGGTGACGCTTGATGTTCAGCCACAGCAGGCCGGCCGGCCCGATCAACAGGCCGATGCCGCCCGCCGTGCCCAGCAATACCGGCGCGCTGAAGAACGGATACGGCGCCTGCTGGCCCAGCAGATAGTGATACCCCGTGGCCACGCAGGTGGCGGCAAAACACAGCATGAAGCCGTAGAAGGTGAAGTGATGAAAGCGCCGGCGCCACAAGGTGAAGGCGTCGTCCGCGTTGTTGCAGCCCTTGCCGTGGCCGCCGTCCAGGTAGCGCAGACGCAGCGCGTCGTGCGCCGCTTCGGCCACCGCCGCGCCGGATGCCGCCCCCGGGCTGACGTTGCGCCAGAAGCGCGTAACGCCCACGCCCAACGCCAGCATCGAAAAGCCGAACACCACGCCGAACATCAGCGCCAGCGTGTTGTGCGGGAACACCGCGTAGAAATTGCCGGCCATGGGCTCGTGAAAAAGCCCCCCCGCCATCAGCACAGCCAGCACCAGGAACAGCGCCAGGCCGCCTGCGGTAGCCAGCGACAAGGCCAGGCCGTTGCGCTTGTACAGCGTGCCCAGCGCGGCGGGCCAGGCGTAATCGGTGTAGGTCTGCATGCGGACCTTGGCCATGGCCTGCGGCACGTTCACCGCAAACTCGTGCGGTGGCGCGTACTGGCAGGCGTGCAGACAGGCGCCGCAGTTGTGGCACAGGTTGGCCAGGTAGTTCAGGTCGGCCTTGCCGAATTCCAGGCGGCGCGTCATGGCGGGAAACACCGCACAGAAGCCTTCGCAGTAGCGGCAGGCATTGCAAATCTGCATGACGCGCGCCACTTCGGTTTCATCGCCGGTCAACGCGTCTGCTTGCGGCTTGGCGTTTTTGCCCATCCATCGGACGGGTTGTTCGGTCATGGCGGGTTGGCCGCCGGATTGAGGTTGGGCGTGCCCCTGCGCATCCGCTTGGGAAAACGATTGCGCCTCGCGGGCCAGGGCTTCAAGCTGCTTCATGTGGTGCTCTTCGCAAGGGTCTGTTGGCGCGCAGCGGCGGCGGCGCGGGTGCCGGCAATGCGGCCGAACGCCGTGCCGATGGACATGCCCACGCCTGCCGTGTAGCCCTTGCCCAGCACGTTGCCGGCCATCATTTCGCCGGCCACGAACAGGTTGTTGCTAGGCACATCTTTAAAGCGCACGGCGGCGGTGTCGTCCACCTTCAGGCCCAGATAGGTAAAGGTGATGCCGGGGCGCAGCGCGTAGCCGTAGAACGGCGCCGTGTCGATGGGGCGCGCCCAGTGCGTCTTGGCGGGCGTGACGCCTTCGGTGTGGCAGTCGTCCAGCGCGGTGTGGTCGAACGTGCCGACGCGACAAGACGCGTTGTAGTCGCGCAAAGTCCTCTCGAACGTGGCGGCGTCCAGGCCCAGCTTTTCAGCAAGCTCGGGCAAGGTGTCGGCCTTCACGCCCGGAAACACCGGCGGCATGAAGCGGCCGACGGCCTTGGCGTCGATGATGGAATACGCGATTTGGCCGGGCTGCATCGCGGTCAGCCGGCCCCAGATGGCGTAGCGCTTTGGCCAGAAGTCTTCGCCTTCGTCGTAGAAGCGCACGGCGTCGCGGTTGACCACGACGCCCAGCGACACGCAATCAATGCGCGTACAGATGCCGCCGTCGTACAGCGGCGCGCGCGCGTCGATCGCCACGCAGTGGGATTGCGAGGGGTCGCCAATACTGTCCGCGCCTGCATCCAGCATGAATTTCAGCAGCACGCCCATGTTGAAGCGCGTGCCACGGATCAGGAAATTGTCGGCCGGCCATTCGCCGCGTTCGTTCTGGCCCCAGGCCTCGCGCAACCATTCGCGGTTGGACTCAAAGCCCCCGGCGGCCAGCACACAGGCGCGCGCTTCGATGCGTTCGTCGCCGATGCGCGCGGCCTTGAAGCGGCCGTCTTCCAGTTCCAGCGCATCAACCGGCGCGTTGTAGCGGATCTGCACGCCCAGCGCCTCGGCGCTGCGGTAGTACGCGTTGACCAGCGCTTTGCCGCCACCCATGAAAAACGCATTGGTGCGCGCCACATGCAACGCGCCCGACAACGGCGGCTGGAAGTTCACGCCATGGCGGCGCATCCAGTCGCGGCACGTCGACGATTCGCGGATGACCAGGCGCGCCAGATGCTCATTGGTCAGCCCGCCCGTGACCTTCAGCAGGTCTTGCCAATATTCTTCTTCGGGATACGCGTCGATCAGCACGTCCTGCGGCGCATCGTGCATGCAGCGCAAATTGCGCGTGTGCTGCGAATTGCCGCCACGCCATTCGCGCGGCGCGGCTTCCAGCAGCATCACGCTGGCGCCCGCTTCGCGCGCCATCAGGGCCGCGCACAGCGCCGCATTGCCCCCTCCCACCACCAAGACGTCCACCATGCCATCGTCCCCAATTCAAGAGGCCGACTGTACCCAGCGGGTGGCGCGCGCGATATCAGGCAGGCGTCAACGGGTCTTCACGATTCGTGAAGGGTAACGACCGCCCACTTGCCCTCGCGCGCCAGCGTGCGCGACACATCGGCCAGCACCAGGCGGGCGGCCAGCGCCGCGGGCGAGAGCTCGTCGTCCGACAAACTGGCCAGCAGATTGGGGCGGAACAGGTGCGCGTCTTCAATGCGCGCCATGTGCAGCTGGCCGGGCGCGATGCGCGCGGTGGCCGAGCTGGGCTGGATGGTGGCGGCGTTGCCCAGCTGCACTACGTCCATCAGCAATGACAAGCCATCCACTTCAGCCACCACGCGTGGCGTCTGGCCCAGTTGCTGGAACGCGTTGTTGACCAGCGCCCGCAAGCCATGGCGGCCGCTGGGCAAGACCAGCGGCAAGTGAGCGATGGCAGCCAGCTGCGTAGTGCCGCCCGACGCGCCGCCCGATGCGCCCCCCGATGTCGCCCCCGATGTAACCCCCGATGGCAACCCCGGCATGTCGCGATGCGCGCAGAGAAACAAGGGTTCGTCCAGCAAAGGCATCACGCTCCAACGGCGCGCGGATTCGGTGTGGAACACGATGGCCAGATCCAGCAGGCGGCCGTTGAGCATGTCGCTTAAATGGCCCGACAGCGCCTCGACCAGATGCAGCCGGATGTCGGGATAGCGCTCGTTCATGGCTTGCAGGAACGGCGCCCCCAGAATAGCGGCGGTGGTGGATGGCAGGCCCACGCTGACGTGGCCGGCCAGCCGCGCCTGCTGCGCGGCCTGCACGGCGTCATCGGCATGGCGCAGGGCCAGTTGCGCCTGGCGAAAGAACGCCAGGCCCGCATCGGTGGGCACCACGCCGCTGGCGCTGCGCTGCAACAGCCGCGTCGACAACTCGCCTTCCAGGCGGCTGATCTGCTGGCTGAGCGCGGACGTGACCATGCCGATGGACATGGCCGCCCGGCCGATGCTGCCCGCCTCAACGACGCGAACGAAGTAACGCAGTTGGCGCAGTTCCATGGCGGGCTCGGTGTTGCCGTTACGGCGCGGGCGGAATCGTCAGGCCGCGCACGACGGCCGGGCGGGCGACAAAGGCTTCCAGCACGCGGGCCACGTTCTTGAACTGCGAGAACTCGACGAGGTCACCCGCGCCATAGAAGCCGACCAGGTTGCGCACCCACGGCAGGATGGCGATGTCGGCGATGGTGTATTCGTCGCCCATGACCCAGTCGCGGCCTTCCAGGCGCTTGTCCAGCACGCCCAGCAGGCGCTTGGATTCGGCGGCGTAACGGTCGCGCGGACGCTTGTCTTCGTAGTCCTTGCCGGCGAACTTATGGAAGAAGCCCAGTTGGCCGAACATGGGGCCGATGCCGCCCATCTGGAACATCACCCATTGCAGCGTCTCGTAGCGCCCGGCCGTGTCAGCGGGAATGAACTGGCCCGTCTTGCTGGCCAGATAGATCAGGATGGCGCCCGACTCGAACAGCGCCAACGGCTTGCCGTCGGGGCCATTGGGGTCAAGGATGGCCGGAATCTTGTTGTTCGGGCTCAGCGACAGGAACTCGGGCGAAAACTGGTCTTGCGTATCGAAACTGACCCGGTGCACCTCGTACGGCAGCCCCATTTCTTCCAGCAGGATCGACACTTTCACGCCATTGGGCGTGGGCAGCGAATACAGCTGAAGGCGGTCGGGATGCTGGGCGGGCCACTTCTTGGTGATGTCGAACGAGGCAAGGGAGGTCATGCGGGGTTTCTCCAGGGGAGGCGGGAATTTGTGGCGTCAATCCTAGCGCAAATGCCCCACATCTCGATGAAATTCCGGGTCGGCGGGCGGGGTGAATGGCGGGCGGCGCCCCAGGGCGGCAGCCGGTTTCAGCGGGCGTTAGCGAGTTTCAACGGTCTTCACCGGACAAACACGCGGCGCAGCACCCACCGCGCCGCCGCCACGGCCAGGGCAATGGGCAGCACCAGGCGCCATTGCGCCAGAAACAATTCGCGGGTGGCCTCGCCGGACGCCCAGGTATTGCCGAACACCACCGGCGCGGGCGGGGCCAGGTACAGGGCGAGCAGCGCCGCGATGAACGTCAAGCCTAACCGCCAGGCCGGGTTCAGGCGGGGTGCGGAGAATCGCTCGGCCACCACCAGCACCAGCAGGCCGGCCAGCCCCGCCAGCACGGCGTCGGCGTAGAAGTCGCGCGGCGAGTAAATGTAGGGCGCATCGGGCACCGCCCAGCCGTAGTTGCCTGTTGTCAGCAACGAGGTCAGGCAGGCGCCAAAGAGCGCGGCCGCGCCCGCCAGCAGCAGGAAGTCGCAAACGCGGAGCAGGAGTTTCGGCATGAGACGCATGGGATAAGGGCGATGGAGTGCGGGCGGGGAAGGCGGCGGGGCGGGCCACAAGGGCCGGAGCATGCCACAGCTTGTGGCGACGCGCAGAAGGATGCAACGGCAAGGGCGACCAAGCGTCTAACGAAGAGGACAGCGAAGAAGCCAGCGAAGAAGCCAGCGAAGGAGTCAATGAAGGCGTCAGCGAAGCAGCCAGCGAAGGACTAGACAACGCGTTCAACGAAGGTTCACCCCGCTTCGCGCGCCTCGGGCTACAGTGTTCGGCGTTCCCTGCCTCCCTGCCCGCCATGCGCCCGCCCCGCTTACGCCATTCGCTGCTTGCCCTGACCTTGGCCATCGCCCTGCCCGCGCCGGCCTCTGCAGCCGCGCTGACGGACCAGCGCTATGGCCCCGACGCCGCGCAGATCGCCGACGTCTACCTGCCCGACGCCCCGCGCGCGCGTCCCGCCCCCATCCTTGTCATCGTGCATGGCGGGTCATGGAAGAACGGCGACAAGGCCGCGGCGGAAGTCGTCGACAACAAGCTCGCCCATTGGCTGCCCCAGGGCTACGCCATCGTGTCGGTCAACACGCGGCTCATGCCGCAGGCACGCCCCGAAGCGCAAGCCGAAGACCTGGGGCGCGCCATCGCCTGGATCACCCAACAGGCCCCAAGCTGGCAGGCGGACGCCAGCAACGTGATCGTCATGGGCCATTCATCGGGCGGGCATCTGCTGGCGCTGCTGGCCGCCGACGACGCCATGCGGCAACGCACCGGCGCGCCGCTCTGGCGAGCCAGCGTCATCCTGGATGGCGCTGGGTTTGATCTGCTGGACGTTATGCCCCGCCCACACGCCCCGTTCTACGACGAGGCCTTCGGCACCGACCCCGCGCGCTGGGCCGTGGCCTCGCCCGCCGCGCAACTGCGCGGCGGTCAACCGCCCGCGCTATTCGTCTGCTCGACCTTGCGCCCCGACCCTTGCCGGCGGGCGCAACGCTACGCGGATTTGCTGACCGCGCAAGGCGGCCAGGCCGAGCTCGTTGGCGTGGCGCGCAACCACGCGCAGATCAACGCGGACGTGGGCGCGGACAACGACGAAACCCGCGCGATCAGCGCATTCATCGATGCGCGGCTGGCGCGGTAGTGCGTTCGTGACACAATCGGGCTCGCCGACATAACCGGCCCCCTGGCACCGCCCTCCGCAGCTTCCATGACACCTTCGATGCAGCACCGCTTGACTCCGTTATTCCTGGCCGCCGCCGCCCTGCTGACGCCGATTGGCGCGCAGGCCGACACCGCCGCGGAACCACCCGCCGGCATGGCGCAATACGGCGCAGGGCCGCACGGCCAGACCCTGACGCTGACGCTGCTGAACAACCACGATGCCGCCCCCGCCCCCAACACGCCCTACCGTTTGTTCCTGACGGGCAAGCAGGAATCCATCCACAACACGCCCAGCCAGGACGGCATCCTGCATGGCGTGACCGATGCCGACGGGCGCACCGCCTGGGTCTGGACAGACAAGCCGCACAACCCCGACGACTTCACGCTGATCCGCCGCGTGGGCGACGGGGCGTGGGGCCATTTCTTCCAGCTGCACTCCTCCAGCCGCGAAAGGGAACCCGTACCCGCCTGGCCCTACGTTCTGACCATGCATCAGCGCTGGGGCGAGCAATGGGTAGACCTGGGCTACACCACGCGCCAAGGCGCGACCGCGTACTTCAGCCACGACGTGCCGGCCGTGCCGATATCGTTGTCGATTGAATCCGACGTCACCGACAACCGGAAGTGCTTCGACGAGCTGGACGCCATCAACCGCAAGTTCAGTCAGAACGATGCGGAAGGCGCGCAGCAGTTGATCAACACCATGCATTGCGCGGAGACACCCCTGCAGCAAATAAACGTGGCGCATCTGCTGCTGATGACCGGCCGCAAGGACGCGGCGCAAGCATGGCTGCTGCGTGCGCGGGCGTGGCGCTTCCCGGAATCGCTCAAACCCGTCGACACCGCCTTGTTGCGCGACCGGCTGGAACTTGAGCAGTTGCTGGGCATGCCGGACCTGGCGCTGGCCGATGCAGAAACGCTGCAACAACGCCAGAACAAGCGCGGGCGCGGCGCCCAAGCTGACGGCACCGACTGGGCCAACAACGTCGCGTACTACCTGGCGGATTTTCCCGACTATCTGCCGCAAGCCGAAGCCCAGGCGCGGCAGTCGATCCGGGTGCGGGGGCCTAACGCGTACAACCAAGGCACGCTGGGCTGGATCTTGAGCTTGCGCGGCGATGCCGACGAAGGCCTGCGTCTGCTGCACACGTCGTATCGCGACTTGTCGCGCAACGAGGAACTCGTGGCCGACTATGGCCTGGCGCTTTGGCGTAGCGGCCAGCGGGAGCAGGCCGTGCGGCTGTGGGACGAAGCCCAGGCGCAATGCGTGTGGGGCCGGCGCATGCACGACGCGATGCGCGACGTGCAGTACCCGCACCCCTACTTCCAATCGACAGAGTCCGACGCGGTGAAGGCGTATCGGCAACGCTGCGATCCGCCTAGAACGAAACGCAAGACGGTGGCGGGCGGCCCCGCGTAATCGCGGTTTCGGGCTCGCGGTTTCGGGCTCGCGTTCCGGGATCGCTTTTCCGGGATCGCTGGTCCTTGGGCGCGTCTCCGGGATTCTGTACCCGGAGCGCTTGCCCGTCACCGCCTTGCCGTCGCCGTGATTACTTCTCGTCCTTCATCTTTACTTCGCTGGCCGTGTCCGCCTTCAGGCCGCTGGTGTTGATCTTGCCCGGCGGCGGCGCGTCGATCTCGTCCAGGTTGGCGGCGGCCGGCGCGGGGGCCGCCACATCGTCCAGGTTGACGGCATCCGCCACGGGTGCGGCGGGCTTGGCCTTGGGCGGCGCTTTGGGACGCGGCTTGGCCGGCACGCGCGGCTTGGCGACTTCCAGCGGACGCGTGTACAGATTGCCGTCTTGATAAACCAGCATGTAAGGCTTGCCGACGGCGGGCTTCACGGTTTGACGCGCGGTCCACTGGCCATTGGCCACATTGAATGACAGCGGGCCTTCGCAGCTGCGATAGCTGTTTTGCCACTTGGACGATTGCGTGCCCGACACGCGGTACACGTGATAAACGTGGTTGCAGCCCAGCTCCGGAACGTCCAGCGTGATCAGCGTCGCGCCAGGCACTTCGGACACATTGGCCACCATCATGGCCGCGCCCTTGACCTCAAGCTCCATCACCTTTTTCTGGCCATACAGCTTGATGTCGTAGGAATCGTTGTAGTACTTGCGCAGCGCCGCGCGCTCGCCATTCACGGTGAACACCTGCTGCTCTTTGGCCAGCACTTCACCGAAATCCAGGCCCATCTTGCCCGAGCCGGTGCTGACGCACCCCGTCAGCGCCAATACAGCCGTGACGGAAACTATTGCGCCAAATGAACGGCTGACATCGGACCTGATTGCCAATTTCGTTGAAACCCATCCGACGAATGCTGAAGCCATTCACTAACCCCTTGATTTAGCGCGATATTTACCCGAATAGGAACATTCCTGACGGACGTATCATTTATTTCCAAATGATTCGCAATGTTATACTGTAAACCAATCCGTACAGGGCGAGGCTCGAAGCATGAAGAAGGTCTGCGTGGCCGCGGCAATCGCCGCCAGTGTTGGCAGCCTGCCAGCGCACGCCGAGGCGTATCGCCTGGCATATTCCAAAGCCGAAAACATCGAAATATTCATCGACCACGCCACGGGTACGCCCTGGTGCGGTCCTCACCTTGATCTGCGCGCCGTGTACGGCGCCGCCCCAGACGCCGCCGCATTGGGCCGTTTGCTGCCCAAGATCGGCGTGCTGCTCAGCAAGCAATGCCCCCAAGCCGTCGACCTGCGCTGGACCAGCGTCAACAACGCCGGCGCACGCGTGGCCGACGGCACCAGCACGAAGGCCAATGGCTGGGCGATGCAGGTGGCGGCGGCTGCGGTAGCGCCCGTGGCTGCGGCTCCGGTGGCTGCGGCTCCCGTCGCACCTGCTCCCGTTGCACCTGCTCCCGTTGCACCAGCTCCTGCTGCCGCGGCGACCGCTCCCGCGATTGCCGCCCCGGCCGTCACCGCCCCTGAAGCGGCGCCCGCAATTGCTCCCACGGCTGTGTCGCCGCAAGCGCCGGCGCCCGTCGCCGCTGCGCCGCTAGCCGCAGCGCCTGCGCAAGTGGAAACGCCAGCGCCCACGGCATCCGTTCAAGCTCCCGCCAGCGTCGCGCCCATCGCGCAAGCGCCGGTGGCGCCGGCCCCAGTTTTTGAAGCGCAACCTGCCGCGGCCCCGACTCCGGCCCCGACTCCGGCCCCGACTCCGACTCCGACTCCGACTCCGGCCCCAGCTCCAGCCCCTGCCGCCGCTGAACCCGCCGCGCCGGCGCTGGCGGCTGCCCCTGCCCCTGCCCCTGCCCCCGCTACGGCCCCAGCCCCGGCTCCAGCCCCGGCTCCAGCGCCTGCGCCCGCCCCCGCCGTCCAAACCGCCTTTGCGGTCAGCGGCTGGACGCCACCGTCGCCCGCCGCCGCGTTGGCCAGCACCCAGATGCTGAAGACCATGGCGGATCAGAACGGCTGCAAGGTCGTCTCGACCTTCCGCCTGGGCGAAGGCGCGCAATACATCACGTTGAAATCCGACGGCTTGACCTGCGGCCCCGACGGCTACGCCACGGGCAAGGGCCGGTTGCGCCTGGAACGTTCCGACGGCGCGCGCATCGGGCAGAGCAATGACGTGTGGGTCGTGTCGGGCATTCCGTTCACATCACCCGTCGCCGCTGCGCGCCTGGCCTATGTCAACGACGAAGGCACGCTGTGGTTCCACCTGGACAGCGACCCCGCCAGCCGCTCGCACTACCTGATGCGCGCCGAACGCATGTCGTACGGCAGCGGCCTGGACGTGTGGCGCGTCAGCCGCATCGATGTCGTCACCGAAAGCGCGAACGTGTTCCGCAATGCCACTGACATCAAGGTTGCCGTGGACGGCGCGCTGCGCGTGCTGGAACGCACCGCACTGCCCGACGCCGGCAATGCCCGCATCGTGTTCTCGGACGACTTCCAGCAAGGCGCCATTGGCGACCAGATGGAGCACTTGCTCTACGTGATCACCGCCGACCGCCCGACCGACTGGCGCACCGGCAAGCCGCGCGGCGAATGGCGCTACAACCTGCAATACGCGCAGAACTACCTGTTCAAACGCGACGAAATGCTGGCCCGTAAAAAGCGCGAAGAATTGATGCGCCTGGCCAACAAGGAACGCGACCACCTGCGCCAATACCAGAACCTGGTGGAGCAGGCCAAGAGCGATCCCAAGGGCATCCTGGGACGCATGCAACGCGACGTGCACTACGACTTGCTGACCGGCGGCGACTACCGTTCGCTGATGGCCGGCCGCAAGGCGGCGGTGCGCATGGTCGTTCACGTGGACGATCACAAAGACAACGACGCCATCGCCGACTGGCCCTACGAAATGCGCCTGCCCGGCCAGAAGGCCATGAAGGAAGGCTGGTATCTGGTGCCGGGTGAAATCACGCTGGACGCCAAGCGCCAGGACGACAAGGGCCTGCCGCTGACCCTGCTGACGCTGGGCCAGGCCGCGCCCGTCGCGTGCCAAAAGGAAGGCTGCGCCGACCTGAACGACCCGCTGGTGGGCGCCCGCATGATGCTGGGCCTGCCGGACTGGACGCCTGAAAAGGCCCAGGCCGTGATCGACCAAGCGACCCAACCCTAACCGCCAGACGAGCAACGCAATGATCAAACAAAAGAATGGCCTGATCGCAGGCGGTGTCGTGGTGGTGCTGGTTGCTGCCTGGTGGGGCTTGGGCGCGTATGCGTCCGGCAAGGCGGAAGACGAAATCGTGGCGCTGCTGGACAAGACCGGCCAACGCGACATGGTGCGCTGGGAAAGCATTTCGGCGTCGCCCTTCGGGTCCGCCAAGTTGAAGCAGGTGACGATCGGCCCGGCCGGATCACCCATCGCGCTGATCGACACCGTGAAGATCAGCGGCCTGCGCAACACCGCCGACCGCCGCAGCGGCGACGTCACGATTGAAGGCGCCGCGCTGCCCAACGGCTACAGCGTGCTGAGCCAGACGGATCTGGCCCGCCAAGGCGGCAAGCTGGACCTGCCGCCCGCCAACCTGCGCGTGCGCTGGGACTATGACCGCGACGATGACGACGCCGAAGTTCATCTGAACCTGGAACAGCCCGACGCGCTTAGCGCGGAACTGTCGCTGAACCTGGACCGCGTCAACGCCGCGGTGGCCATGGCCGAAGACGGCTCGGCGCTGGCCGCCGCAGGCATGATGGGTTTGATGGGCATGGGCCGCCTTGACCGCACGCTGGCCCCGCTGGCCGAAATGCGCATCAAGACGGGCAGCCTGTCGGTGAAGGACGACGGCCACGTCAAACGCAGCATTGAACTCTTCAAGCGCTACAACCTGACCGCCACGCCCGGCGACGGCAACCCCGACAAACAGCGCGCCAAGCAATTCGACAAACTGGTCAGCGACAGCAAGAAGCGCTGCTATGACCAAAAGTCGTTCGCCGGTTTCAAAGACAACGACGACGCCTGCAAGGCCGCCGCCAATTTCGCCAGCGGCGACAAGCGTTCGATCACGCTGACGCTGAACCCGCGCAATGGCGTATCGATGGCGGAATTGCTGTCAAACGCGAACAATCAGGCCAAGGCATTTGCGCTGCTGGCGCCTGCGCTTGAGAACTGAGCCGCGCCTATAATCTCCTGCATACGCTGCGCACGACGCGCCTGCTGAGGGGCAGCCGCAGGAGACCTCCATGACATTCACGTTGAAGCATTTGCTTGCCCTGCTTGCCACCGCTGTGTTGCTCAGCGGCTGCGCGCCCGGTAACGGCGGCCCGCCCCACCCGGGCGCGGTCAATCCGTACAGCAGTGGCGGCTTTAATGACGCCGGGCCAAACTACCCGGATACCGGCCGCTGACCTCACCGCGCCCCGCCTGCCACGTGCAGCCGGGGCGCGGAACGCATAACAGCTTTGCGCGCCACGCGCATCCCGCCCAGCCTTTGAAATCCTAGACTACCTGCACATCACAGGCGTCAAGGAGAAGGCTTTGCAGCCGCTGTTATCAAACGTGAAAGTGCTGGACCTGAGCCGGATTCTGGCCGGCCCCTGGGCCAGCCAGATCCTGGCCGATCTGGGCGCGGACGTCATCAAGGTCGAGCGGCCAGGCCTGGGCGACGACACCCGGTCATGGGGCCCGCCGTTCCTGAAAGACGAACAGGGCCAGGACACCACCGACGGTGCCTATTTCATCGCCACCAATCGTGGCAAACGCTCCATCACGCTGGACTTGCAGACGCCCGAAGGCCAGGCGCTGGTCAAGGAGCTGTGCCGTGACGCGGACGTCGTGCTCGAAAACTACAAGGTCGGCACCCTGGCCCGCATGGGCCTGGATTACGAATCGCTGTCCAAAATAAACCCGCGTCTGGTGTATTGCTCGGTCACGGGTTTTGGCCAGACGGGCCCGCGTGCAGCAGAACCCGCCTACGACTTTCTGATCCAGGCCATGGGCGGCCTGATGAGCGTCACGGGCGAACGCGACGACAAGCCCGGCGGCGGGCCGCAAAAGGTGGGCGTGCCGATTGTGGACCTGACCACGGGCGTCTACGCCGCGCTAGGCATCGTTGCCGCGCTGCTGCGCCGTTCGCAAACGGGCCAAGGCGAACACATCGACGTCGCCATGCTGGACGTGCAGGTCGGCCTGCTGGCCAACCAGGCGATGAACTTTCTGTTGGGCAATCGCGTGCCGCGCCGCACGGGTACCGCGCATCCCAACATTCAGCCTCAACGCACCTTCGCCTGCGCCGATGGAGACATTGTGATCGTCGTGGGTAATGACGCGCAGTTCGCCACGCTGTGCCGTTTGCTTGGCCAGGATGCGCTGGCGCAAGACCCGCGCTATGTCACCAACAGCCAACGCGTGAAGAACCAGGCCACGCTGGACCCCATCCTGGACGCAATCTTTGCCGCGCAACCGCGCGCGCACTGGCTGGCGGCGCTGAAGCAGGCGGGCGTGCCGGCGGGGTCGATCAATACGGTGCCGGAAGTGTTTGAAGATCCGCAGGTCGTGCACCGCGCCATGCTGCGCCGGCTGCCGCATCCCGCTGCCGGTTCGGTGCCGCAAGTGATGAACCCCTTGCGCTTCGCGTCATCGGATTTGCGCGTGGATCGCGCGCCGCCGCTGTTGGGCGAACACACAGAACAAGTGCTGGAGGAACTGGGCATGAGCGCCGAGCAGATCCAGGATTTCCGCGACCGCAAGATCATATAAATCAAACGGAGATTGCCTTATGAGCTACCCGGAAAATCTCGCCGGCCCCTACACCGCGCTCGACGTCACGATAGACGGCGGCGTCGCCATCATCCTGCTTGCCAACCCGCCGGTGAACGCGTTGAGCACCGAGATGATGAACGAACTGTCGTGGGTGCTGGACCGCATCTCTGAAACCCCTGAGGTCCGCGCCGTAGTGCTGTCGGGGCAAGGCAAAACATTCTGCGCGGGCGCCGACTTAAAGACCCGTGCCGCCACCATCAAAGGGCCGGGTGATCTTCCGCAGCACTCGCGCCGTACCCGCGAGTGCTTTCACGCCATCCGCGAATGCACCAAGCCCGTCATCGGCGCCATCAACGGCGCGGCGCTTGGCGCGGGCCTGGCCATCGTGGCGTCGTGCGACATCCTGCTGGCCGCCAACACGGCGGTGGTGGGCCTGCCGGAAATCAATGTGGGCCTGCTGGGCGGGGGCCGCCACGGCATGCGGCTGTTCAGCCATTCGCGTCTGCGCAGAATGATGCTGACCGGTTTGCGAATCGATGGCGACGAACTCTACCGGCTGGGCATCGTTGAAGCCTCCGTTCCCGCCGACGCACTGATGGACCGCGCCATGGAACTGGCGCGCGAACTGGCGTCCAAGAGTCCGCTGGCAAGCGCGCTGGCCAAGCAGACGTTGAACGCCATCGAAGACATGAGCCTGCGCGACGGCTACCGGTACGAGCAGGACATGACGGCCGCCATCGCCAAAACCGAAGACGCCCAGGAAGCGCGCCGTGCGTTCCTGGAAAAGCGCGCGCCGGTCTTTCAGGGCCGCTAAGGAGACAACATGACCCGTGCGCTAGAAGGCGTAAAAGTCCTGGACCTGAGCCGCGTGTTCTCCGGCCCGTGGGCCGCGCAAATGTTGGCTGACTTTGGCGCTGACGTGATCAAGGTGGAACGCCCGGGGCGCGGTGACGACGTCCGGCATCAAGGCTATCCCATGCCCGGCCGCAACGGCGAACCCAGCCCGCAAACGTCGTCTTTCGTGGCGATGAACCGCGGCAAAAAATCATTGACGATCGATATCTCGCGGCCCGAAGGCCAGGCGCTGGTACGCCGGCTGGCGCAGACCGCCGACATCGTGATCGAAAATTTCAAAGCGGGCGACCTGCGCCGGTATGGGCTGGACTACGCGTCGCTGTCGGCGTTGAATCCCCGGCTGGTGTATTGCTCGATCACCGGCTTTGGCCAAACGGGGCCGTACAGCCACCTGCCCGGCTACGACCCGATCTTTCAGTCCATGAGCGGCCTGATGAGCGTCACCGGCGTGCCCGATGGCGAGCCGGGTGCGGGGCCGGTGAAGGCCGGCTATTCCGTGTCGGACTTGACCGCGGGCTTCTATGCGGTGGCCGCCATCCTTGCTGCCTTGCATCACAGGAATCAGATTTCGGGGGTGGGTCAGCATATTGATCTGGCGCTGCTGGACGCACAGATTGCCGCCATTTCGCATATCGGCATGAACTATCTGGCCAGCGGAAAACTGCCTGCGCGCATGGGCTCGGCGTCACAGATCACCGCACCTTTTCGCGCGTTCGCATGCAGCGATGGCCATCTGATGGTGGCGGTGGGCAACGACTCACAGTTCCGCAGCTTCTGCAAAGTCATCGGGCTGCCCGAGCTGGCCGAGGACGCGCGCTTCCTGACCAACCCCTTGCGCGCCGCGGCGCAAGCCGAGCTGTCACGCCTGATCGAACCGGCGATGCGCCTGCGCACCGCCCACGCGTGGAACGAAGCGCTGGCCGCCGCCAACGTGCCTTGCGGCCCCATCTACACGATGGACCAGGTGTTTGAAGACCCGCAGGTGCGGCATCGCAAGGTGCTGGGCAGCGTTGACCACCCCGAGCTTGGCGCCATGCCGGTTATCAACAACCCCATTCATTTTTCCAACACGCCCATCACGCCGGGCCTGCCCCCGCCGCTGCTGGGCGAACACACGGCGGCGGTGCTGCGCGCGGAATTGGGCTTGTCCGACGACGAGATCGCCCGCCTGCACGCGGAGGGCATCGTATGAACGCCGTTGACCACGACCTTATCGAAGCCATTCGCGACAGCGCACGCGACTTGCTTTCCAGGCGCGATCAGCGCCAAAGAAAGCGGGCCGCGCGCGCCGCAGACCGGGACTACTGGCAAGAGATCGCCACGGCCGGCTGGGTAGGCATGAGCGTGCCAGAAGCGCTTGGCGGCCTGGGCTTGGGCTGGCACGCGATGGCGGCCGTAATGGAAGAAGCGGGACGCGCGCAATTGCCCGAGCCGCTGGTGGGCGCGGGAGTGCTCGCCACCGCCCTGCTGACGCGCATTGATCCGGCGCCGGGCTCAACGCTGCGCGATCAGCTGCTGCAAGACCTTTGCGCCGGCACACGCATCATCGGCGTGGCCTGGCAAGAAACCGAAGGCCAGTTGGAAGCCGGCGAGGCGGCGGGCGCGTTTGGCGTCAGCGTCACGGCGCGAGAAGGCGCATACGTGCTGAACGGAGAAAAGCGCCACGTCATTCCCGGTGCGGGCGTGGACGGTTGGCTGGTGACGGCCGACGGCGAACACGGCACCGCGCTGTTCTATGTGGAAGCCGGCACCCCCGGCATCACGGCACACATGCACACGCGCGCCGACGGCACGCCGGCCTGCCACCTGAGCATTGAGTCCGCCACGGTGCCCGCCGACGCGCTTGTGGCGCGCCATGACGTGCTGGACGCGGTTGACCACGCGTTGGACTACGGCCGGTTGATGCAGTCTGCAGAATTGATCGGGGTGGCGCGGCAGGTGCTGGCCGACACCGTGGCCTACCTGAACACGCGCCAGCAATTCGGCAAACCCTTGTCGTCGTTTCAAGCGTTGCAGCACCGCGTGGTCGACGCCGCAACGCAAATTGAACTGGCGGCAAGCAGCCTGCAAGACGCGCTGAACGCGTTGGCTGACACGCCCGACGCCATCACCGTGCGTAAGGTCGCGGCCAGCCGCGTCAAGGCGCGCGCGGCGCGTGCCGGGCTGGAGGCGTCGCGGCTGGCTGTCCAGCTTCACGGCGCCATCGGCTACACGGAAGAATGCGATGTCAGCCTGCACTTCCGTAGCGCCCTGCACTTGTCCGCCTGGTTGGGCAACGCCACCGCCCACCGCCAGCGCTATGGCGCATTGGCGGACGACCCCGCCCCGCTGGCGGATGACGCAGACGAACCGGACAACGCGGCCGAGCCCTTTCCCCGGGATGCCGACTGGAATGGCATGCCCGAAGCGGACTTCCGCGCGCTGTTGCGCCGCTTCTTCCGCGCGCACTATCCGGCGCACCTGCGTCACGTTCCCTGGCGGCTGCATTGGGACGAGATCAAGGCGTGGTACTTAACGCTGTCGCGCCAGGGTTGGATCGCCCCGTCCTGGCCCCGCGAACACGGCGGGATGGCGCTATCGCCCGCCCGCCAGATTGCATTCATCGAAGAGGCCGAACGCTACGGCGTGGCGCGCGCACCGGATCAAGGCCTGGTGATGCTCGGCCCGATCCTGATCCGCTACGGCACCGACGAACAGCGCGCCCGATTTCTGCCGGGCATTCTGTCGGGCGAGGCCGTGTGGGCGCAGGGGTATTCGGAACCCAACGCCGGTTCCGATCTGGCGTCGTTGCGTTGCGAAGCGGTGACAGACGGCGATGCGCTGATCGTGACCGGGCAAAAGACCTGGTCAACGCTGGCGCAAGACGCCACCCACATGTTCATGCTTGTCCGCACCGACAAGAGCGTGAAGAAGCAGGCGGGCATCAGCTTCCTGCTGGTGGATCTGAACCGTCCCGGCATCAGCCGCCGGCCGATTCGAACCTTGTCCGGGCATGAAGAATTCTGCGAAGTGTTCTTTGATCAGGTCCGCGTGCCGCGTGCGAACGTCGTGGGCGAACTGAATGCCGGATGGGGCATCGCCAAGGCGCTGCTGGGGTTTGAACGGCTGTTTACCGGCAGCCCCAAGCACGCCAACCATGCGTTGCAGCAACTCTTCAGCATCGCGCGGCAACGCGGCCTGCTGGCTGACCCTGCATTCACGGACCGGCTGGCCGAGCTTCGGCTGGACAGCGCTGACCTGACCGCCATGTACCGCGTGTTCGCCGATCTGGCCCGTGCGGGGCGGCCGCTGCCACCTGAGCTATCGCTATTGAAAATCTGGGCCACCGAAACCCACGAACGGCTGGGTGCGCTGCTGATCCAGATTGCCGAAGAATACGGCGGCGCCGACATGCGGCTGGGCTACGGCAACAGCGGCGTCCAGCCGCTGGCGCCGTACATCAACGCGCTGGCCGCCACCATCTTCAGCGGCACCAACGAGATTCAACGAAACATCTACGCCAAACAGGTTCTGGGCCTGGACGGCGCATAACAACATGGCGCCGGCCAGACCCGGCGCGACCTGGAGAGAGACCATGCACAAAGCACCCGCACTGACGGTGGCGGCAATATTGATGGGCGCCGCGCTGCTGCCCGCGGCTCAGGCCGCCCAACCCTGGCCCAGCCAGCCTATCCGCATGATCGTGCCCTATCCGCCCGGCGGCTCGGTGGACAATCTGGCCCGGCTGCTGGCGCCCGCGCTGGGGCAACGGCTGGGCCAGACCATCGTCATTGAAAACAAGGCCGGCGCCAGCGGCACCATCGGCGTGGACGCCACCGTGCGCGCCACCCCCGACGGCAGCACCTTCGGCTTTGGCGTGCCGGGCGCCATTACCGGATTGCCTCACGTCATGAAGGTGCCGTACGACGTGGGCAGCATCCAGTATGTGTCGCTGGTGGCCCGCATTCCGCAGGTCATCATGGTCAACCCGGCGCTGCCCGACACGACGCTGGCCGCGTTCGTCAATGACGCCAAACAGCATCCCGGCAAGATCAACTATGGTTCCGCCGGCAACGTCACCACGCCGCATCTGGGCGGCGAATTGCTCAAGCAGCAAACCGGCATCGACATCATGCATGTGCCGTACAAGGGCGCAGCGCCCGCGGTGACGGCGCTGCTGTCCAACGAGGTGCAGATGTTCCCGGGCGATGCGTCGGCCGCGCTGGGCTTCATCAAGGCGGGCAAGCTGCGCGCCTTGGCCGTGGCCAGCCCCGAACGCTTCGAAGGCCTGCCTGATGTGCCGACCACCCGCGAAGCCGGCTTTCCCGGCGTGATCGTGGAATCGAACTACGGCATCATTGCGCCCACCGGCACGCCCCGCGACATCGTGGACAAGATGGCGGACGCCATCGCCCAATCCCTGGCGGACCCGGTGCTGCGCAAGAAGATGATCGACCAAGGAGCCATCCCGGCGGCTACCACGCCTGACCAGTACCGCACGCTGATGGAAACGGAATCAAAGAAATGGGGCGAGGTCATCCGGCGCGGCAAGCTGGGGCTGGAATGATCCATTCCCGTACGCTTTGCCGTACGCTTATGCCGTTGCTTGCGCCCCTAACCGTGAACTGCCGAACATGCCTTCTGCCAAAGCCACTGGCCTGAGCCTGGACCTGACCGCCGATCTGCACAAATGGAGGGCGTTTCTGGCTATTGCGGAGCTGGGCAGCATCACACGCGCCGCGCTCTACCTGGACCAGGATCAATCGGTGCTCAGCCGCCGCATCAACGCATTAGAGCGTGAATGCAATGCGCGGCTGTTCAACCGGACAGGGCGCGGCGTGCATTTATCCGAAGTCGGAGAACGCCTGTTTCCGCTGGTGCAGACGCTGCTCAATGACGCCGAGCGGCTCGAGCTGGAACTCAACGGCCAGGCGCGTGAACCGGCGGGGGAAGTGACGCTGGGGCTGCTGCCGTCGACGGCGCACCCGCTTATCCGCCGCCTGTTTTCGCGGCTGCGCAAGCAGTTCCCGAAGGTGCACCTGAAGATTCTGGAGGGTTCCAGCGGCCAGATCGAAGAGTGGCTGACCGACAGCCGCGTCGACATCGCCATCCTGTACCGGTATGGCGACAAATGCCCGCCCGGCGAACAGGCATTGGCCTATGTGGATTCCTACCTGGTGGGCGCGGCGGGCGACACGCGCACGCAATCCGGCGAGGTCACGTTCGACCAGCTCAATGGCTTGCCCTTCATTCTGCCGGGCGCCCCCAACGGCCTGCGCAATGCGCTGGATGGCTTGGCGCGGGCGCGCAAGATCACCATTGCGCCGCTGATCGAGGCGGACTCGCTGCCGTTGATGAAGTCCATCGTCGAGCACGAAAAGATGTACACCGTGCTGCCCCTGCATGCCGTCTGGCAAGAGGTGCAGGAAGGCCGGCTCAGCATCGCCGCGCTGCGCGATCCCACCATGGGCCGCATCATCTCGATGGCGTTTTCACGTTCGAAAGGGCCCGGGCGCACCGTCATGGAAGTGGCGGCGCAGATTGAAACGCTGGTGCGCGAGATCGGCGGCGAAGGCGTGTGGCACGCGAGTCCGTGATGACGGACCCGGGGGTTCAGCCTGCGCTTAGCCTGACCGTATCCAAGGCGCAGCCTGCCGCCGGCAGACTACGCAAAACCGTATAGCCGCGCCGGGTTGTCCACCCATACTTTCTTGCGCAACCCCTCATTGCCCAACCAGTCATATGCCACGTCCACCAGGGCGTCCGCCGACGGCGCGGATGCGCCCATCCGAACGAACGGCCAATCTGATCCCCACAACACCTGGTCTGGATTCGCGGTGGTATAGGCGTCGTGGATGAACCGCGCGTTCTCGTAGCCTGGCGCGGCGCCCACCCGGCACAGCGTCAGTTTCATCCAGATGCGGCCCTCTGCCAGCAGACGGTGCAACAGTTGAAAAGCCGGGTCTTGCTCACCGCGCGCCGGCACCACGCTGCCCAGGTGATCAATGACGATGGGCACGTCCAGCGCCGCCAACGCGGGCAGATGCTGCACATAGGCATCGCAAGGCGCCCATAGCTGAGCGTGCAGGCCAAACTGCTTCATGCGCGGCGCCAGCGCCGCCAGCTGGCCAAAGCCCACGCTGCCGGGGAAAAGATTGCCGGCCGGATCGCGCGCTTCCAGAAACCGCAAGCCGCGCACGCCGCCGTCCACCATCGCCTGCAACTGCGCATCCGTCACCGACGGATCGGCCACCGCAATGCCGCGCAGCCGATCTCCCCCCTGCGCCAGCGCATCCAGCAGCGCTGCGGGGTTCACGCCGTAGGGCGCGGGCTGCACCAGCACGCCGCGCGCCGCCCCTAGCGTGTCCAGCATGCGCAGGTAGCGATCCACCGGCGCGTCCGGTGCGGCGTAAGACGATGGATGCTGCAAGGGAAACCGGTCATACGGCCCGAACACATGGCAGTGCGTGTCGCAGGCCAGGGCAGGCAAGGCGTGTTGCGGCGCCACCGGCATGCGCGGCATTTCCGCGTTCATGACGGCTCCTTGCGCGCCAACGGCGCCATGGTGCTCAATGCCGGCTGATCTTGTTCGCGCGGCGTATCCAGCGGCGCGGGTGCGTCGTCCGGCATGGGAATCTCGTGCGCGTTCAAGGTCATGGACACCATCGTGTAGTAGCCGATCACGGCCGTCAGTTCAACGACGCCCACCGCCGCCCACCGCTCAACGGCTTGCGCGTAAAGGGCAGGCTCGACCTGCCCCGTTTCTTGCAGCTGGCGTGCAAACTCGTACACCACTTCGTCATCACGGGTATCGAACACGGGCAGCGCGCGCGCCTGAATGGCATCCAGCACGGCGTCAGAAATACCGGCGGCACGCGCGGCCTGCGCATGGATATACCATTCGATCTGGCTGTTCCAGCGGCGCGCCGTGACCACGATGGCCAGTTCGCTGACGCGCGACGGCAGGCTCGTGCCAAAGCGCAGCAAAGCGCCCAACGCCTGCCAGCGCTCGGCCAGCTCAGGGTTGTGCAACGCCGCACGCAAGGGGCCGACCAGACGGCCGCGCGGCCCCGAGACGATCTTCTCGTACACACGCTTCTGGTCATCAGTCATGCTGTCGGGAGAAGGCAGCGGGATACGGCTCATCATCGTCCTCAGTTCAAGGGGTTTCGTCGGGTTGGCTGCGCACGACCGACGGGCGTTCGGAGAAATTCCGATGCCATGCCGCCAGCGCGTCATGCCCATCGCGCCAGGCGATGTCTGGAAAACGATAGTCCATGTACGACAGCGCGCATCCGATAGCGATCAGGCCCAGATCAAACGGCGTAGACACCAACGCAGAAGCCTCGGCGTCCAAGGCCGCCAGCACCGACCGCACCTTCAGCGCAAAAGCATCCAGCCAGGCCGCCGTCTGCTTTTCCACAGGCTTGTTGCGCTCTTGCCGATACAGCAGCAAGGCATCCAGGAAGCCGTCGCCCAGCGCCTGGCGGCGTTCCGCCACCAGCCGCGCGTGCGGCTCCCGAGGCAACAGGCGTCCGCCCGTCAGGCCGTCCAGATAGGCGCAGATCACCCGCGAGTCATACACCGGCGTGCCATCGTCCAGCACCAGCGTTGGCAATTTGATCAAGGGGTTATCCGGAATCAGATCCAGATTGGGCTTGTCCATTGCCACCGGCGTACGCGCGAGCGTCACGCGGTCTTCCATGCCCGTTTCGTACAACACAATCATCACCTTGCGCACAAAGGGCGACCGTGGCGACCAATGCAGTTTCATCGTTCAGCTCCTGATTCGTTGAGTCTAATCCTGACGGGTTCAATGCCCCTGCGCAGGCCGCACGGCGGGGTCGTTCGCTGCGTCCGGGACAAGCATCTGGAACAGATCGCTGGTATGCGCATACCAGCCCGCCCCATGCATGCGGCCCAGCAAGCGCAAGGCGGGCGTGTCCACGTAGAAGCGGTCGCGGTTCAACAGCGCATCATCGCGCAGGTACATGCCCACCACGCGCGCCAGCACGATCACCCGCTGCGGCGCAGCCTCGATCACTTGCCAGACCTTGCACTCCAGCGCGGCGGGACTTTGCGCGATGCGCGGCGGCGCCACTGTTTTCGACGGCTCGGTCGTGAGGCCGGCACGCACCAATTCGTTGACATCGGCGTGATAGTCCAGGCTGGTGCGATTCATCTGTTCGGCAAGCTCGGCGGACACCAGATTGATCACGAATTCACGTGTGTCCAGAATGTTGCGCGACGTGTCCTTCAACTGCCCGCCCCGGGGGCCGATGCCCAGCGCCACAATCGGCGGATCGCTGCTGACCACATTGAAGAACGAGAAGGGTGCGGCGTTGATATCGCCGGTGGCCGACTGGCTGACCACCCACGCGATGGGGCGCGGCACGACCACGCTGGACAGCAGCTTGAACGCATCGGCCGCGGCCAACTGGCTGAAGTCAAAGTTCATCGTGGCATCGCCTTGCACGTCGTAACGGGAAAGATCAGCGTCATTTTGCCAGCAGCCCCAAGGAGCCCAGCAACTGCTGCATGTCGGCGCGGTCGCGGCGCACATAGGCGTCGGCATCTGCCGGTGACAGCGCCATCAGCTCGATCGCTTGTTCCTGCATGACGCGGCGATAGTCGGGGTCGCTGTTCACGGCTTTGACCGCGTCGCTTAAGCGCTGCACGACGTCGGGCGGCGTACCGGCGGGGGCCGCCAGGCTGTACCACGTGGCCGCCTGTGCGCCAGAGATGCCGGCTTCTTCCAGCGTGGGCACGTCCGGCAACAAGGCCGAACGTTTGTCGGCCGCATAAGCCAGCGCCTTCAACCGGCCCTGGCGGATGAACGGCAAGCTGGCCGACAGGTTCAGCATGGCCAGGTCAATCTGGCCGCCCACCGCATCATTGATCGCGGGCGACGCGCCCGCGTAGGGAATATGGTTCAGCTGGATGTGCGCCTTTTGCTGGAACAGTTCTGCGCCCAGATGGGTAGCGCCACCCACCCCGGCCGAACCGTAGCTCAGCTTGCCCGGCTCGGCGCGGGCGCGTTCGACCAGCGCCGCAACACTGCCGATGCCGCGCGACGGATTTACCACCAGCATGATCGGCTGCACCGCCACCACCGAGCAAAACGCGAACCCTTCCACGCCGTCATAAGGCGTCTTCTGCATCAACGGCGTGACGACATGGCCAGCGGAGGTGCCCAGCAACAGCGTGTAGCCATCCGGCTTGGCGCGCGCCACAAAACCCGTGCCGATGGACGCGCCGCCGCCCGGCTTGTTTTCCACCACCACAGGCTGGCCCAGCAGCTTTTCCAGCGCACGCCCCAGGCTGCGCGCCACGACATCAGCCGGGCCGCCCGCGGCATACGGATTGATCAGCGTCAGCGGATGGTCAGGGTAAGAGGCCGCCTGGGCCATGGGCGTGAACGCACACGTGGCCAGGGCCGCCGCAAGCAGGGATCGGATTATCGAAGTCATTGGAGTTCCCGTCGAAGTCATCGCGCGAAGCATGGCAAACGCCGCCCGCATTCAATCTGCACGGGCCCCAGACTGCTTGATCACCTGCGCCCATTTCGCCGTGTCGGTCTGAATCTGCGCGGCGAACGCTTCAGGCGTGCTGTGCGTGGTCTGGATGCCGTAAGCGGCCATGCGTTCGACCATCTGCGGCGATGTCATGACCGCCTTGATGTCCTGATTCAGCTTGTCGATAACGGCGCGAGATGTGCCGGCGGGCGCCAGCACGCCTGACCACAAGCTGACCTCGTAGGATTCAAAACCGGGCGATTCTGAAATCGACGGCACGTCCGGCAACGCCGGCAACCGTTTCCGGCTGGTCACGCCCAGCGCATGCACCTTGCCCTGCTTGACCTGTTCGATAAAGTTGGACGACGTATCGATCATCATCGAGATACGCCCAGCCAGAAAATCATTGATGGCGCCCGACGTGCCCTTGTACGGGATATGGCGGATATCAACGCCTGCCGTCGACTTGAACATTTCGCCCGCCAGATGGCTGGTGGTGCCATTGCCCGACGAACTGAACGTGAGTTCACCCGGCCGCTGCTTGGCCAGCGCCGCCAACTCTGCGACCGAGTTGACCTTTAACTCCGGGTTCACGACCAGCAGATTCGACGTCAGATTCGTCATCGAAATCGGCGCAAAGCTTTTCTGCGGGTCGTAGCGCAGCTTGGCGTACAGGGACGGGTTGATCGTCAACACGCCCATCGTCGAATACAGCAAGGTGTAGCCATCAGGCGCCGCGCTGGCCACGGCCTCGGCCCCGATCGACCCGCCCGCGCCGCCCCGGTTTTCCACCACGACAGCCTGCCCGAGCTTTTCTCCTAAGCCCTGCGCCAGCGCGCGGGCCATCAAGTCGGTGGCGCCCCCTGCGGGAAAGGGCACGATCATCCTGACCGGATGATCGGGATAGGGGCCGGCCAGGGCCGGCGTCAACGGGGCCAGCCCTATACCCAGCCCCATACCCAGGCTGACCCACACCAGCGCACTTGCGATCTTCATGCTGTCTCCAAACCTTATTTCTTGTGTTTGGAGCATGGTAGGCGCAGCGCCTGGGCGGCGCTATGCGCCGAATCGCATATCTGTTTTGTCGGGCACGGTTCGCGCCAGACGTTCCGAGATCAATCCGCGCCGCGAATGGCCGCAATCAGCGCATTCAATTCCGCATCGCGATCCGGCTCGTTCGCGCTGACATAGCGCGGCTCGGGGTACGCGGCCAGTTGCACCACCACCAGCGCATGGCGGCGGTCGATGTAGATGCGCTGGCCGGAATGGCCCATCGCCATCATCGCGCCGTCTTCGCGCAGCCACCAGCTGTAGCCGTAGCCCGTCAGCCCCAGCGCCTGGCGGCTGGCGGCATGGAAGGCTTCCGGCACGGTGTGCGCCACCGTGGCCGCCTGGTCGATCCAGCCTTCCGGCAGCACGCGCTGGCCGTTGACAACGCCGTCGTCCAGCACGAACTGCCCCACCCGCCCCAGATCACGCAGCGTCATGCCTGCGCGGCTGCCGCCAATTTCCTGGCCATTCTCGGATTCCAGCGTGTAGAAGGCGTCGAACTCCATGCCATAGGGCTGCCAGATCTTGCGCGACAAGTAATCCGCCAGCGTGCTGCCGGTGGCCGCGGAAATCAGCGCGCCCAATAGATACGTGTCGCCGGTGTTGTAGTGCCAGACGTCGCCCGGCACATGCAGGCTTTGGCAGGCGCGCAGCAAGGCCAGCACGCCGCCGGGCGCTTTATCGGCCAGCGATTTGCTGTAGCGGTTCACGTCCGACTGTTTGTCGGTGTAGTCCTCGGTCCAGGCCATGCCCGAACACATCGTCATCAGATGGCGCACCGTTACGTGTTCGTAGGCGCACCCTTGCATGGCGGGCAGGTAACGCGTGACGGGGTCGTCGATGCTGCCGATGGCGCCGTCCTGCACGGCCGCGCCGACCAGCAGCGCGGTAACGGACTTGATGGTGGACATCGTCGACCAGCGGTCATGCGGTTGCAGACCCAAGCCGTATTGCTCCAGCACCACGCGCCCGTCACGAATCGCCAGCAGGCCGGCGACGTTGTTGCGGTCCATGAATTCAGGCACGCCGCGTTGCACGCCGTCGGTGACGTATCGCACTTGGGCTTCCGGGCCGCGCGCCAGTTCACGCGTGACCGGGCCGCGCGCCACGGTGCGCGTGGCGAACAGCTGGTCAACGATGCGATAGCCGTAGGACTGCAAGCAAGGCGGCCACAGCAGAAAGTCTTCACTGCGCGGCAGGTGGACGGTGGGCTGGGCGATGGCGGCGGGCGGTAGGGAAAGGTCGGTCATGAGTCAGGCTCAATGCAATGCCGCGCCGCCAGTGGGGCGGCGCGCGAAAAGGAAGGGTCAGATCAATCGTTCTGGATGCCCAGGCGCTTGATGATGGGCCCCCACGTGGCGGCCTCGCGCTGCATGGCTTCGGCCACGGCCGGGCCGCCGAAGCTGGCGGGCGGCAACATGTAGATCTGCGCCATCTGCGCACGCGCCTCGGGGTCGGCCCAGAACTTCTGCGTGGCTTCGGTCAGGCGGGCCAGCACGGCGGGCGGCGTGCCTTTGGGCGCCATCAAGCCATACCAGCCATCACTGGGAAAATCGCGGGCGCCCACTTCGTAGATCGTCGGCACATCAGGCAGCTCGGCCACGCGCTGGCTGCCAAAAACCACCAATGGCACCGCCTTGCCGGTCTTGATCTGCGGGATGGCGCCCGTCAACGCGTCCGCCGTCAGGTCGATTTGCCCGCCAACCAAATCCATCATGGCCGGCGCCGCGCCCTTGTACGGCACATGCGACATATCCAGGCCAAAATGCTGCGCCAGGAATGCCACGTTCAGATGCGTTGAATTGCCCATGCCAGCCGAGCCATAGTTCAGTACGCCGGGCTTGCTCTTGGCCACCTTGACCAGGTCGTCGACGCTTTTGATGCCGGTGGCCGCATTCGTGACCAGCACCTGCGAGGTGCCGGCGATCATCGTCACCGGATCAAAGTCGCGCACCGGGTTGTACGCCAGGGTCTTGTACGAGAACGGGTTCAACGACATGTTCGACGTGCTGCCAAACAGCAGCGAATAGCCATCCGCCGGCTGCTTGGCCACAAACGCCGCAGCGATGCTGCCGTTGGCGCCGGGCTTGTTCTCGACAATCACCGTGCCGCCGATGGCCTTGCCGACGTAGCTGGCCCAGGCGCGCGCCAACGCATCTGCCGCGCCGCCGGCCGATACCGGCACCACCACCGACACCGGCTTCACCGGGTAGTCCGCCTGCGCGGCGAACGGAGCGAGCGCAGCGCCCGCCACGCTTGCAGCGGCCAGCCAGCGGCGCAGCGAAGCACGGGGAAAGAGGGGCGATGCAGCAACAGAGGGGAATAGCGACGGGACCATGGCGGCTCACTGGAAAGCGGGTGCCGGCTAGCGGCGGAGGTGCAGCGATCTTAGGAGCGCCACCAATTGCCGTCCAATGCATAATCGGCTTACTTTCCATAATCAAAATGAATAATTTGGGCAAGCCCGCATGAACCTTCAGCAGCTGGACCACTTCCTGGCCGTGGTGGAAACGCAGTCTTTCAGCCGCGCCGCCGACAAACTGCATCTGACCCAACCCGCGCTTAGCCGCAGCATCCAGGCGCTGGAAGAAGAACTCGGCGGCCCGCTGCTGGAACGCGGCAAGAACAAGACGCTGACATCGCTGGGTGAACTGGCGTTGGCGCGCGCGCGCCGCGTACGGGTCGAGCTGGCCGAGCTGCGGCGCAGCGCAAAGATACTTGCCGATGTGGAAGGCGGCACGCTGCGGCTGGGCCTGGGGCCCGCGCCCACCGCCATGCTATCCGTGCACCTGTTGCAGCACATGATGCAGCGCTATCCCGCCATCAAGGTGCAGTTAAGTGGCGGCACGGCCGACATGCAGTTGCAGGAATTGCGCGACGGCGATGTCGATGCGCTGATCTTGCACCGCACACAAGTGCCGCCGGATGACGACCTGACGCTGGACCTGTTTCCGCCCACGCCGCTGGGCTTTGTCTGCCGCGCAGGCCACCCGCTACAGCACGTGCACGAGCTCAGCTTCGCCGAGCTGCGCAAGTATCCGCTGGCCGCCAGCGGCCGCGCGATGAGCCACGACGTGCTGCATCGTCTGAACGAATACTTCGGCAACCGCACGCACTTTCATGACGCCATCCAATATCAGTCCAACGACGTGAACGCCCTGGTGGAAGTGGTGCGCCGCAGTGACGCGGTGTTCTTTGGCGTGCTGCAAGTGGCGCGTGAGTGGTTGGAACGCGGTGAGCTCGTACCGCTGCATCTGTCGCCGCCGCTGGCGCTGAGTTCGCAATTCATGTTCGTCACGCTGGATGGCAAGACGCCACCGCCCGCGCTGGAAAAAGTCCGCGACTGGTGCGCGGCGCAGATGGCGGGCACGCCTTGACGGCGTAGCGCCAGCGAATTTTGTTTTTGCAGTCAGACTGCATTTACCGCAGCGCTATCCTCGTGCGCAACGGTCAACGCAGTTCGTCCAGCATCAGTCGTCCGACCACGCGCCCGACTTCAGCAGCGGTTCTAGGATGCCAGCGGTGTACACCCGCGCCACGTTTTGCAGGAACGCGGTGAAGTCGGTCTTTGCGGCATGGTCGGCACGGTCGGAAATCACACGCATCACCGCAAACGGGATGCCGAATTCATAGCAGATCTGCGCCATCGCCGCGCCTTCCATTTCCACGCACAACGCATCGGGCAAACGCTTGCGCAGCGCCTGCGCGTCGTCGTTGTGGCTGACGAACACATCGCCGGTGGCGATCAGGCCGTGGTGGACGCGGGGTTTGGCGAGCGTCTCGCCAGCCTGTATGACAGGCATGTCGCGCCGGCTCGCAAAGCGTGCCGCGCTGTCATACAGCTGCTGGCTCAAGGCCGCATCCGCGTCAAACTGCACGCGCCCCAGCAAGGGAATCTCGTGCTGATCAAACAACGGCCGCGCGTCCATGTCGTGCTGCATCAAGGTGCTGGCGACCACCACGTCGCCCACGTCCACGTCCGCATGCAAGCCCCCCGCAAGCCCCGTGAAGATCACGCGCGACACCTGGAATTCCCGGATGACGATCGTTGCCGTCGCAGCCGCCGCCACCTTGCCGATGCGGCTGAGCGCGATCACGCAGGGCGTGCCCCACAATGTGCCCACATGAAAATCGCGCATGGCGATGCGGTGTACGGCCGCGCCCGGGTCCATCGCGGCGAGCAGGTCGGCGATTTCTTCGTGCAAGGCGCCCAGAATGGCGAGACGTTCCATGATGTCCTTCGATGCTGAATGGCGTAGCGGCGCGACGTCGAACCCGCCGGTCGCGCCCAGCGCGCAACATACTCCAAAAGCAGGAGCGCCGCGCGGCAGCATCGCTACTCGTCTACCCCAGCGCACCGCGGACGGCTTCGCTACCCATCTACCCCAGCGCGCCGCGGACGACTTCGCTACCCCGTGTACCCCAGCGCACCGCGGACGGCTTCGCTACCCCGTGTACCCCAGCGCAGCGCTTGCCGCCGCCGCTTCTTTTTTCACCGCCGCCACCACCTTGCCGCCCGGCGACACGTCGAAGCCGCCGGTCGCGCCCAGCGCCGTCAACACCGCGCAGGGCCGGCCGGTGTGGTCATACAGGGGCGCGGACACCGCGCTGATCCCGCGCAGATTCGTGTCCTTCACCGTCGCGCAACCCGCCGCGCGCACGTCGCGCCGCAATACGCCGATGGGATCATCGCGGTCCAGCAAAGCGCGCAAATCCTGCGGTGCGTCCGCCAGTTCCGCCAACGCCATCTGCTGCACCGGCGCTTCATCCAAGGCACCCAAAAACGCGCGCCCCGTCGCCGACCATAGCATCGACAGCACCGACCCCACGCGCACGTTCACGGTAATCGGCAGGCCCGGTTCTTCGAAGCGAACGATGGTCGGCCCCTTATTGCCCATCACCGCGATGAAGCACGTGACGGCCAAGCTTTCGCGCAGCCGGATCAGCGCAGGTTCGCTGATTCGTAATGGATCGGCCTGACGCATGGCGGCCACGCCCACGAACAGCGCTTCCAGGCCCAGGTGGTATTGCTGCGTCGCGACCTCCTGATCCACCAGCCCTTCAGCCATCAGACTCATCAGATAGCGGTGCACTTTGGCGGGGCTTTCGCCGACGTGGGCCGCCAGCGCCGTCAGGCTTGCGCGGCCACCCATGCGGGCCAAGCCCTTCAACACCACCATGCCGGTCTCGGCCGCCTGGACCCGTTGACGGCGGGCGCGCGGGCTGGCGGAAGATTCCAGATCGGAATCGGCAGCAGACGTTTCGGACGGCGGGACGGCTTTGCTCATATCGGGGTGCGGCTCCAGGCAGAGATGGGGTCACTGGCTGGCGCGGCGCGCTGCCAGGGACGGAGCAAGGTTAACCCTTCTTGAAAAATTACGCATTGCGTATATGATTTACGCAAAAGAAGGGATGCCATCAGGCTATCCCAATGAGGAGACAGCCTATGCGCACCTTGAAGCACCCCATCCTGACCGCCCTCTTGGCCCTGCCCTTGCTGGCCTGTGCCGGCGCGTCCGCCCAGCAAGCCCCGTCCGCGTATCCGTCCAAGCCCGTGCGCTGGATCGTGCCTTACGCCGCCGGCGGCGGCTCGGATTTCCTGGCGCGCAGCATCGGCCAGGGCCTGACGGGCCGCCTGAACCAGCCGGTCGTGATCGAGAACAAGCCGGGCGGCAACACCGCCATCGCCGCATCCGAAACCGCCCGCGCGCCCGCCGACGGCTACACCATGCTGTCTGCCGACAACGGCACCCTGGTGTTCAACCCGGCGCTGTACAAGAAGCTGTCCTACGACCCCGCGAAAGACCTGGCCCCCGTCACGCTGATGGGCCGCTTCCCGATGATTCTTGTCGTCGGGCCCGCCATGAAGGTCAACACGGTGCAAGAGTTCCTGGCCGAAGCCAAGTCGCGCAAAGACGGACTGGACTACGGTTCGGCCGGCGCCGGCAGCCCGCACCACCTGGCGATGGAACTGCTGAAAGTGGAAAGCGGCCTGACCATGACGCACGTGCCCTACCGCGGCGCATCGCCCGCGCTGGCGGACGTGGCCGGCGGCCAGATTCCCGCGATGATGGTGGACCAGGCCGCGGGCGCCGGCTTCATCAACGGCGGCAAGGTCCGCGCGCTGGCCGTGGCCAACCCGACCCGTCTGGCGCAATTGCCTGACGTGCCCACCTTCGCCGAGATCGGCCTGAAGAACGTGGAAGCTGCCGCGCAAGTGGGCGTGGTGGTGCCGGCCGGCACGCCGCAAGCGGTGATCGACACGCTGAACAAGCAGGTCGTCGCCACCATCAATGACCCCGCCACGCGCCAACGCCTGATCGAGTTCGGCATCGAACCCGTCGGCAACACGCCCGCCCAATATGCGGAACTGCTGACGGGCGAACGCGCCCGCTGGCAAAAGCTGATCAGCGATCTGCACATCACGCTGGACTAAGCGCTTTCGGCCTGCCTCGTCCGCGGGGCAGGCCTGCTGCAACACGAATACACGGAAGGATTTCATGAGCCAATCGCCCTCCTCCTCGCGCCCGTCGGGCTGTCCCATCGACCACGCGGCGCTTGCCGCGATGCAAAGCCCCACCGGCTGTCCGGTCAGCGCGCGCGCGGCCGAGTTCGACCCCTTTGGCGACGGCTATCAGCAAGATCCGCCCGAGTACGTGCGCTGGGCGCGCGACCAGGAACCCGTGTTCTACAGCCCCAAACTGGGCTATTGGGTGGTCACGCGTTACGAAGACATCAAGGCCATCTTTCGCGACAACATCACCTTCAGCCCGTCGATCGCGCTGGAAAAAATCACCCCCACAGGACCCGAAGCCAACGCCGTGCTGGCGTCTTATGGCTACGCCATGAACCGCACGCTGGTGAACGAAGACGAACCCGCCCACATGCCGCGCCGCCGCGTGCTGATGGACCCGTTCACCCCCGAAGAATTGAAGCACCACGAACCCATGGTGCGCCGCCTGACCCGCGAGTACGTCGACCGCTTCATCAACGACGGCCGCGCCGACCTTGTCGACCAGATGCTGTGGGAAGTGCCGCTGACCGTGGCGCTGCATTTCCTGGGCGTGCCGGAAGAAGACATGGACCTGCTGCGCCAATATTCCATCGCGCACACGGTCAACACCTGGGGCCGCCCGCAGCCCGAAGAACAGGTTGCGGTGGCGCATGCCGTCGGCAACTTCTGGCAGCTGGCCGGCAAGATCCTGGACAAGATGCGCCAGGACCCGTCCGGCCCCGGCTGGATGCAGTACGGCCTGCGCAAACAACAGACGCACCCGGATGTCGTCACCGATTCCTACCTGCATTCCATGATGATGGCCGGCATCGTCGCCGCCCACGAAACCACCGCCAACGCCGCGGCCAACGCCATCAAGCTGCTGCTGCAACACCCCGACGCCTGGCGCGAAATCTGCGAAGACCCTGACCTGATCCCCAACGCCGTCGAAGAATGCCTGCGCCACAACGGCTCGGTCGCCGCCTGGCGCCGGCTGGCCACGCGCGACGTCGAGATCGCCGGCGTGCCGATTCCGGCGGGGTCAAAACTGCTGATCGTCACCTCATCCGCCAACCACGACGAAGGCCAATTTGCCGACGCCGACCTCTTCGACATCCGCCGTGAAAACGCCAGCGACCAGCTCACCTTTGGCTATGGCTCACACCAATGCATGGGCAAGAACCTGGCCCGCATGGAAATGCAGATCTTCCTGGAAGAACTCACGCGCCGGCTGCCGCATCTGAAGCTGTCGGAACAGGCATTTACGTATGTGCCGAACACGTCGTTTCGCGGGCCGGAACATTTGTGGGTGGAATGGGATGCGACTAAGAACCCTGAACTGGCATCGCCCGAACTGCTGAACGATCAACACCCGGTACGTATCGGCGAACCGTCATCCCATGCCATCACGCGGCCCGTGATCGTGCAAAGCGCCGTCGAAGCCGCTGACGGCATCGTGCGCTTGCGCTTGGTGTCGCCCGATGGAAAGCCCCTGCCCCGCTGGACGCCGGGTTCGCATATTGATGTGGAGTGCGGCGATACCGGTTTGTCGCGCCAGTACTCACTGTGCGGCGATCCGGCGGACGCCGGCGCATTTGAAATTGCGGTGCTGAAGGAAACAGAAGGCCGAGGCGGCTCTGCGTGGATGCACGCAAACGCGGTTGCCGGTGCGCGCCTGCGCATCCGTGGTCCGCGCAATCACTTCCGGATGAACGAAGCCGCCGGCAAGCTGATCCTGATTGCAGGGGGAATTGGCATCACCCCCATCAGCGCCATGGCGCGGCGCGCGAAGGAGCTGGGCTTGGATTACCAGCTGCACTACAGCGGCCGGTCGCGCGTCTGCATGGCGATGCTGGAGGAGTTAACGGCCCTGCACGGGGACCGCATGCATGCCCACGTAAAAGACGAAGGCACGCGCGCCGACTATGCCGCGCTGCTGTCCCAGCCCGACGCCAGCACGCAGATTTACGCGTGCGGGCCGCAAGGCTTGCTGGATGCGCTGGCCGGATGTTGCGCGTCGTGGCCAGAGGATGCGTTGCGAGTCGAGCACTTCCATTCCACCCTAGGCACGTTGGACCCGTCGAAGGAACAGGCGTTTGAAGTGGTGCTGAAGGATTCCGGCATCGTTCTGAACGTACCCGCAGATCAGACCTTACTGACGGCGCTGCGCGGCGCAAATATCGACGTGCAAAGCGATTGCGAGGAAGGGCTTTGCGGGTCGTGCGAAGTGCGAGTGCTGGAAGGCCAGATTGATCATCGAGATGTGGTGCTGACACGCGCAGAGCGGGATGCGAACAACAAGATGATGGCGTGCTGTTCGCGTGCGTGCGGAGGTGGGAAAGTGGTGTTGGAGCTTTGAAGTTCCAAGGTTCCGCTTTTTAACCAGCCGCCATCCGATCCTGCGTGGATACCATCCATACAGAATCGGATGGCGACGTTTTATCTAGTTCTGTTGTCTCATCCACTAGTTAACCTCACGCCCATCGCGCGGCGGCGATGACCTTAACGCAGTCCTCCGACTAGTACAAAAAGCGGTGTACATCCCTTCAGCAGGGAAACCACTTGGACGGCAAACGCACGAGCGCCGTGATAGCGTGCCTCACGCGGGCATCATCCCAGCCAGCAGCAGAGGTATCGCAAGACTCGATCTGTGGGGACCTGAACATGGTGAAGAATCTGGCCATCTTCTTTGACGGCACGTGGAACGAACCCAACGACCGCACGAACGCCTACGAGCTTTACAAAGCCGCACCCGAAACCAGCACGCAGGAAACCCTGTACATCGAAGGCGTCGGCACGCAGGGCCAAGGCCTGTGGACCGCCGTCGACAAGTTCTTGGGCGGCGCATTCGGCGCGGGGCTATCCGCCAACATTCGCCACGGCTATCAATGGCTTTGCCAACGCCAGGAACCCGGCGATCACATATTTCTATTCGGCTTCAGCCGTGGCGCATACTCGGCTCGCAGCTTGGCCGGCATGGTCCGTAAATGCGGCCTGCTCAAAAATCCCACCGACGACAACGTCACTGAAGCCTACGCGCTATACCGCGACGACTGCCTGCCCTCGTCCATCGACGCCCTCTCGTTTCGCGCGCAATTCTCGCGCGAGACCGACCTGCACTTTGTCGGCGTCTGGGACACCGTGGGCAGCTTAGGGATTCCCGTCGGCGGAATTTCGTTTCCCGGATTCTCGAAGTTCTATAACTTTCACGACACCGAGCTGAGCAATCACGTTCATCACGCGTATCACGCGATTGCTACGAACGAGTATCGAGAACCGTACTTTCCGACGTTGTGGACTCGGCTTGCGACATCGGAACCGCGGCCGGCGGACAGGCCGGTTGAGCAGCGCTGGTTTATTGGCGCGCACTCGGATATCGGTGGCGGGTATCGGGACGGGAGCTTGCAGACGTTACCGGCAGCATGGCTACAGGAAAAGGCTAGGCAGGTGGGGCTAGAAGCAGGGGTTGTGCAGCGGATATCTACGGACTACGACCAGTGCGAACCGCATGATTCGTACAAGGAGTTCACGGAGAAGGTGCTGATTCATGTGAAGAAACGGCCAAGGGTTTGGGATGGGGAGACGGTGTTGAATTTGACGGTGGATGAACGGATGGCGAAGCGCGTCGAACAACACCCTCTGTACATGAAAGACTATCCTGATTTCAAAGCTGCGTTGGCGGAACTTCCTGTGGGGCGGGCCTGAGCCGTGCTTTAAGGTGTCAGACTCCAAAAAAACCCAAAAAAAAACCCCGACGATCTCTCGCCGGGGAGTCCCTGCACACACAACACCGTTTACTCAGTTCGCATACACCTTGATCTGATCGCTCTTCAGCACATCCGGCGTCAAGCTCTTGTCGATCCACTCCATCGACGTGTCCGCCACGCCCGGGGTGACTAGCTCTGCCGGCACGATGGTGATGTCGGCCAGCACCTTGAACGGGTACTTGTCGCTCTTTTTCGTCACGCCGAACAACTGCGCTTCCAGGCCTTGGCCGTCGGCGCGGTGCATTTTGACTTCGCGGCCGTAGCCTTTGAAGGTCACGTCATGCATGGCGGCGGCCACTTGTTCCGGGGTGGGCCAGGCGCCGTTGTTGTCTTTGATGGCTTTCTCGTAGCCGGCTTTCAACCCCTGGATGGCTTGCACCATGTGGTAGACCGAGTAGATCGGATAGGCGCCCGTCTTGTCGTGGAATTTCTTTACGAAAGCCTGGTGCTGCGGATCGTCCTTGGTTTCCGGATGCAGGAAGTAGTGGTCGCCGCGCGCGCCGACGTAGACGCCTTCGGGCAAGGCATTGCCCAAGCGCTCCAGCGAGCTTTCGGCCAGCGACAGCACGAAGGTGGAGTTCTTGAACAGGTTGCGTTGCGAGGCCTGGCGCACGAAGTTGTCCAGGTCGCCGCCCCACGACGTGGACACGATGACGTCCGGGCGCAGCGCTTGCAGACGGCTGATTTCGGTGGAGAAGTCGGCGGCGCCGAACTTGGGGAACATCTCGGCCACGACCTTGACGTCGGGCTTGAACTTCTTCAGCGCGGCCAGGAAGATGTCGCGCGAATCGCGGCCCCAGGCGTAGTCCTGGTTGACGATGGCAATCGTCTTGAAGTCGGGTTTGACCTTCATCAGGTACAGCACCTGCGCGACCATTTCAGTGGTGGCGTTGGCCTGTGTGCGGACGACGTATTTGTACTTCTTGCCTTCCAGGGCCTTTTCCGTGCCGCAGTCCCACAGCACGTTCAGCACCTTCAGGTCTTCGGCGACGGGGGCCACGATGTTGCAGTGGCCGCTGGAGATGGCCGAAAGCATCACGCGCGTGCCGCCTTCGGCCAAGCGGCGATATTCGGACAGCAGTTTTTCGCCGCCGCCGCCTTCGTCGATGTAGCTGGGAACGAGCTTGACGCCGTCGATGCCGCCTGCGGCATTGATGTCCTGGATCAGGATCTCGGCCGCGTCGCGGGCGGGTACGCCGAACACCGAGGCCGAGCCCGACAGGAACGTCGAGATGCCAATGTTCAGTTCTTTGGGCTTGTCAGCGGCGCTGGCCAGCGCCGTGAAGCCTGACAGCAGGGTGGCGCCTAACAGGGCAGCCAGTCTTGAAGTTTTCATGGTCTTGTCTCCAGTGTTGTAGTCGGGTCTATGCCCTTAGAAAACGATGGCGTCGCGCAGGCTGCCGCCGGTGGCGAGGTGATCGAACCCCTCGTTGATCTGGTCCAGCGAAAACGATTTGCCCATCATCCGGTCCACCGGCAACTGGCCGGCTTTGTACAGGTCGATGTAGCGGGTGATGTCGATGGCCGGCACGCCCGAGCCCAAGTAGCTGCCGCGTATGTCGCGCTCTTCGCCCACCATCTGCGACAGCGACAACGGGAAGCTGAACTTCGGGTTGGGCAAGCCCGACGTGACGGTGGCGCCGCCGCGGCGAGTGAGTTTATAGGCGGTCTCGAACGCAGGCACGGCGCCCGCCATGTCAAAGCCGTAGTCCACGCGGCCACCTGCCAGGTCGAAGAGATCGTCGTCGGATTTGATCTGCTTGGGGTTCACGACATGCGTGGCACCGAGTTCGCGGGCCAGCGCCAGCTTCTCGTCGCTGAGATCAACGGCGACGACGCGGCGCGCGCCGGCGGCCACGGCGGCCAGCAAGGCGGACAAGCCCACGCCGCCCAGGCCCACGATGGCGGCGGTGTCACCCGCTTTGATGCGCGCACGATTCAGCACGGCGCCCGCGCCGGTCAGCACCGCGCAGCCGAACAACGCGGCTTCGCGATGGCTGAGTTCAACGTTGACCTTGACGCAAGACCGGCGCGACACCACCGCGTATTCCGCGAAGCAGGACACGCCCGTATGGTGGTTGATGTATTCGTCGCCGATGTGCAGACGGCGGTCGCCGCCCAGCAGCGTGCCTTGGGTGTTGGCGGCGGCGCCTGGCTCGCACAGCGCGGGCCGGCCTTCCATGCAGGGGTTGCAGCAGCCGCAGCTTGGCACGAACACCATCGCCACGTGGTCACCGGGTTTCAGGTCGGTAACGCCAGGGCCCGTTTCCACGACCTCGCCGGACGACTCATGCCCCAGCACAATTGGCACGCCACGCGGGCGGTCGCCGTTGATGACTGACAAGTCCGAATGGCACAGGCCAGCCGCCTTGATCCGCACCAGCACCTCGCCCGTACCGGGCGGGTCGAGTTCGATCTCGGTGATGGTCAATGGCCGGGTCTGGGCGTACGGGCCTTCCACCCCTACGTTGCGCAACAACGCCGCTTTGATTTTCATGCGCCTGACATCCTGGTAGGTCAAAGACGGCCGGCGCGCGCCGGCCGATCCGAATCAATCAGACGGTGCGCCCGCCGTCCACCGGGAACTCAACGCCGGTGATGAATTCCGCCGCGTCGCTCGCCAGGAACAACGCTGCCGCCGCCACATCCGACGGCTGGCAGAAGCGGCCCAGCGGAATCGTGGAGACGAACTTGGCGCGGTTCTCCGGCGTATCCGGCAGACCCATGAACAGCTCGAACATGCCGGTAATGCCCATCACGGGGCAGATGGCGTTCACGCGGATGCCGTCCGGGCCCAGTTCCACCGCCATGGATTTCGACAGCACGTTTACCGCGCCTTTGGACGCGTTGTACCAGCTGAGGCCGGGGCGCGGACGGATGCCGGCGGTGGACCCGATGTTCAGAATCACGCCGCGCTTCTGCTTGCGCATCACGGGCACCACGGCTTGCGCCATGTGATAAATCGACTTCACGTTGATGTCGAACATGCGATCGAACATGGCCTCGTCCACGTCCAGCATCGGCTGGTTCTTGTGGGTGATGGCCGCGTTGTTGACGACGATGTCGACCGAGCCGAACGTGTCCTGGCAAACGCGCACGACGTTGTCGATGTCGGCGCGGCTGGACACGTCGGCCTTCACGGCCACGGCCGCAGCGCCTACTTCGGCCGCCACGCGGTCGGCGGCTTCCTTGTTGATGTCGGCGATGACGACCTTCGCGCCTTCCTTCGCGTACAGCTTGACGATGCCTTCGCCGAAACCGCTGCCCCCGCCCGTGACGATGGCGACCTTACCTTGCAACTGACTCATGACTGGACTCCGGAAATTGCGCGGCGATCACTCGCCATAGAATTGGATCAACGTTTTGGTCGTGCTCATTTCTTCCAGGGCGATGAAGCCCTTCTCGCGCCCGTGGCCGCTTTTCTTCACGCCGCCAAACGGCAGTTCCACGCCGCCGCCCGCGCCAAAGCCGTTGATGTAGACCTGGCCGCATTTGATGCCGCGTGCAACACGCTGCTGGCGTCCGCCGTTCTCGGTCCAGACCGCGCCCAGCAGGCCGTAGTCGGTGGCGTTGGCCAGCCGGATGGCGTCGGCTTCGGTGTCAAACGGCAGCGCCACCAGCACCGGCCCGAAGATCTCTTCGGTCAGCAAGGTGCTGTCATGCGACGGCGCGGCAAACAGCGTCGGTTTGACGAAGTAGCCGCCTGCGGGCACGCCATCGGCAATCGTGCCCTCGGCCGCGACCTTCAAGCCGTCAGCCAGACCCTTGGCGATGTAGCGGTTGACGCGGTCAAACTGCGCCTTGTTGACGACGGGGCCGCAGGTCAGGTCCATGTCCGGCGTGCCGGCGCGCACCTTCGAGAATTCCTCGGCCAGCGCGTTCATGAACTCGGCATAGATGCCCTTTTGCACCAGCAGGCGGCTGCCCGCCGTGCAGGTCTGGCCGGCGTTGTGCACGATGCCCTTCACAATGGCGGGAATGGCCAGCTTGAACTTGGCGTCGTCGAACACAATGTGCGCCGACTTGCCGCCCAGCTCCAGCACGCACTTGACCGCGTTGACGGCGGCCGCTTGCTGGATCAGCACGCCCACTTCGTTCGACCCGGTGAAGGTGATGAAGTTGATATCCGAATGGCGCGACAGGCTGGCGCCCGCCTCTTCGCCCAGGCCCGTCACGATGTTCAATGCGCCTGCGGGAAAGCCCACTTCCAGCGCCAGTTCCGCCACGCGGATGATCGACAGGCACGCGTCTTCGGCGGGCTTGACGACGCTGGCGTTGCCCATGGCCAAAGCCGGCGCCACGCTGCGGCCAAACATCTGCGCCGGGTAGTTCCACGGAATGATGTGGGCGGTAACGCCCAGCGGTTCGCGGATCAGCTGAACCGAATAGTCTTTCTGAAACGGAATCGTCTGGCCATGCACCTTGTCGGCTGCGCCGCCGTAGAACTCGAAGTAGCGCGCCAGCACGGTGATGTCGGCGCGTGCGGTGGACATGGGCTTGCCCGTGTCGCGCGATTCCAGTTGCGCCAGCTCTTCGTGGTGCGCCAGCACGGATTCACCCAGACGCAGCAGCAGGCGGCCGCGGTCCAGCGCCGTCATGCGGCCCCAGTCGCCTTCCAACGCGGCGCGCGCGGCTTTAACGGCGGCGTCCACGTCGGCCTCCTGGCCGCGCGGAATGGTGGTGAACACGTCGCCGTTGACGGGCGACACCACGTCAATGCTGCGGCCGTCTTGGGCGTCGACCTTGCGGCCGTCGATAATCATCTGCGTCATGGAATGTCTCCGGGAATTCAATTCAAGGTGATCGAGCCGCGCTCAATCGTCCAGATCTGGTCAGGGATATCGCCCAATAGCTTCACGTTGGATTCGGTGATCACGACGCACAGCTCGGGTTGCAGTTCTTTCAGCCGCCCAAGCGCTTCGGTGTAGTCACGCGCAAGCTTGGGGGCCAGACCCTGGAAGGGTTCGTCCAGCATCAGCAGGCGGGTGCCCACCATGATGGCGCGCGCCAGCGCCACCATCTTTCCCTGGCCGCCCGACAGCGCCGAACCCGAGCGGCCCAGCATGGGCTCCAGCTGCGGCACCACCTTCAGCACCGTGGTGATGCGCGCGGCGATGTCGGCCTTGGACTGGCCCTGCACTTCGCAGGGCAGGTTCAGGTTTTCTTCCACGGTCATGGTCGGGAAGATGACGCGGTCTTCCGGCGCGTAGCCCACTTTCAGCGCGGCGCGCTTGTGGCCGGGCATGGCGGTCAGGTCGGCGCCGTCAAAGGCGATCTTGCCCGACTTGATCTTGGTCAGGCCCATGATGGTGCGCAACAGCGTGGTCTTGCCCGCGCCGTTGCGGCCGACGATGCCGATGGTTTTAGAGGATTCGAAACTTGCGCTGACGTCGCGCAGGATGCGGTTTCCCGCCAGGTCGACGTTGATGGCCGATAGATTCAACATGGTTCAGGCCCCCAGCACTTCGCTTTTGATCTGCGGGTTATTCAAGACTTCGCTGGGCGAGCCGTCGGCGGCCACCTTGCCCGCAATCCAGGCCGCTACCCGCGTGGCGTAGCGCGACACAATGTCCACATCGTGCTCGACGAACCAGCTGGTCACGCGGCGTTCATCCAGCGCGTGCATCACGGTTTCCATCAGCGCGAATTTGTCTTCGGACGCCACGCCGCTGGTGGGCTCGTCCATGATCAGCAGCTTGGGCCGCAAAGCCAGCGCCATCGCCACATCCAGCAGCTTGCGCTTGCCTTCGGGCAGTTCGATGGACGCTTCATCGGCTTCGGGCAACAGGCCCACCAGGTCCAGCGTGGCGTCCACTTCGCGTTCGTCGATGGTGCTTTCCAGCGAGCGGAACCAGCTCAGTTCCTTGTTGCGGCGCGCGGCGGCAATCTGCACGCATTCGCGCACGGTGTGTTCCGTGAACAGCTGCGGCAACTGGAACGAACGGCCCAGCCCCAGGCGCACGATCTTGCGCGGCGCCATGGCCGTGACGTCGCGCCCGTCGAAGTACACCTTGCCCTTGGACGGCGCCAGGTAGCCTGTGCAGATGTTGATGAAGGTGGTCTTGCCCGCGCCGTTCTGGCCAATGACGGCCAGCCGTTCGCCTTCGTGCAATTCGAAGTTGATGTTGTCCGCCGCCACCACGCCGCCGAACGCCAGATACAGGTCAGTCGTTTGAATCAGAGGTTTCATCTTCAGTTCCTTACCGGCACGCGGGATTGCAGCGTGGCGTTGGCGCGCGCCTGAGCGCGTGCGCGGTCACGCTTCTGCGTGGCGATGCGTTTCATGATCTGGCCCACAAAGCCGGTGGGGAACATGAAGATCACCAGGATCAGCGTGAGGCCCAGCAGGAACTGCCACAGGCCGGGAAAGTACGCGGCCGACACCAGCTTCACCGATTCAAACCCCACCGCACCCAGGAACGCGCCCGCCGCGTGGCCGGCGCCGCCCAGAATGGTGATGAACACGAATTCACCCGAGCGCAGCCACGAGCCGATTTCCGGCGTGACCAGGCCCTGCATCAGCGCCAGGATGGCGCCCGAAAAGCCCACCACCACAGCGGACAGCAAGTAACCCTTCCACATGATGAAGTACGCGGAAAAGCCCAGATATTCGATGCGCGTTTCGTTCGTCTTGATGGCCGACAGGGCTTGCCCGCTGCCCGACCGGAAGTAGCGCTGCACCCACCACGCCAGCACCATCGACAACACCAGCGTCACCACCAGCAGCGCGCGTTCAAACGATTCGCGCTCCATCACGATGCCGGCCATGGTTGGGCGCACGATGCGCAGGCCGTCGGAGCCGCCCGTCAAGGTGTAGAGCTTGCCCAGCAGTGCGAACAGCACCATGCTCAGCGCCAGGTTCAGCATGCCGAAGAAGATGCCGCGATACCGCACGACGAAAAGACCAATGACGATGGCAGCCAGGAAGCTGGCGACGACGCCTGCCAGGATCAGCACCAGCGCATCGGCGCCCGGCATGGCGCGCGCCAGGAAGGCGACGGTGTAGGCCGAGATGCAGGAATACATCGCATGGCCAAACGAAATCTGGCCCGCGCGCGCCATCACCGACACGCCCAGCGCAGCAATCGCGTAGGTCAGGCCGATGACGATCGGGGTGATGGTCCAAGACAAGGTGTAGCCAAGAATAAGCGTGGCAACGGCGGCCACAAGGCTGAGTACGGCAACTTTCATCAGATCCTCCGGGCCTGGGCGACGGTGAACAGGCCGTGCGGCCGAATGATCAGCACCAGCACCATGATGATGTACGGCACCGCCACTTCGAGCTCGGGCGCGGCGTACACGGCGATGGCGCGGATGATGCCGATCAGCAGCGCGGCAATCAGCGCGCCTGTGATCTGCCCCAAGCCAGCGGTGGCGACGACGGCGAACGACAGCACCGTCATGTCCGTGCCTGCGCCCGGCACCAGCGACGTGGTGGGCGCGGCCAATGCGCCGCCCAGCGCGCCAAGGATGGTGGCGATCACAAAGGTGACGTAGCCGATCTTCTTGGCGTTGATGCCCAACGACGTCGCGACTTCGCGGTTGTGCGTGGTGGCCACCGTCTGCTTGCCCAGCTTGGTGTGGCGCAGGAAGAATTCCAGGCACACGTAGGCCAGCACCGCCACCACCGGCACCACGACCAGCTGATAGGTGGTGTAGGTGATGTCGCCAATTTCGATATTGCCCAGCCGGTTCACGACTTCGCTGGCGCTGTAGGGCTGCGCGCCCCAGAGCAGGCGCTGGATGTCTTCCAGCATCAGAAAGCCGCCAAACGTGATCAGCAATTTAAGAATGGGGTCGTAGTTTTGCGCCCGGCGAATCAGCACGAATTCCATGATGCTGCCCAGCGCCAAACCCACAGCGATGGCTGCCACGAACAAAGCGGCGAACAGCAGGAAGGGGGAGTCTGTCTTGGGCGCCAGAAACATGACGAGGCTGGCGGCGGCGTAACCCCCGAAGGCGTAGAACGCGCCATGGGCGACATTCAAGATGCCCATCACGCCGAACACCAGGGTTAACCCCATCGACACCAGGAACAGCAGACTGGCGTATGCCACGCCATCCACCAAGGCGAGAGGCAATAGATCCAAGGTCAAGCGTCTTCTCCCAATACGCTAAGCACCTGCCACCAGGCTCGCGCATTGCCGCGGCAACATCGCGTCCTGCTTGGCGGTGCGGGCGTGTCGCCCAGGACGCGCATGGCGCGCCCTTGTCTCGTTATGGACCTTGCCGTGCCTGTTCGCGATGCGCTGCGTAACGGGCCGGAAGGCGTTTATGTGGAGGAGTCCGAAGGTTGGCTGCCGCCGCTTTTCGTACTCGTCCGATAGTGGAAACGAAGTATAGGGAGGCCCCTTTTCAGCGCCTATTTATCTTTGTGCAAGCCGGGTTTCACAAGCGATAGAGTCGTCTTGAATCACAACCTGCGACTACGGGTTTACCTGAATCACTGCGGCCAGCGGCGCACGCGTCTGGTAGTCAGGGATGATGCGGATCTGCGCTTCGCCGGGCAATTGCACATAACGGCCTAGTCCATCTGGCGCCAACGCGCCGACTGCCATTCGGGCCAGCGCAACGCCCTGGGCGTCGTCGATGGCGATGTGCATTGCGGCCGGGTCCAGGCCGTAGGATTCGCCGGGATGCGGGCTCAGGATGCGGTCGCTGCGCGCTTGGGAAAACAGCGAGACGAAGTCGGCGGCGTCAAAGGCTTTGCCGGTGTGCGCGGGCGGGGCGGCCCATCCGCTTGCCCCTCGCGTCAGGGTCAGCGTGGATGCGGGTGTGGACAAGGTGATGCGCGCGGCCTGATCCGCGTTCCACGCATACAGGCGCGCGGGCTTGCCGGTGTCGTCATGCAGATGGGAATGGCCGCCATGCGCGGCGGGCGACTCCGTGGCTTCGCGCCATTGCCACGCCGACAGCGCGACGCCGGCCGCAAGCAACAGCGGCCAGACGAGGCGTGCGGGAAGGCGTGCGGCGGGCGTCGTCCCGGTAGATGTGGCGGCAGTCGCCGCGGTCGCCGCGGCCGCCGTAGTCGCCGTAGTCGCCGTAGTCGCCGTAGTCGCCGTAGTCGCCGCAGTCGCCACTGTCGACGTGGCAGCCGTCTTCGTCGCGTTCACCGCCGCCTCCACCACAGCAGCAATCCCGTGAACAACGCCAGCAGCGGCAAGGCAACCGTGCTGGTCCAGAACACGGTGCGCATCTGATTGTTCGTAAGTTCGACGCGGCGGTTTTCGTAATGACGGGGCCGGATCGTCAGCAGGGCATCTTCGCCCGCCAGCAGCGTCACCGCGCTGGTGAACAGCGCGCCATTGCCCAGCGTGGCGAAATGGCGGTTGGTGGCGAAGTCGCTATCGCCCGCCACCAAGAGCGTGGGCCGCGCCGATCCGTCACTGCTGGCCGCCTGCGCGTTACGGGTCGCCAGCGCCATCAGGGTGTAGCGCGACGGCGGCTGGCCCGGCAGATGCGCCTGGCTGGACGTCTGCGCCAAAGGCGTCACGACGACGCCCGGCGGCAAGCCATCGCCCGCGGGTTCCAGCCCTGCCGCACCGGGAAAGAAACTTAGCGGCAAGCCACGCGTCATCTTGTGACGGGTGTAGTCGCTGACGGCCGGGCTGCCCGGGTCGTTGCGATAGTGGCTGCCCGGATCTGCCAGCGCCCCCGCCGGGCGCGCGATGCCAAAGTCGCCCAGTAACGCGTCCAGCCCATGGCGCGTGTCCGGCTCCAGCAGCAACAAGGTCTTGCCGCCGTCATGCGTCCACCGGCGCAGCGCCTGCGCATCGTCATCACCAAAGGGCGTGCGCGGCCCGGCCGCCACGACCACCGAGCAACTCGGCAAGGCCTGCGCCAAGTTGCCCGCGTTGACGCTGCGCGTGCCGAAGCCCAGGGTCTGCAAGGCGTTGCGCGCCATCGCCATGCCGTGCTGCTCGTGAACCTCCACGCGTGCGACCAGGTTTTCGTCGTCGCCATGGTCTTCCAGATCGTCCAGCGACGTCAGGCTGTTGAGCATGGCTTCGCGATGGCCTTGCGTGAAGCAGACCGTCTGCGCGCCGCGCTGGCTGATGCGGATCAGCGCATTGGTGAAGTCGGTTTCGGTGCCGCCGTTGATCGTCATCTTGCGATCATCCGAGGCCAGCACTGCGCTGCCCGCAAACTGGATGCCGGCTTCGCGCGCCTCGGCCGGACGCAAGGCCGGGTCCACGCCGCGCACGCGGATCAGCGGGTTGGCGTGTTCGTACTGGCGCAGCAGCTCCAGCGCGTCGACCATGCTTTTGTTGCGCAGGTCGTAGAACCACGTCACGTTCACCGGCTGCTTGATCTGCCGCGCCACCTCGACACTTTCCGGCGCCAGGCTGTAGAGCCGCTGCGCCGTCAGGTCCACGCGGCCCAGATGGCGGGATGTCCACAGGTTCAGCGCCAGCAACAACGCGGCAACCGCCAGCACCGGCAGCCACAGCAGCAGCCGCTTGCCCGCGCGGCGCACGCGCGAAGAGGAATGCGCGCTCATCGCAGCCTCCAGCGCTTGAGGTTGACGGCGGCGATCATCAGCGCCAGCACGGCCACGCTAGCCAGCGTGACCGTGGCCGGGCCGGGCAACACGCCACGGATGAAGTCCACATGCTGCGCCGACAACGACAGCGCTTGAAAGAACGGCGACAACGCGGGAAACGCATCCAGCGCCGCCGGATAGTCGATGAACCACAGCAGCACCAGAATGCCCCAGGTAGCGCTGGCCGCGACAATCTGATTGGTGCAGGCGCTGGACACGGCAATGCCAATCGCCAGGAACAACGCGCCGTACAGGAACACGCCGATGTAGCCGCCCACGATGGGGCCGTAATCGGGCTGGCCGTACCAGGCCAGCGGCAACACGGCGGCGGTCGTGCCCGCCAGCATCAGGGCCAGCATCGTCAAGCCGGCCGCGTACTTGGCGGCCACCAGCGTGGCGTCGGACAACGGCAAGGTCAGCAGCAATTCCAGCGTGCCTTGTCGCGCCTCTTCCGCGAACGCGCGCATGCTGACCAGCGGCATCACCAGAATCAGCAGGATCGTCATGTTGTGAAACGCCGTCACCATCTGGCCGGTGCTGACGAAGAACAGGTTGAAGCTGAACAGGTACCCAGACAACGCCCAGAACACGGCCACCACCACCAGCGCCACGGGCGAGCCGAAGTCGGTGCGCAGTTCTTTCCGGTACAACGCGGCAAAGCCTTTCATGCCCGCCTCCGCATCAAGGGATCGTTGGGCGCCAGGGCCGCCAGCAGCCGGGTTTCGACGGCGTCGTGTAGCGACAGCACGGCGCGCACTTCGGCATGCGCGAGCACGATGCGCAGCACGGCGTCGCAGGTGGCTTGGCTAGCTGCGGTGTCGGAAGCGGTCGTGGAAGCGGCGCCGGAAGCGGCGCCGGTTGCGCCATCAGCCGTCTCCCAACTGATCCGCCACTTGCTCACCCCGCCGTCACCTTCGATGGCGTCCACGCCACGCACGCCCGGGCAGGCCGACAACGCCGCCTGCAACGCCGCGTGGCGCGCAAGCGGCAGCGCCAGCTGCAATTGCACGGCGGCCTGCGCCTGGCCCAGCGCGGTGTCTTCCACCAGCCGGCCTTGGCGCAGAATGACGATGCGCGTGCACAGCGCTTCCACCTCTTGCATCAGGTGGCTGCTGAACACCACGGCGCGCCCTTCGGCGCAACGCCGGATCATCGCGCGCGCCTCCACAATCTGCACCGGGTCCAGGCCGTTGGTGGCCTCGTCCAGCAGCAGCACGGGCGGATCATTCAACACGGCTTGCGCCAGCCCCACGCGCTGGCGCTGGCCTTTGGACAAGCGGCCGATGGCGGAACCCGCCACGCCTTGCAGATCGAAGCCGTCGATCGCGCGCTCGATGGCCTGGCGGCGCGCACGCGCCCCGCCCGCCACCTTCACGCCCGCGCCGAACTCCAGGTACTGCGTCACCGTCAGCGCGTCATACAGCGGCGCGCGTTCCGGCAGATAGCCGATGTCGGCATTGCCACGGCCGGGAGCCGGCTCACGCCCCCGGATCGTGATGCGGCCGCTATCAGGCGTGTAGAACCCGGCCATCAGGCGCAGGGTCGTCGTCTTGCCGCTGCCGTTCGGCCCAAGCAGGCCCACAATTTCCCCGGGCCTGACGGACAGGCTCAGGGAATGCAGAACCTGCCGCGGTCCGAACGACTTGCAGACCTCGTGCAAAACAACAGCCGGCTGCATGGGGCGCCTTGGGTCGGGGTTGCGGGGGGGGTGGCGTGGGTCAGCGGTGGCCGGCGTCAGTCGAAGACTTTCGTCTTGGCGTTCTGCGCATGCTGCTCCGCATCATGGCTATACCAAAGCTGGCCCTGGCGCGCATCGCGGATCTGCTTGAGCCGGTCAATCGCCAGCATCGACGCCGCCGTATTCCAGGTGATGCCCGGGATCACGCCCGCTTCGTTTTCACCGGTATAGATGGCGTCGGCCGCCAGCAGCACCGTGCCGGTGTTCTTCAGCTTCACCTGCAAAGACTGGTGCCCTTGCGTGTGGCCCTTGGTGTCCAGCAGCACGATGGTGCCGTCGCCAAACAGGTCGAAGTCGCCTTCGACCTGGATGAAGTCGTAGTCGCGCGTGGTGTCGAAGTCTTTCATGACATAGGCGGCACGCTGGAATTTTTCGGGCCACCAGGCGGCGCGAAGCTCAGCCTTTTGAACAACGTGCTTGGCCTTGGGGAACATCTTGATGTTGCCGGCGTGGTCCAGATGGAAGTGCGAGTACACGACGTACTTCACGTCGCTGACGTCAAAGCCCGCGGCCTTCAACTGGCGGTCGACCACTTCGTCGCGGCCCTGAATGGAGTTGAACGCGCCGCACAGGCCCTGGCCCCAATAATTGGCGCAGTTGCCATCGGCCGTGGCCTGGTTCATGCCGGTGTCGAACAGCACCAGCCCGCGCGGATGCTGGATCACATACGCCGGCACCGGAATCTTGATCTTCGTGCCCACGTCCACCATGGCGGTCATGAAGCCCTTGTCCAGTTCGATCTTGCCAACCGATAACTGCATCAGCTTGATGTCGGGCGGCGGGTCAGCGGCTTGCGCCCCGGCCGCCATCAACACGGATACGCCCACCGCACCTGCAAACGTCTTCCAGCTCTTGCTCATTGTTGTCTCCTCGGACCAACGGGGGAGCCGCCACCCGAGGGCGACGGCCGATAGCAAGCCACCCGGTGTGTCCCGGGTTTCTTTCGATAGGGTCTGCTGTGCGGGGCTGACTGCGCGGCCGATGGACTCACCGGCCGAGACGGCATCTGACGGCCGTTTTCTCTGAAGCGCACTCTGACGCAGCGCCGAGAGGCTGCCAATTAAGGTTTTATTAAGCTGGGCTTCGTGGCCCGTGAACGGGTAGGAACCCTTAGAAGCCGGAACCCTTAGTCGTCGGAACTCTTAGGAGTCGGAACCCTTAACAGTAGGAACCCTTAACAGTAGGAACCCTTAGCGGTAGGCGCGCTCACACCAGGTCTGCCCCCTTGCGCCGCGTGAACTGCGCCAGTGACCGCAACGCCAGCGCGTGCATGGCGGCCACCGACGGCAGCAGCGTTTCTTCCTTGCGGGTCAGCACGCCGACGATGCGTTCCACCGTGGGTTCGGCCAATGGCACGAACGCCAGGCCGGACCCCACTGAAGGGCGCGCCAGCACCGGCAGCACCGTCACGCCCAGGCCGCTCACCACGCTGGCCAGCAGCGAGGCGCGGTTGGACACGATCATGGCGGGGTCATCAATGCCGCGGCCTAGCTGCCGGTTCTTCAGCGTGTCGAAGGTGGCGTTGCCGATCAGCCGTTCGTCTTCCAGCGCCGACCACGGCACCGGCCCGCGCCGGCGCGCCAGCGCATGCCCCTTGCGGCAGACCAGCCCGAACGCATCGCGCGCCACCGGCGTGAACGCGACCTCGGCCGTGCGCGGCACCTGGCCCGCCACGCCGACTTGCACCTCGCCATTCAGCACCAAGCGATGCACATCCTGCGACGACTCATCCACCGCCCGGATTCGGATGTCTGGATGATTGCGGGCGTACCGCTCCAGCAGCTTCGGCAACCACTCATCCGCCAGCGACGGCATCACCGCCAGCGACACCGGGCCCGTGTTGCCCATGCCCAGCTGGCGCGCGGCATCCAACACGCGGTCATGCGTGGACAACAGCTCGCGAAACAAAGGCGCCACGGCGTGCCCCAGCGGCGTCAGCTGCGCACGCTTGCCGGCTTCAAAGAGCGGCGCGCCCAGTTGTTGTTCCAGGTCTTGCATGGCGGCGGACACCGCCGCTTGCGACCGGTGCGTGCCTTCGGCCGCCAGCCGGAAACTGCCATGGTCGGCCGCCAGCAGAAACTGGCGCAGGTGTTGGATCTTCAGCGGAGCAGGCATGACGCGGCCAAGGTTGAATTCAGGTTTTCCGAAATTAACTTACGTTAATTTGGATTGTCAAAATTCGGCCACCGCTTCAACAATGGCTCCATCGTTATCCACATGTACGGGAGCAATGGAATGGCTTTGCAAGTCCGCAAGATTGTCAGTTATGTCGAGAAGACCCTTATCGAAGGCGGCAAGGCGGCTGAACGCCCGCTGATCATGATCGTGGCCGCCGCCGTGATTCGTAACCCGTGGGCCGGCCTGCCCTTCCAGGAAGACCTGCGCCCGCAGATTCTGGAAAACGCGCCGCCGCTGGGCGAGCTGCTGGTGGAAGAGATCTTGCGGCAGGCAGGGTCGGCCGATCAGATCGAAGCCTATGGCAAGGCCGCGGTGGTGGGCACGGCGGGCGAAGTCGAACACGCGTCCGCGCTGATTCACACGCTGCGCTTTGGCAATGCGTATCGCAATGCCGTGGGCGGCACCAGCTACCTCAGCTTCACCAACATGCGCGGCGGCCCTGGCTGCGTGATTACGGTGCCACTGATGCACAAGCAGGACGAAGGCCTGCGCTCGCACTACCTGACCGTGCAGACCAACATTGCCGACGCGCCGGCTCCGGACGAAATCGTCATCGCGCTGGGCGCCGCCACCTCTGGCCGGCCGCATCACCGCATTGGCAACCGCTATTCCGACTTGCAGGAACTGGCGCAAGAGGCGCAATCGAAATGAGCGCGCCCCGTCGCCGTTCCGGCCGCGGCGCGCCATTAGTGCTGCTGCACGGCGTGGGGCTGGACCACACGCTCTGGGATGATCTTGCGCCGCAGCTCGAAGCCGACTTCGACGTGCTGCGCTATGACCTGCTTGGGCACGGGGCTGCGCCCGGCATCACTGGCACGGCCGACATCCAGGACTTCATCTCGCAGCTGGATGCAGAGCTGGATCAAGCGGGCTGGAAGCACGCCAACGTGCTGGGCTATTCCATGGGCGGCCTGATTGCGGGCGCCTATGCCGCCGCCCGGCCCCAGCGCGTGAAGCGGCTGGTGCTGCTGAGCACGGTATTCCAGCGCACACCAGAAGAGGTGCAAGCGGTGATGGCGCGCCTGGACGCCGCCGCCACGCAGGATGTCGAAGCCGCTGCCGCGGTCTCGTTGCAACGCTGGTTCACGCCCGCGTTCCAGGCGGCGCGGCCCGAGCGGGTGGCCGCCATCGGCCAACGGCTGGTGCAGAACGACCGCGCCAATTTCCTGGCCGCCTACCGCTTGTTCGCCGAAGGCGATCAGATCCTGGCGCACGCCGCGCCCGACATTGCCTGCCCCACGCTCGCGATGACGGGCGAGCACGACGTCGGGTCCACCCCGCGCATGACGCGCGGCCTGGCGCGGGCGCTGCCCGACAGCCGCGCGCGCGTCATCGACGGCCAACGGCATATGCTGCCGGTAGAGGACCCCACCGTCGTCGCCGCAGCGCTGCACGCTTTTTTATTGCCGGCCCGGCAGCCGGCCACCGCTGAATCGTCCGCCTGATAGAGACGATCGGCACGCGCCCCCACGGGCGGAGATGGAGACAACCGCATGCATCGCAGAACTGTTTTGAAGCACCTGGCCCTGGCCGCGGCGGCGCCCCTGGCCTTATCGCTAAGCCGCTACGCTGCCGCACGCGACGCGCCGTTGCGCGTGATCGTGCCCTTCCCGCCCGGTGGCGGCACCGACGTGCTGGGCCGCGTCATCGCCGCGACGTTGGAAAGCGCACTGGACCGCTCCGTGGTCGTGGAAAACAAACCCGGCGCCAGCGGCATGCTGGGCGCCGACTACACCGCCAACGGCGCCAAGGACGGCAGCGTGCTGTTGTTCGCGGGGCTGGTGCCATCGGTGCGCTACTACGCGCGTCCGCCCGAAGAAGTGTTGAAACAGCTGGCGCCCGTCTGCCCGATTGCGCGTTCGCCGTATATGGTGGCCGTGAACAGCGAGCTGCCCGCCAAGACGCTGGCCGAACTGGTCGCCCAGGCCAAGCGCGAGCCCAAGGGGCTGACCTTCGGTTCGCCCGGCAACGCTACACCGCAGCATCTGGCGACCGAGCTGCTGCAAGCCGCCTGCGGCATCGACATGCTGCATGTGCCGTATCGCGGCACCGGTCCCATGATGACGGACCTGCTGGGCGGCCAGATTCAACTGGTGGTGGCCACCGTTGCCGCCGTCGAACCGTATCTGAAAAGCGGCCGGCTGCGCGTGCTGGCCGTGACCAGCCGCGAACGCCTGACGAAATACCCCGACATTCCCACCGTCGCCGAAAGCGGTTACGCCGGTTTCGATGCGCAAATTCAATTCGGCACTTACTGCGCGGCGGGCACGCCGGACGCGACGATTGCCGCGCTGAACCAAGGCATCAACCGCGCGCTGCAAACCGACGCCGTCCACGCCAAGCTGGCCGAACAAGGGTTCCAGCCCACCGGCGGCACGCCCGCGCAGTTGCAACAGGCGTTGCTGTCCGAAATCCGCGACGTGGCCGGGCTGGTACAGGCGGGCAAGGTGCGGGTGGACTTGTAGCGATCTGTAGCGGCCCGTAGCGAAAGGGGGCTTACGCCGGCAGGCTGCGTGATTAGAATTCGGTCTTCTTCGTCCCTGCCCGCCCACGATGCCCCGCCCCCTTTCCTGCTTGACCGGCGCCCTGACCTTGTCCGCCCTGTTGACCGGCATGGCGCAAGCCGCAGGCGGCCCCTGCCCTCAGGCGGCCGACATCGTGCGCACCGTCTATCAAAACCAAGATAAGCCCGACCACGAAGGCCGCATCCGTTTGAAGCAAGGCCACGCCATCGTGACGATATCTGACGCGGACGTGGGCGCGCCCTTCGCGGTGGCGTGCAAGGCCTGGCCGGTCAACCCGGACTTGCTGCTGGTGGCCGTGCCGTTGATGCAAGACACGCCCGACCCCGAAAACGGCCACGAAGGCGACCTGGAAGTGCTGGTGCTGGACCGCCAGACGCTGCAAGTGCGGCAGCGCCGCACGCTGGTGGATCTGATGTCGGATGACGCCGTGCGCATCGACGGCCTGTCGTTCGATACGGCGCGCTACGACGTCACCGCTGACCGCCGCGCCTTCGGTATCCGCATCGAACGCCAAGGCGCTTCCCGCGCCAACCCTTTTGACGAAACCAGCTTGCGGCTCTTCACCGTGGAAGACAACGAATTGCGCCTGGTGCTCGACGGCCTGAGCGTCCAGCGTTCCTCCGGCGAATGGGACACCACCTGCGCGGGCGAATTTAGAGAAAGCGCGGTGAGCCTGGCCATGGGATCGGCGCAAACCAAGGGCTACCGCGACATGGTTGCCACTGACTCGCACGCCACCAGCCGTGCGGTGGTGCAGCAAGACGGCGGCTGTTCTGAAAAGACCGTCAGCCAGGGCAAGACGCGCCACACGCTGCGCTTTGACGGCAAGCGTTATCGAATTCCCAAGGCGTTGCGGTCCATGGACAGCGACACCGCTGGATAAGCTGCTAATTTCATAGCCCTCCTATAGGCAGGACCGGCATAGCTGTCCACTATGTGCGAATTGACGCACTTAGTGGGGGCAACGTGAGTCAGAAACATAGCTTTCGATTCAGCTTTGGCATCGTTGGCGGCATGGAATTCGAAGTGGTCGAGTTCACCCTGGACGAGGGCTTGTCCGAGCCTTTCCGCCTTGAACTCGAACTGGCCAGCCACGACGCCTCGGTGGACTTCGGGCGGGTGCTGGACCAACCTGCTTTACTGACCATCTGGCATCACGACGCACCCGTACGATATGTGCACGGCGTGATTTCCCGCTTCGAGCAAGGCACGACCGGATTTCGCCGCACCCGCTACCGTGCCACCGTCGAACCCTTGCTGGCCCGCGCGGGCTTGTGTTCCGACTGGCGTATTTTTCAGCAACTGTCCGTACCCGAAATCCTGCAAGCCGTGCTCAAAGAGCATGGCATCCTGGACTACGAGCAAACCGTCACCCACGCACATCTGCCACGCGAATACTGCGTGCAAGCCGGCGATACCGATCTGTACTTTATGGAACGCCTGGCCCGTGAAGAAGGCTTCTTCTATGCCTTTCATCACCACGTCAAAGGGCACCGGATGGTCCACAGCGACCGCTTGCACATCCATGGAACCATCGACGGCGACCCGGTGCGCTACCAGCCCGCGCCCGGTGGCGACCAACCCGAACCCGCGCTGCGCCGCTTCTCCTACGCTGAACAGGTACGCACCGCCCGCCAAACCCAACGCGATTACACCTACACCCACCCTCGCTACAGCCAGGAACACAGCCGCGATGGCGTAGACCTGGATCATCAGCATCGTCATTACGAACGTTACGACTACCCAGGCCGCTACAAACGTGACGAAGCCGGTAAACCCTTTACCGAAAACCGTTTGCGCGGCCTGCGGCGTGATGCGCGCATTGCCACCGTCGAGGGCGACGACCCGCGTCTGGTTCCGGGACTGTCGTTTGAATTGCAAGGCCACCCCCGCGACGACCTCAACCAAGGCTGGCGCCCGATACGCATCCGTCATTACGGCGTGCAGCACGCAAGCCAGCAAGAAGACGGCGCCGATGCTCAGCAAGGCACCCGCTACGGCTACACCGCGGAACTCGTCTCCAAACATACGGAATGGCGCGCAGAACCCTTGCCCAAGCCGCGTATCGATGGCCCTCAAATTGCGACGGTGACGGGGCCTAAAGGCGAAGAAATCTATTGCGACAGCTACGGCAGAGTCAAAGTGCAATTCCCCTGGGACCGCCTGGGCCAACACGACGAGCACAGCTCGTGCTGGATCAGGGTGTCGCAAAGCTGGGCCGGCGCGATGTGGGGGCACATGGCCATTCCCCGGATCGGGCAAGAAGTGATCGTGAATTTCCTGGATGGCGACGTCGACCAGGCGGTCATCACCGGCCGCACCCACATGGCGCTGCAACTGCCCCCGTATGAACTGCCGCGCCACAAGACGCGCATGACCATCAAAAGCCAGACCCATAAAGGCGAAGGCTACAACGAGCTGCGCTTCGAAGACGAGCGTGACCAGGAAGAAATCTTCGTCCATGCGCAGCGCGACCAGAACATCCACGTCAATCACGACGAGACCACCTTCGTCGGGCACGACCGTAGCGAAAAGGTGGAGAACGACGAAACGATCGTCATCGGCCGCAACCGCAAAGAAACCGTCTCGAATGATGAACAGGTCGACATCGGCCAAGACCGCCGTCACCGCACCGGTCAGGATGACTTTCTGAACGTGGGCCGCAACCACACCATCCATACCGCCAAAGACCGTACTGAAGAAGTCGGCAATAGCCGCCGCGATAAAACCACCGCCAACCACTGGACCGAAATCGGCGGTTACGCCGAAACCAAGGTTGAAGGCTACGACTTGCTTGAGGCGGGTCAAAAGATCCACCGCAAAACCACGGTGTACGAACTGCAGACTGGCGAGAAGGTGGTGTTCAAAGGCCCGGGAGGAACGATCACCATCGACGGCTCGGGCATCACGCTGGATGGGGTCGAAATAAAGATCAACGGCCCGTTGAGTCACAGCGGAAGCGGAGGCGGCGGCGCGTTCCAGATTCCTGGAATCCCGGCCCTATCGCGCGAAGCCGACGCCGCAGATATTCCATTGTCCGAGTAACGGCGCCCGGTGGGCGTCCAAATTTGGGAGTGAGGCCGACATGCTGATCAGTGCACCCTTCCTGCGCGCCGTGCTGCAAGCCGAAGATGCCGAAAGCAACGCCTATTGGAGCCTGGGCGAGAAAACTGGAAAAGGCGCGTTTCCCGTCAGCCACCAGTTCGGATGGCATGGCGGCGTGCATCTCGTCGCGCCGGGGTCTCCCCAGAATCCCGAACCGGTCCGCGCCATTGCGGATGGTGTCGTGGTCTATGCAAGGCAAAGCAACCCGCCGCCGCAAAACAGCCCGTCAACAGCCCCCGCCAATGATCCCTTGATGTACTACAAGGGCTGGACCAGCAACGGCGTCTTGGTCCTGAAGCACGACACCGAAATCGGTGAAGGCGTCAGCGTCACGTTTTATTCGATCTATCAGCACCTGCATACGCTGGGAAATAAGCCCGGCACAAACCTGCCGCTGAAAATCGGCGATGCCGTATACCGCAAAGAGGCTATCGCGAAAGCCGGGTACATCTACGGCGAACGAGACCGTATCCACTTCGAGATCGTAGCCGATCAGGCCAATGTCGATAGGCTCTTGGGCCGCAGCACAGGGACGCTGAAAACTAACGAAGGCCGTCGCAACTGCGTATGGGGCGATATTCATTTTGTGCTCCCCGCCAATACCCCGCTGTATGAAGTGAATCCGCGGGAACATCGGAACACCTATCTCACTCGCCTGTTCGACTCCACACAACCCCGCAACGCTGACAGCCCCGAGTTCATCGCGTCGCTGTTTGACACCACACCCAAACGGCTGTGGGAGATGAACCGCAAATCTCTGAGTGGCGCCAACCGGCTCGGCGGGGAAAAGAACTGGTTTGACCGGGTGATCGGCGTTCATCAGAAAGTGCACAACAAGCCAGAACCTACCGCGATGGAACGCACCATCTACGTGCCCGGCGTGTACGGCGCACTTACCCATATCGTGCCCGCCGGGTCCAATCCGGAACACTGGGCCACTTGGCACGTCCCGGTCGCTGCCACAACACAATCGGAACTGGTGATCAGCATCAGCGAACAGCGGGGTGCTTTTACCGTGACGGCCCGCAACATGCACGRCAAGGTCGTCGGCATCCTGCAAGGCGCCGCCGAGAAAAGCGAGAGTTCCTACGAGCTTTACAAAACGGCCGTCAACACGTATCCGGGCTGCCCCAGCGCAGGGTTTGAAATGCTGCGCTTTGGCCGTGTGCTGGGCCCGGATGCGCCGGCGCAAAGCGATTTGTATAACGGCCGGCTGCCACATATCCGCAGAATCAGGCTCTCGGATGGCAGCATTTTCCATGTTGATCTGAATGCGGCAGGCGTACGCGTCTGTAGCGATGCGGATTTTCCGCATTGGCAAGGCTGGACATTTATTGATGACGACCTGGATGGGAATAGCCGGTGTGATTCAGGCACGCTGCTGAACCTGATTGAGCCGTTGAAACCCACCGCGCATCCAGCGCCGCAACTAGGCGATTTTGGCGACTTGATCCACAAGGTGGCCGAGGGCGTGCACGCCATGATGCAGTACCAGGACCGTCTGGCACGCGCGACCGCCAAGATTCGCACCGCGCAGGTATCCAAGATGCTGCGCCGCTGTGTGGTGAAGATACCTACGGAATGGTCGCGTGATGATTTTGATCAGCGATGGCGTTGGTTGAAGGTCGACGACCTTGATCAACGTCCGGCGAATGTGTTGAGGACAAGTGAGTGTCTGAGCGACGAGGCGTATGGCAGGCTGAAGCGGCACCACCTGGCGCTGGCGTTTTGGGAGGAGGCGCAGGGGAAGGGGCTGGAACTGGATAAGGTGCATTATCACTTTCATCCGTTGCAGTTTATTGAAGAGTTTAAGAAGTGCGGGTGGCTTAGCGCAAAGGAAATGGTTCAAATGCTCCCAGCAACCGGATTGGGACTTACATACGAAAATGCCATGTCCATTATTACCGAGGGTCAACATCGAAACGACAAATATGTCGTCCCGGCCGGAATGCACAAGGCTCTTAATCTCATCCGCAGAAAATACTATCTGGAAAATCCGCTACGCACCGCCCATTTCTGGGGGCAGATCGTGCAAGAGACAGATGGCTTTCAAACTGTTAGAGAGTATGCAAGTGGTGCAGCCTACGACGAACGTCCGGATCTCGGAAATACGCTTCCAGGGGACGGGCCTCGCTTTCGAGGGAGAGGTGTCATTCAGCTAACGGGGCGAGCCAACTATAGAAGATATGAAGAATATCGCCGAATCAACGTAACCCTTGAACCTCATCAACTTTTGCTTGAGCAAGATGCATATTCAGCTTGTGACGCGTCCGGCTTCTATTGGGTCGCGGAACGAACTCGAGATAGGACACTAAACCCCCCGGACAGCGCCAACAAATATCGGTGGCGATTAGATGGCCTCACCAACATAAACACAAGAGCGGATATACAGAACTTTCAAGACTTGAATGCCGGCTCACACATTACCGCCGACGTATTAAATGTGACTCTTCAAGTAAATCGCGCAGCGCTGCACTTGAACAAGAGAGTGATGTATTTTTCCCACGCATATCAAGCGGTATCAGACGATATTTTGATTACCCTTCCTGGCGGCAACATTCGATCATGAAAAGGAAAATGACGTTAGGCGGAATACTCATCTGCATCAGCACTGTATTTTTCGATTCCCGAGCTTCAGACCGGGTGACTGCCTTTGACTTATCTTCTGTGTGCGGATATTCGGTCGAGTCATCTCGACCATTAGATATTCAAGCCACTGGCTGCAGACTGTTTTATGAAGATAAAGTTAACAGTCCTGCGTTCTACGGGAGCATTAACTCTTTCAAGTCAAGCGAGAAGTTTTATGTTGACCTAACGCATCTTAAGTATGTGAATGGCCGATTACATTCCTTAAGAAACGACTACTACGATGGAGCGCGCGACACGAGACAGACCATTATTAAGAGACGACACTATTCGTTCCCGCATAAAAACAAACAGAACACCGTAATAATTACGCGCCTGGAGGTCGACTACCTAAGGGAAACACCGGGTTCTTCAGAAATAGAGTCCGTCAAAGAGCAATACGATTGCTGGGACGGCGTGGCCTACGGCACCACTTTTGGCGTTCGGTATTCGCTCTGCTCCTTAGTGGATGCCCGCTCAGCCGAGCTATTTTCGAATACGCGCTGGCAATACCAAGTCATACAGAGCCTCAAAATCCAGTAGGGGACGCGCGCTCCCCGCAAGCCCCTCCGCCGCTTGCACCTTGCCCCATCCCAAGCTAAATTGTTGACAATCTGGCGTCCAAGCACGCCTTATCCCGATTTTTACCCCTGAAACCGGATAGATTGTTGACACAATGAGCAAAGTGCTGACCCTGCCGGGCACCGTGCCGGGCGATGGTGAAACGCTGTCGGATCACATCTTCAAGAAGATCCAGGCCGCTATCGTCAAAGGCGAGATCGCCCCGGGCAGCAAGATTTCCGAGCCCGAGCTGGCGCGCATTCATGGCGTGAGCCGCGGGCCGCTGCGCGAGGCGCTGCATCGGCTGGAAGGCCAGAAGCTGCTGGTGCGCGTGCCGCATGCGGGCGCGCGTGTCGTGTCGCTGTCGCAGCAAGAGCTGTCCGAACTCTACGAAATCCGCGAATCGCTGGAAGGCATGGCGTGCCGGCTGGCTGCCGAACGCATGCCGCCGTCTGAAATCGCTGAACTGCGCGGCGTGCTGGAAGCGCACGAGCGCGACGCGGCCTTTCAAGCCGGGCTGGGCTATTACCAGCAGGAAGGCGATTACGATTTCCACTACCGCATCGTCAAGGGCAGCGGCAACCAGATGCTGTTTCGCATGCTGTGCGACGAGCTCTATCAATTGGCGCGCATGTACCGCATCCAGTACTCGACCACGCCCAACCGGCCGCGCCAGGCCTACGCTGAACACCACCGCATTCTTGACGCCATTGCCGACCGCGATGGCGAGCTGGCTGAAATCCTGATGCGGCGGCACATCCGTGTGTCGCGCATCAACATCGAACAACAGATCGCGCAGAGCAAGCAGCAGCGCACGGAGGCATGATGAATCACTCGTACCGCAAGACCCTGCCCGGCACCCGCCTGGACTATTTCGATGCGCGCGCCGCCGTCGAAGCCATTGCGCCGGGCGCTTACGCCGGCCTGCCCTATACGTCGCGTGTGCTGGCTGAAAACCTGGTGCGCCGCTGCGACCCGGCCATGCTGACCGATGCGTTGAAGCAGCTGATCGAACGCCGCCGCGACCTGGACTTTCCGTGGTTTCCGGCGCGCGTGGTCTGTCATGACATCCTGGGCCAGACCGCGCTGGTGGACCTGGCAGGCCTGCGTGACGCCATCGCCGAAAAAGGTGGTGACCCGGCCAAGGTGAATCCGGTGGTGCCGGTGCAGTTGATCGTGGACCATTCGCTGGCCGTGGAATTTGACGGCACCGACCCCGACGCCTTCGCGCGCAACCGCGCGGTGGAAGACCGCCGCAACGAAGACCGCTTCCACTTCATCGACTGGACCAAGCAGGCGTTTCGCAACATCGAAGTCGTGCCGCCGGGCAACGGCATCATGCACCAGATCAACCTGGAGCGGATGTCGCCCGTCATCTACACGCAAGACGGTGTGGCGTTCCCCGATACGCTTGTCGGCACCGACAGCCACACCCCGCACGTGGACGCGCTGGGCGTCATCGCCATCGGCGTGGGCGGCCTGGAAGCAGAAAACGTGATGCTGGGCCGCGCGTCGTGGATGCGCCTGCCGGACATCATCGGCGTTGAACTCACCGGCCGCGCGCAACCCGGCATCACCGCCACCGACGTGGTGCTGACGCTGACCGAATTCCTGCGTAAGGAAAAGGTGGTGGGCGCGTACCTGGAGTTCTACGGCGAAGGCGCCGCCAGCCTGACCTTGGGCGACCGCGCCACCATTTCGAACATGGCGCCCGAGTACGGCGCCACCGCCGCGATGTTCTCGATTGACCAGCAGACCATCGACTACCTGCGCCTGACCGGCCGCGAAGACGACCAGATTGCGCTGGTGGAAACCTATGCCAAGACGGCGGGCCTGTGGTCCGACAGCTTGAAGACCGCCGAGTACGAACGCGTGCTGCGTTTTGATTTGTCGACCGTCGTGCGCACGCTGGCCGGCCCGTCGAACCCGCATCGCCGCCTGCCCGTGTCGGATCTGGCCGCGCGCGGTATTTCCGGCGTGGTGGAAAACGAACCCGGCCTGATGCCGGATGGCGCGGTCATCATCGCCGCCATCACCAGCTGCACCAACACCAGCAACCCGCGCAACGTGATTGCCGCCGGCCTGTTGGCGCGCAACGCCAAGGCCCGCGGTCTGACGCGCAAGCCCTGGGTGAAGAGTTCGCTTGCGCCGGGCTCCAAGGCCGTGCAGCTGTATCTGGAAGAAGCCGGCCTGCTGCCCGACCTGGAAGCGCTGGGCTTTGGCGTGGTCGCGTTTGCCTGTACCACGTGCAACGGCATGTCGGGCGCGCTGGACCCGAAGATCCAGCAAGAGATCATCGACCGCGACCTCTATTCCACCGCCGTGCTGTCCGGCAACCGCAACTTCGACGGCCGCATCCATCCCTACGCCAAGCAGGCCTTCCTGGCGTCGCCCCCGCTGGTGGTGGCCTACGCCATCGCCGGGACAATCCGCTTTGACATCGAACGCGACGTGCTGGGCCGGGACCAGAATGGCCAGGAGATCCGCCTGAAAGACATCTGGCCCAGCGACGAAGAGATCGACGCCGTGGTCAAGTCCGCCGTCAAGCCGGAACAATTCCGCAAGGTGTACGCGCCGATGTTCGGCATTCAGGATGACCGCAAAGCCGGCGTCAGCCCGCTGTACGCCTGGCGCCCGCAAAGCACCTACATTCGCCGTCCGCCGTACTGGGAAGGCGCGCTGGCCGGCGAGCGCACGTTGCGCGGCATGCTGCCGCTGGCCGTGCTGGGCGACAACATCACCACCGACCACCTGTCGCCGTCCAACGCCATCCTGCTGGATAGCGCGGCGGGTGAATACCTGGACAAGATGGGCCTGCCCGAAGAAGACTTCAACTCGTACGCGACCCATCGCGGCGACCACCTGACCGCACAACGCGCCACCTTCGCCAACCCCAAGCTCTTTAACGAGATGGTGACCAACGACGACGGCAGCGTGAAGCAAGGCTCGCTGGCGCGCGTGGAGCCCGAAGGCCAGGTCATGCGCATGTGGGAAGCCATCGAAACCTATATGGACCGCAAGCAGCCCCTGATCATCGTGGCCGGCGCCGACTACGGCCAAGGCTCGTCGCGCGACTGGGCCGCCAAGGGCGTGCGGCTGGCGGGCGTGGAAGCCATCGTGGCCGAAGGCTTTGAGCGCATCCACCGCACCAACCTGATCGGCATGGGCGTGCTGCCGCTGGAATTCAAGCCGGGCGTGAACCGCAAGACGCTGGTGCTGGATGGCACCGAAAGCTACGACGTCATCGGCGAACGCAAGCCGCGCGCTGACCTGACGCTGGTGATCCACCGCCGCGATGGCGAGACCGTGCACGTGCCCGTCACCTGCCGTCTGGACACGGCGGAAGAAGTGTCGATCTACGACGCGGGCGGCGTGCTGCAACGCTTTGCGCAAGACTTCCTGGAAGCCGAATCCGCCACCGGCGCCAAGCAGGCCGGCTGAGTATGCCTTCGACTGGCGGGCGCCCGCGCTCGCCGGTCTTTCACACCGAATCCGCACATTCGCACCGAGACATCAGGACAACCCCATGGCCCATGCTCCCCAGACCAAGATTGCCGCCACCTACATGCGCGGCGGCACCAGCAAAGGCGTGTTCTTCAAGCTGGACGATCTTCCCGAATCCGCCCGCGTACCCGGCGCCGCGCGCGACGCGCTGCTGATGCGCGTGATCGGCAGCCCCGACCCCTACGGCAAGCAGATCGACGGCATGGGCGCGGCAACGTCCAGCACCAGCAAGACCGTTATCGTCGGCAAAAGCACGCAGCCCGATCATGACGTGGACTACCTGTTCGGCCAGGTCTCCATCGACCAGCCGTTCGTGGACTGGAGCGGCAACTGCGGCAACCTGTCGGCCGCCGTCGGCCCATTTGCCATCACCAACGGCCTGATCGACCCCGCCCGCGTGCCTGCCAACGGCATCGCGGTAGTGCGCATCTGGCAGGCCAACATCAAGAAGACCATCATCGCCCACGTGCCGATGACTGACGGCGCGGTGCAGGAAACTGGCGACTTCGAACTGGACGGCGTGACCTTCCCCGCCGCCGAATTGCAGCTGGAATTCATGGACCCGGCCGAAGACGGCGACGGCGGCTCGATGTTCCCCACCGGCAATCTGGTGGACAACCTGGAAGTGCCGGGCGTGGGCACGTTCAAGGCCACGATGATCAACTCGGGCATTCCAACCATCTTCCTGGACGCGTCCGCGCTGGGTTACACCGGCACGGAACTGCAGGACGACATCAACGGCGACGCTGCGGCGCTGGCCCGCTTCGAAACCATCCGCGCGCACGGAGCGCTGCGCATGGGCTTGATCAAGAACATCGAAGAAGCCGCCGCCCGCCAGCACACGCCCAAGGTGGCGTTCGTGGCGCCGCCCAAGGCGTATGAATCTTCCGCCGGCAAGGCCATTGGCGAAGGCGACGTCGACGTGCTGGTGCGCGCGCTGTCCATGGGCAAGCTGCACCACGCCATGATGGGCACGGCGTCGGTCGCCATCGCCACCGCCGCGGCCGTGCCCGGCACGCTGGTAAACCTGGCGGCAGGCGGCGGCGAACGCGATCAGGTGTGCTTCGGCCACCCCTCCGGCACGCTGCGCGTGGGCGCGCAGGCGCAGTTGGTGGACGGCGAATGGAAGGTCACGAAAGCCATCATGAGCCGCAGCGCGCGGGTGTTGATGGAAGGGCGGGTTCACGTGCCAAACGTCGGATTCTGAGCCGGAATTGATCGTCTCCGGTTGCGAGCAAACACTCGCAACCCCCATTTTTACCGGGTTTTTTAGGCCTGAAGGGTAGACGCCGACGTCGTCTATCCCTATACTCTTGGCCTGTTGTTACTCATCACCGGACCCTGACGATGCATCGTCATCCCAGGGCAACCGTCACACGGCCGCGCACAGCGGCCCGGCGCCAGCGCCGAAACACCACCACCCAGCCGCCAGGCTTATACCGGCGGCTGCGGAACAAAAACCTGCTTACCCAGCAGGACCATTGCTCACCGCATTGAGCTGCGCCTGCATCTAGGGCTTCGAGCTATGGCGTCGAATTACGCGTTCTGACTACGCGCTCGAACGACGTCTTCGTTTCCATGATGCGCCGGCCCGATGCCGCAGCAAGACACCATCACGGTGTGTCTTGTGTCTTGTCCACCCCGGGCTGCCATCCCCTGCCCGGGCGGGCAGGCATGTGATCGCGCGCGCGAAACGTGCAACCCCTGCGCCGCGATCAATGGTGTTTCGTGCCTGGCCGTCTACGAGCAAGGACCTACACGATGCAAGAGAGTGTTTTCTTCCAGTTATCGGCCACCACGGCCATTTTGTTGCTGGCCGGCTTCTACGGCGCCACGTTTCTCATGTCGCTATTCATCGGCGAAAAGCACGAGAACGTGGATGGCTTCATGGTGTCGAACAACGCGGTCGGTTTCGGCCTGTCGGCCGCCAGCATGATCGCGACCTGGATCTGGGCGGCGTCCTTCTACGCCAGCGCCACGTCCGGATTCAAGTACGGCTTGTCCGGCCCGCTGCATTACGGCTTCTGGGGCGCGTTGATGATTCTGTTCATCTACCCCTTCGGCAAACGCTTCAGACAGCTGGCGCCCAAGGCGCACACGCTGGCCGAAGTGATCCATGCGCGCCACGGCACGTCCAGCCAGATGATCATGGCGGTGTCGAACATTGTGGGCAGCTGCATCAGCTTGATGGTGAACTTCACAGCGGCAGGCGCGCTGGTGTCGATACTGAGCCCGCTGACGTTCATCCAGGGCGTGCTGATCGCCGGGCTTGGCGTGCTGTCTTACACGCTGTGGTCGGGCTTTCGCACATCTGTCATGACCGACTTCGCGCAACTGGCGGCGATGATCATCGCCGCCGTCATCATCATCCCGCTGATCTTCTTCAACGCGGGCGGGCCAGACTTGCTGCAAGCCAACATGTGGCGCTTGAACAGCGACCAGGCCGACTTCTATTCGACCAAAGCCATCCTGGAACAAGGCGCGCCCTACTTCGTGGCGGTGCTGGCCTACGCCATCGGCAACCAGACCATCGCGCAACGGCTATTTGCCGTGCGTGAAGACTTGATCAAGCCCACGTTCCTGACGGCCACCATCGGGTACGGCGCGGTGGTGATCGGGCTGGGCATGCTGGGCCTGCTGGCGTTGTTCGTCGGGCTTGAGCCCGCCAACGGCGACATGAACAACATCATTCCGCAGATGGCGTCGACCTACTTGCCGCCGTTTGGCATCGCGCTGTTCTTTCTGCTGGTGGTGGGTTCGCTGTCGTCCACGGCGGACTCCGACCTGGCTGCGCTGTCGGCCATCGTCATGACGGACGTCTACGCCAAGAACCTGGCGCGCGGCCGCCCGGACCCGCGCCGCATGCTGTGGTGGGGCCGCGCCACCATGATCATCGCCACGATGATTGGCGTGATCTTCGCCAGCCTGCGCCTGGACATCCTGGTCATGCTGGTGTTCGTGGGTGCGTTGTGGGGCGCGATCGTCTTTCCGGTGATCGCCAGCTTCTACTGGGACCGCGTCAACAACCGCGCATTCGTGTGCTCGGTGCTGTCCGCCGTGGCGCTGTTCACGATCGTGCGTTTTGAACTGCTGCCCATGACGGGCGTGATCGCCGTGTTCTTTGAAATCTGCGCGGCCGTGGGCGGCGGCGTGGTGTTGGGCTTGATGACGTTCGGCTTCTTCGGCCGCACCGCCGCGATTGCCGTGGGCACATTGGGCGTCATCGTCATGCTGCCCGCCTTCATCGGCAACCTGCGCGACTACATCGTGCTGCTGGCATCGCTGACCGCTTACGGCGCCAGCGCCATCGTGTGCGTGGCGCTTAGCCTGCGCAACCGCGAACGGTTTGATTTCTCGCTGCTGGCAGACCGCGTGACGTCGTTTCATCACGAGCAGGAGGTCATGATGAAAGCGCCTTCAGGCAAGCTTTCCGCCGACGCCGCGCAATGAAACCCCAGCCATCAACACCAAGGAGATTGATATGTGGTTGACCGCCTATTTTCTGATCTGGCCGGCGATATCCGCGGCCATTCTGGCGATCTTGTGCGTGACGCTGTGGAAAGATATCCGCGCGGCGAAGCAAAGCGGCAAGTCAATGATCTGACGCGGCCGCCAGCACCTTCAACACCGCCGCGCCCGTTGCCACGACATGGCCGGCCACGCTTAATTCGCCGCGCATGAATACCAGGCTGGCGGTGGTGCGCATGACGTGGCCGCGCACTTCCAGAAATTGGCCGGCGCGCGCCGCCGTCAGAAAGTGCGTGTCCAGCTGCACCGTCACGCACGGGCGGCGGTCCAGCGCTTGCCAGGCGATGGCGCTCAAGCCGTGATCCAGCATGGCGGTCAGCAGGCCGCCATGCACCACGCCTGCGGGATTCAAATGGTCTGCTGTCGCCAGCAATCCATACGCCCACGCTTGCGCTTCCTTGCGCACCCACAAGGGGCCGATCAGCCCCGCGAATCCCGGCAAGGTCTTCTGATGCCAGCCATCGGCAGCCAGCGATTCGGCGGTGGGTGGCGCATGCATGGCATCAGCTCCGGGCGGACAACAGTTGCGACAAGGTCTGCGCTTCGGCCTGCAATTCCTTGGCCAGCGCATGGGCGCGTGCGTCGTCCAATTGCTCGGCCAAGCCCGCGGCCACCAACGAATGCGTCATGCGCTCGTGCTTGTCCAATACCGGCACCGCAATCACAACGACGCCGTTGATGTAGTGGTTGCGATCCAGGCTATAGCCATCACGGCGCACGGCGTCCACGTCCGCCTTCCACTCGGCGTATGGCGGCGCCTGATCCCAGCGCAAGGCCTTGAAGCGGCGTTCCAGTTCTTTATCCGATAGCTCGGAAAACGCGGCCACCAGGCGGCCCGTTGCGCTGATCAACGCGGGGAAACGGCTGCCCACGTCCACATGCAAACGGAACGGCGCGGTCGAACGCGATAGCGCCAACACCACCATGTGTTCGCTGCCCGCCACTTCCACACCGATCGCGGTGACGTTCGCGGCACTGGAAAGCTTGTCCAACACAGGCTGCACCAAGGCCGGAAAGGGACTGCTTTCGATCACGCTGCGCGCCAGCGTCAGCATGCCCACGCCCAGGCTGTAGCGCTTGGTGGCGGCATCCACTTTCACCAGGCCCTCTTCCACCAGCACACGAAGAATGTGCAGGCAGGTGCTGGTGACCATGTCCAGTTCCTGCGAGATCGCCTTCAAGGTCATCGGCGCGCCGCCCCGGCCCAGCAATCGCAGGATGGCGATTGACCGCGTCACGGCCGGCACGGGCCGCACGCGTGGCCCTGCGGCTGCGGGGGATTCCTGGGAACTGGCTTCGCTCATCTGCATCTCCGATTTTTACTGCGGCAAGCATACCTTGCCGGGCCTGCGGCGTCGCCGTTTTAGGATGCCCGTAATTGTCTATATACAATCAATAGACGCCATTGACAATTTAAAAGCCGGCGCGCATAGTCTGCCCAACGGATTGCCGAACCCACACAGGTACGACGACATGACGACGCTGACCCAGACCACTTCTTACGCGGACGCCCAGGCGCTCTGCTCCTCGGACAAGCTCTGGGAGCTGTTCGACGGCAACCGCGAGCAGATGAACATTGCCCACGAGTGCATCGACCGGCATGCGGGCAAGGACGATCCCGCGATCATCCTGGTGCGCGCGGCGGGCGGTGATGAGATCTACTCGTTTCGCCAGATCGCCGAGCTGTCGTCGCAATTTGCGCACGCACTGGTTGAGCATGGCATCCGCCCCGGCGACCGCGTGGCGGTGATGCTGGAACCGTCGCTGGCGTTCTACGTGGCGATGTTTGGCGCGATGAAAATGGGCGCCATCGCCGTACCGCTGTTCACCTTGTTCGGCCCCGACGGCATCCGCCTGCGTGTGCAGGACTGCAAGCCGCGCATGCTGGTCACCAACGCTGAAAAAGCGCCCATGGTGGCGGCAGGGGACGACATGCGCGTCGTCATTGCCGACGACACGTTCCTGGGCAAACTGGCCAGCTACCCCACGCACTACGCCTGCAATACGCGGGCCGACGACTTGGCCATCTTTCAGTACACCTCGGGCACCACCCGAGAATTGCCGGATGCCGTCAAACACACGCACCGCGCACTCGTCACGCTGATGCTGGCGGCGTTGTACGGCACCGGCGTGCGCCCCGGTGACCGCTTCATGTGCCCGTCATCGCCCGCTTGGGGCCACGGCTTGTGGCATGGCACGCTGGCCCCGTTGGCGCTTGGCGTGACCATTGGCGCCTACGCCGGCAAGTTCAACGCCGAACGCTTGCTGCAAGCCTTGCAGGATCACGCGTTCAACAACATCTCGGCCGCCGCCACGCACTACCGGATGATGCGCAATTCCGGCGCGGCAGGCCGCTACCGCTATCAACTGGACAAGGTGTCCTTCACCGGCGAACCCATCGACAGCGAAACGTCCGCGTTCGTGGAAGCCACCTTCGGCCGGCCCGTTTGCAGCATGTACGGCACCACCGAAATCGGCGTGTGCCTGGTGAACTACCCCGGCGCGACGGACTTCACGGTCAAGCCCGGCTCGCTCGGCAAACCCGTGCCTGGCCTGCGCGTTGAAGTGCAGGACGCCAACGGCGCGCCTTGCCCGCCCGGCGTCACCGGCGAATTGAAGCTGTGGCGGCGCGATGATTGGGTGGCCACCAAAGACCTTGGGCGTGTCGATGAAGACGGCTATTTCTGGCATGGCGGCCGCGCCGACGACGTCATCATCTCGGCCGGCTGGACCATGAGCGCCGTCGAAATCGAAGACGCCATCCTCAAACATCGCGACGTGTCCGAAGCCGCCGCCATCGGCGTGCCGGACGCGCTGCGCGGCCAGGTCGTCAAAGCCTTCGTGGTGTCAGCCCGCCCGGGCGACGACGCCTTCGTGGAAGAAATTCAGAACGCCGTGCGCAGCCAGCTGGCGCAGCACGAGTACCCGCGTCAGGTGGTGTTCGTGCCTGAACTGCCCAAGACGCCGGCCGGAAAGATCCATCGCCGAAAACTGCGGGAGCAAGAACTTGCAACCGCTGATGCATCAACCGTAAACGCCGCGCCCGCCGCGCACGTCTGACCATCCCCCCAGGAGACATCATGCTGACCAAGACCAAAATCGAACGTAGCTTCCCGACCATCACCGAGCAAGGCCTGGACGAACTGCGCGCCCGCATCGGCGTGAAGATCGGCGCCACCGCCGAACCGTGGTGCTACGAAGCCACGCGCGACAACATCCGCCACTACGCCCATGGCATTGGCGACGACAACCCCTTGTGGTCTGACCCGGAGTACGCGGCCAAGACCCAGCACGGCGGCATCATTGCGCTGCCCAGCTTCCTGTTTTCCACGAGCCGTATCGTGTCGGGCTACGTCGGCGGGCTGCCGGGCGTGCATGCGATGTGGTCGGGCGCAGATTGGACGTGGCACAAGACCGTCAAGCGCAACGACACCATCTCTACTGAGGCGCACCTGAAGAACCTGATCGAACACCAGACCCGCTTTGCCGGCCGCGCGATCCAGCAGATCTATCACGTGGACTTCTTCAACCAGGATGGCGACAAGGTGGCCGAGGCCGACAGCTGGTGCTTTCGCACCGAACGCGACCACGCCCGCGAGCAAGGCAGCAAGTACAAGGAAGTGCGCGCCCGCGAACCGCGCCGCTACAGCCCCGAAGAAATCAAGGAGGCCTACAAGCTCTACGCGCAGGAAGAAGTGCGCGGCGCCACGCCCCGTTACTGGGAAGACGTGAAGGAAGGCGAAGCGCTTCCCGTGATGTTCAAAGGCCCGATGACGGTGACCGGCTTCATCGCCTATGCGCAGGGCTGGGGCGGCCTGTACATCCGCGCCAACAAATTGGCGTGGCAACTGATCGACGCGCACCCGGGCGTGGGCATCACCAACCGCTTCGGCATTCCTGACGTGCCGGAACGCGTGCACTGGGAAGAAGAATTCGCGCTGGAAGTCGGCGCGCCGGGCGCCTATGACTACGGCCCCGAACGCAATTCCTGGCTGACGCATCACCTGACCAACTGGATGGGCGACGCCGGCTTCCTGCGCAAGTCCACGTGCAAGATCCGCCGCCACAACCCCGAAGGCGACATGCTGTTCTTCAAAGGCCGCGTCACGCGCAAGTACGTTGAAGACGGCCGCCATCTGGTCGAAATCGAACAGGAAGCCCGCAATCAGGACGACGAATTGTCCGTGCTGGGTTCCGGCGTGGTTGAATTGCCCACCCGCGCGTGATGTCAGCGTGATTCAAGCGTGACGTAATCGGGCCGCCCGGCGCACATCGCGCGCGGCGCGGCTTGTTTTCCCGACGGCTGACCAGCCGCCGCTGCTTGCCATGATCGCGCGCGTGCGCTTGCCGCCCGCGCGTCGGACATGACCATAACGAGGTCAATGATGTCTGGTTCATCGGAGCATGCTGCACACGCCCCCGACGCCCCCAACGCCCGCGCGCCGGGCGCGTTGGCAGGCTTACGGGTCATTGATCTTTCCCGCGTGCTGGCGGGGCCGCTTTGCACTCAGATGCTGGCGGACCAGGGCGCAAGCGTGATCAAGGTCGAGCCGCCGGGCGGCGACGAAACACGCATGTTGGGCCCGCCCGTCAATGCCGACGGCGACGCCGCCTACTTCACCGCCGTCAACCGCGGCAAGCGCGCGATCGGCCTGGACCTGTCACGCGCAGAAGGGCGCGACGTGTTGTTGCGCCTGTTGGAAGATGCCGATGTGCTGGTCGAGAACTTCATTCCCGGCACGATGGCCAAGTGGGGGCTGGACTACGAAACGGATTTGAAGGCCCGCTTTCCCCAACTGATCTATTGCGCCATTTCCGGCTTCGGCGAAGACGGCCCGCTGGGCGGCCTGCCGGGCTACGACGCCATCCTGCAAGCGATGTGCGGCTTGATGAGCGTGAACGGCGACGCCGCCAGCGGCCCCACGCGCATCGGCATCCCTATCGTGGACCACCTGACGGGCTACACCGCGCAGGCTGGCATCTTGCTGGCGCTGTACCACCGCGCACGCACCGGACGCGGCCAGCGCGTTGAGGCCACGCTATACGACACCGCGCTCAGCCTGCTGGTGCCGCACGCCGCCAACTGGATGCACACGCAGCGCACGCCGGGCCTGCTGGGCAGCGCGCACCCCAACATCGCACCGTATGACCGCTATGCCTGCCGCGATGGCGACATCTTCCTGGGCATCGTCAACGACCGCCAGTTCCGCAAGTTCTGCGACTACATCGGCCTGGCGCCCTTGCTGGAAGACGAACGCTTTGCCACCAACCGCCAGCGCCTGGAACACCGCGATGCGCTGCGCACCGCCATCGACGAAGCGCTTGCCCATCGCGCGCGCGACACCGTCTGCCACGACCTGATGCAGCTGGGCGTACCCGTCGGCCCCGTCCATACGGTGCCGGAAGCGTTCGAGCACGCACACACGCGCCACCGCGGCATGCGCATCGACCGCGACGGCTATCACGGCATCGGCGCGGCCACTCGCCTGTCGGATGCGCCCGCGCGCCTGCGCCGCCTGCCCCCTGCTTATGCGCAGCACACCGACGAGGTCCTCCGGGAGGCCGGCCTCGACGACACCCACATCGCGGCCCTGCGCGAGCTGGGCGTCTTGCCACGCAGGCCTCCTTCGAAGCCGTAGCAACACGACCGACCGCCCATAAAAAAATCCAGGAGACCACCATGAAGACACTACGCTTGATCGCCGCGCTAGCGGCGTCCTTGCTGTTCACGCAGCCTGCGGCCGCGGCCGACAGCTACCCCTCGAAACCCATACGCATCATCGTTCCCTATCAAGCCGGGCAAGGCACCGACGTGGCCGGCCGCTACCTGGGCGAGTACCTGGCCAAGGCGCTAGGGCAAGCCGTCATTGTCGAAAACCGGCCCGGCGCGGGCGGCAACATCGGCGCGTCCGAAGCGGCGCGCGCCACGCCCGACGGCTACACGCTGTTGATGGGCACGAACGGCACGCATGTGCTGAACCAGTACATGTACGCGTCCACCAACTTCGATCCTGAAAAAGATTTCGAACCCATCATGCTGGTCAGCTCGTTTCCGATGGTGCTGCTGACCACGCCCGCGTCGTCCTACACGAGCCTTGCCGACTTGCGCGACGCCGCCAAGGCCAAGACCGACAGCGTCAACGTCGGCATGCCCAGCACCACGGCGCGGCTAGTGTTTGAACTGCTCAAGCAGCAAGGCGTGTCCAGCTTGCGCGGCATTCCCTACAAGGGCTCGGCCACCGCCACCACCGACCTGATGGGCGGCCAGGTGCAGATCGGCATCGACACCGTCAGCGCCGCGCGCTCGTTCATCACGGGCGGCAAACTGCGCGCGCTGGCGGTAACGTCATTGAAGGAATCGGCGCTGCTGCCCGGGGTCAAGCCCGTATCGGCCCAAGGCTTACCAGACTTTCAGGTGATTGCGTGGAATGGCTTGTACGCCCCCAAAGGCACGCCGCCCGCCGTCGTGCAGAAGCTGAACGCCGAACTGACAAAGATTCTGGCGCGCCCCGAAGTGCAGCAACGTCTGTTGGAGTTGGGGCATGAACCGGGCGGCGGCACGCCGGGCGAACTGGCCGCCTTTGCCCGCAGCGAACGTCTGAAGTGGCAGCCACTGATTGTTCAGGCGGGGCTGAAAGCGGAATAGCGTCTTTCGCTTCACCCGGCATAGAACGAGCCCAGGCCTTGCGCCTGGGCTTTTTCATGGGGCGGCGCCGGGCTACTGGCTACTGGCTACTGGCTACTGGCTACTGGCTACTGGCTACTGGCTCCTCGCTACTGGCCACTGCCTACCGCGTGACCGAGTTACCGGGTTAACCCCAGCAGAATTAATACCTATAACATCAGAGAATATATTTATTGGAGACACCACCCCACCCATCCCTAATTCCGGGAGAAGACCATGGCAATGCCCACCCTCAAGCATTTCATCAACGGCCAATACGCGGAGTCCTCGGGCTCCGAGTATTTTGATTTGATCAGCCCCGTCACCGGCAAGCCGATCGCCCGCTCTCCCAACGCCAACGATGCCGACGTTGACGCCGCCTACGCCGCCGCCCGCAACGCGTTCAAGACCTGGGGCCGCAGCACGCCTTCCGCGCGCCAGCAGGCGCTGCTGAAACTGGCCGACGCGGTCGCCGAAAACAGCAGCCGCCTGGTCGACGCCCAAAGCCGCAACACCGGCCAGCTCAAACACCTGATCGCCTCTGAAGAAGTCGCCGTGTGCGTCGACCAGATCCGCTTCTTCGCCGGCGCCGCCCGCTTCCTGGAAGGCAAGGCCACGGGCGAATACATGGAAGGCCTGACCTCCAGCATCCGCCGCGAACCCTTGGGCGTGGTCGGGCAAGTCACGCCGTGGAACTACCCGTTGATGATGGCCGTGTGGAAGATCGCGCCGGCGCTTGCGGCGGGCAACACCGTCGTGCTCAAGCCCAGCGACAGCACCCCCGAAAGCACGCTGCTGCTGGCCGAGATTGCCGCGCCCTTCTTCCCCGCCGGCGCCTTTAACGTGGTGCTGGGCAACGCCGCCACCGGCGCCAAGGTGGTGTCGCACAAGACGCCCGCGCTGGTATCCATCACCGGCTCAGTGCGCGCCGGGCTGCAAGTGGCCGCCTCCGCCGCCGCCAACCTGACCCGCGCCCACCTTGAGCTGGGCGGCAAGGCGCCCGTCGTCATCTTCGAAGACGCCGACCTGGACCGCGCCGCGCAGCACATCGCCATGACCGGCTACTTCAACGCCGGCCAAGATTGCACCGCCGCCACCCGCGTGATCGTGGCCGAATCCGTGCATGACGCGTTCGTATCGAAACTTGTCGCCGCCGCGCGCGACACCCGCTTTGGCGAGCCGGACGACCAAGACGCGCTCTACGGCCCGCTGAACAACGCCGCCCAACTGGAACGCGTGCAAGGCTTCATCCAGCGCCTGCCCGCCCATGCCCGCGTCGAAACCGGTGGCCGCCAAGCTGCGCGCCCCGGCTACTACTTCGAACCCACCGTCATCACCGGCCTGCAACAGCAAGACGAAGCCATCCAGACGGAAGTCTTCGGCCCGGTCATCACCGTGCAGAAGTTCAAAGACGAACAAGACGCCATCAGCAAAGCCAACGACGTGGAATACGGCCTGGCCTCCAGCGTCTGGACGCGCGACCACGGCCGCGCCCAACGCCTGTCGCGCGAGCTGGACTTCGGCACCGTGTGGATCAACACCCACATCCCGCTGGTAGCGGAAGCGCCGCATGGCGGGTTCAAGCGCAGCGGCTACGGCAAGGACTTGTCCGCCTATGGCTTCGAGGAATACACGCGCGTGAAGCACGTGATGAGCGCTCACGACTAAGGACCGGCCATGACATCCATCCACACGCAAGCCGATCGCACGCGCGAGCTCGTCACTCGCGCGCACCATGAACTGTTCAACCTGCACAACACGGGTGCGCTGGAACGCCTGTTCTCGCCGGCCTTCATCGAACACTCCGCGCTGGTCAAGGACGGCATCGACGGCTTGTTCAAGCTGCTGCACGACCACCCCGCCATTCAGTACGACGCGCATCGCGTGCTGGTGGATGGCGATCTCGTCGCCTTGCACGGCCGCTACACCGGTCTGGATGCCGAGCCCCTGGTGGGCTTCGACATCTACCGCGTGGCCGATGGCTTGATCGTCGAACACTGGGACGGGCTGGTGCCCGAAGCCGCGCCCAACGCCAGCGGCCGCACGCAGCTGGACGGCCCGACGGAACCCCGTGCGGGCCAAGACACCGACGCCAACCGCGCCCTGGTCACGGCCTTCTTCAAGCGTGCACTGATTGAAGGCGACTACACCGCATTCAGCGACTACGGCAACGGCGAAGGCTTCCATCAACACAGCCCGGATATCGCCGACGGCACAACGGCCGTCATCGACTTTCTGAACCAGCTGCGCAAAGACGGCCAGGAACTGAAGTACAGCCGCACCCACCGCAGCGTGGCCGAAGGCGATTTCGTGCTGACGCATTCGGAAGGCAGCATCGCCGGCACGCGCCACGCGTACTTCGAACTGTGGCGCGTCCAAGACGGCAAGGTCGCTGAACTCTGGGACGCCATCATGCCGGTGCCGGACGACCGGCAGGCGGCGCACGCTCACGGCATCTTCTGACGGCGCCCATGGCATGATGCACGTTTCTCTTTTCCGCCCCGGAGTCCGCCCATGACCGCCCACGCCATCGTCTATGCCCCCATCGGCCAAGGCACGCGCTCGGATCAGGTTGTTGAACGGCTCAGCAACGCCATCGTTGCGGGGCTGCTTCATGCCGACGAGCAACTGCCCAACGAGAACGAGCTGTCGCGCCTGATGGGGGTGTCGCCCGTGACCGTGCGCGAAGCCTTGAACACGCTGCGTGCGCGGCAACTGATCGACACCCGGCGCGGGCGCAACGGCGGCAGCTTTGTCTGCCCCGTGCCGGCGGACATGCTGCGTGACCGCCATCCGCTGCGCCTGGCCACTTCGGGCGATCTGGCTGATCTGGGCGAATTGCATTGCGCCCTGATCAGCCACAGCGCAAGGCTTGCCTCGCAGCGGTCCACACCGGATGAACACCAGCGGCTGGCGCAACAGATCGACCTGTTCGAAGCGGCCGCTGACCCGCAAGCGCGCGCGCAGGCCGACATGCGCTGCCTGCTGATGCTGGCCAGCCATGCGCAGTCGGCCCGGCTGGCGAACCAGGAACTGGAAGTGCAGGCGGAATGGGCGCCGCTTGCGGCATCGCTGTATCAAGACGCCACGCTGCATGCCGACGCCGTGGCGGCGTACCGGCGCTTGCAAGAGGCGTTGACCCAAGGCGACGAAGCCGCTAGCGGTGAACGGGCGCAAGACATGATCGGCGCAATGACGGATTGCCTGCTGGAACACAAACTGCGGCTGGATGCGCTGGGGGGTCAACCGCCCCCCCAGCCGACAGCAAGCCCGCCACCAACCCGCTGACAACAGTGACTGACAACGCCCGCTGAACAAGACGGCTGGAAAAAGCCGCTGGGTAGGCTGCTGAAACAGGCTGCTGAAAACAGCAGCCCCCCCCCCAGGCAAAGAGGAGACGGCAGATGAACGAAGACGCAAACATCGATCGCGCCAACGGCATTCTGGAATGCGTCTTGAACGATGCGCAGAACACCGCAAGCGCACTGGCGGACGCCACGGCCCAGATTTTTTCGGGCCAAACGCCGGCCCCGGACAGCGGCCTGCGGCTGTCGGCCGAACAGCGGCGCGCGTTGCAGACCCACATCCAGGTGGCGCTGCGCCTGAACCCCTGGTGCAACGGCGCGGGCTTTGCCAGCTATGCCGCGCCCGAAGGCCCCGAAGACGGCTATTGGACGCTGGAGTGGTGGCACCAAGAGGGGCGATCCTTGCAGCAAGCGCAGCTGGAACGCAATCAGGAAACGCGCCGCCGGCTGGACTTCCGTGCCTTCGCCTGGTTCGATGAGCCCGCCCGCCGCCACCGCCCCATCATTGAAGGCCCGTATGTGGACTACATCTGCAACGGCGCCTACACCATCACCGCTGCGCATCCGGTGCTGGTCGGCGATGCGTTCGCCGGTGTGGCGGCCGTAGACGTACTGGTCTCCACCCTGGACCGCATGCTGCTGCCCGCCTTGCGCAGCATCGGCACGCCGGCGCTCGTACTGAACGCAGACTCACGCGTCGTGACCTCTACCGCGCGCGGTGTCCGCCCCGGCACCCTGTGGCAAGCCAAAGACGGCGACCGCCTGATTGGCGCTCCCAACGCGCTGCGCCTGGCCGTACTGCCAACGCCGCCGTCCCGCACGCCACGCGGCCATCCCGCCAGCGCGCATCCGCTGCGCCACCCCGGCTGACGCGCCGGGGCCACGCCCCACTCCCATTGACTTCGTACGCTCCGCGCCCTTGCTGGCGCGGCCGGCGCACATCTTTTGCAAACTGGAGAACCCCATGAAGTGGTATCTGCAAGCCCTGAAACACTACGCCGTCTTCAACGGCCGCGCCTCGCGCAAGGAGTACTGGATCTTCGTGCTGTTTCAAATCCTGGCCGTGCTGGCGATTTCCGCCGCCGAACGCGCGGCCGCCGTCGCCAACCCCGAGATTCTGTTCGGCTGGTACACCGCGGGCTTTCTGCTGCTGACCTTGCTGCCCGCGCTGGCCGTGACGATCCGCCGCTTGCACGACACCGGCCGCAGCGGCTGGTGGGGCTTGCTGCACGCCGTGCCTGTCGCCGGCACGCTGCTCTTGCAGGCATTCATGCTGCCCGCCAGCGCGCGCGGACGAAACCGCTACGGCCCTGCCCCCGCGCCGGTGATGGCGTAAGCCGAAAGCCCTTGAATCCAGGACCTTAGACATGACACTGAACCGACGCGATTTCATCCTAAAAACCGCGGTTGCGACCACCGCGGCAAGCGCCGTGGGTGCGCTGGGCCTATGGCCCAAGCATTCCGCCGCACTGACCTTGGCGCCCGCGGGCGTTTCGCCCTCGGCCTCGATGCTGCCGCCTTCAGAGCTGCTGCAAGACGCACGCAAGGTGCCCACGCGGCTGGGCATCGACCCCCGCATCTGGAACTGGCGCAGCGACGCCAGCGCGTCCGATCCCATGCCCGCCAACTACTACGAAGCATCGTTGTCGGACTGGCCCGCCTTCGGCGGCTTGCCGGGCGACCTGCATTGCGAAGTTGTCGTCATCGGTGGCGGCCTGCTTGGCGCATCCACGGCGTTGCACCTGGCCGAAGCGGGGGTGGATGTCGTGCTGATCGAAAAAGACCACATCGGCTCGGGCGCGTCCGGCCGCAACGGTGGCCAGATGACGCCGGGGCTGGCGCGTTGGGAAGCCGGCACCATGCTGGAAAACCTGTCGCCCGATGAAGCCCAGCGGCTGTGGCGCTTTGCCTCGGTCGAAGCCATGGAAACCGTGGACGGTTTGCGCCACCGCCACGGCTTCGATTGCGACCGCCAATACGGCCACATCACGGCAGCGGTGCACGCAGGCCACATGGGCGCGCTGGTCGACAACGCCGATGCGCGCCGCCGCCTGGGCGATGACAGCGTCAAGATCATTGGCCGCCATCAATTGAACGAGCAGCACGTGAAGTCCGACATCTACTTCGGCGCCGCCATCGACAGCGGCGGCGGCCAGGTGCAGCCGCTGGCCCTGCTGCGCGGGCTGATTCACGCCTTCGTGAAACTGGGCGGCAGGGTGTATGACGGCACGGCCGCGCAAGCCATCGAAGAATCACCGGGCAGCACGCTGGTGAAGACGGCGCAGGGCGCGCTCAAGGCCACCAAGGCCGTGGTCTTGGCCGTGCACAGCGCCACGTTCCAGTTCATGCCGGGCAGCGCCACCACCGTGCCATTCTTCACCTATGTGGCCGTCACACCGCCGCTGGGCAATACGCTGGACGCGCTCATCCCATCCGGCCTGCCGGTCTACGACACGCAACTGCAAATCGATTACTACCGCCCCGTGCGCGACAACCGCCTGCTGTTTGGCGGACAAGGCACGGGCAACTCGTGGTCACCGCGTGACGTCAACAACTACCTGCTCGACCGCATCAAGACCGTGTTCCCGCAACTGGAAAATCCCGAGCTGGAATATTCCTGGAGCGGCATCAGCGACCTGACCTTGAACGGCGCAACCGACAGCCGCAAAAGCGCGGGCGACGTGCCGGTATACATGGTGCACGGCTGGAGCGGGCACGGCGTGGCGCAGACGGTGCGCATTGGCCGCGCGATCAGCGACGACCTGACCGGCCGCAACAATGACTACGCCATGCTGACGCGCTTTGATCACGCCGGCATTCCGCTGGGCCGTCATCTGTCGCCCGTTGCGATTCCGCTGATCAAGGGCGCGCTGGGCGTCAGGGGCTTGATCAACCCCGCCGACATGGTGTCGTTCTAAGCCGGCACGCGCGCCCGGCGCTGGCCCATGGCGGCAATGGCCACGGCCAGCACCAGCAACGCCGCCGCCAACGCATAGGTGCCACGCATGCCTGCCGCCAACGCGGCGGGCGGCGCCATCCGCACGTCGCCCGCGCCGGACGCCCACGCGAATACCGCGCCCATCAACGATGCCCCGGTAATAAACCCCAGATTGCGCGACAGGTTCAACAGGCCCGAGACCGCACCGCGCTGATCCGCCCCGGCGCTCGCCATGATGGCGCTGCTGTTGGCCGCCTGAAACAGCGCATAGCCGCTGGTGATGACCACCAGCGGCGCCACGTAGCCCACTGGGCCAAACGTCAACGGCGCCAGCGGCAACAGCGTTGCGCCTATCGTCATCGCGACGAGCCCGGCCAGCATCACGCGTTGCGCGCCGTAACGGTCCACACTGCGGCCCGCCGGCACACCGGCCAACGCGGCCACGGCGGGTCCGCAAGACATCACCAGCCCCACTCTCGCCGCGTCCAGGCCCAACGCGCCCGCCAGATAGAACGGGCCAACCACCAACGTCGTCATCATCACGGTGGAGACAAGCGCATTCGTCGCTACGCCAGCGCTCAAGATCGGTTCGCGAAACAGCGCCAGCCGGATCAACGGCGATGCCGACCTTGCCTGCACTCGCACGAACATTGCGGCGGCGATCACCGCGACCGCCAGTAGCGCCAGGGTGGTTACGCCGAGGCCGCCGCCTGCCGTCATCGCCAACGCATAGGCGGCGACACCCACCGCCAGCAGCACCGAACCCGTGGCGTCAAAGCGCGCCCCGGGTTGAGCGGCATGCGCAGTGTCCTGAGGCAAATGCCGCCAAGCCAAGCCAAACAGCGCGGCGCCCAAGGGCAGATTGATCAGGAAAATCGACGGCCAGCCGAATCCGCTGATGAGCGCGCCGCCCAGCGTCGGACCGAGCGCGGTGCCGATGGCCGACATTGTGCCCAGCAGCCCCATCACGCTGCCCGTCTTCTCCTTGGGTACGGCCACGCTGGCGAACGCCATCGTCAGCGCCATCATGATGGCGGCCCCCACCCCTTGCACGGCACGCGCGGCGATCAACCCGCCCAGCCACGGCGACACGCCGCACAACAGCGACCCCGCCGTGAATAGGCCGATGCCCAGCAGCATCAGCCGCCGGCGGCCCATCACATCGCCCAAGCGCCCTGCGCTGACGATCACCGTGGTGATGGCCAGCAGATACGCCAGCACCACCCATTGCACCGGGGCGAAGCCCGCATCAAAGGTTTGCGCGAGCGTCGGCAACGCCACGTTCGCAATGCTGGTGCCAAGCGCGGGCAACAGCATCGCCAAGGACAGGCTGGCCAGTAATGGCCGGGAAGCAGGCATAACGGGATGAGAAGATTGCACGATCAGGCCTAGAGGAATGGCTTGCCAACATGGCGCGCTGAAACCATCCTAGACTTGTGCGTCATTAGGCGGAAGACGCAGCATTTGCATTGAATACCTGCACGGAACGCCATGTCATGACGCGCACATCTGCGCGCCGCCATGCTACGTTTGCGACATGGCTTCCCCCGACCTTAATCTGCTGATCACCCTGGACGTGCTGCTGGACGAAGGCAGCGTCGCGCGCGCGGCGCGCCGGCTGCGCTTGAGCCCATCAGCCATGAGCCGCGCACTGGCTCGCTTACGGGAAACCACGGGCGACCCGCTGCTGGTGCGCGCCGGACGTGGCCTCGTCCCTACGCCACGGGCGCTTGAGCTGCGCGGCCGGGTGCATACGCTGGTGCAAGACGTCGAAGCAGTGTTGCGCCCTGCCGAACAGCTGGATCTGGCGCGTCTGGAGCGCACCTTCACGCTACGAACCAGCGACGGGTTTGTGGAAAATGTCGGGCCGATTCTGCTCAACCGCATCGGCCGGGAAGCCCCGGGCGTGCGGCTGCGCTTCATGCAGAAAGCGGACAAAGACAGCGCGCCGCTGCGCGAGGGCGAAGTCGATTTGGATACGGGCGTGGTCAGTGACGCCGCCAGCCCCGAACTGCGCACCCGCGCACTCTTCCAAGATAGATTCATCGGCGTCGTGCGCGCCGGCCATCCGCTAAGCGGCGGCAAGGTAACGCTTGCCCGCTACGCCAACGCACACCACATTCTGATGTCACGGCGCAATCGTGAGACCGGCCCGGTCGACGACGCCTTGGCCGCCACGGGACGCAAGCGTCATATCGCCACCACCGTCGGCGGATTTTCCGCCGCGCTGGCGCTGGCCCGGCACTCGGACCTGATCGCCACGGTGCCCGAGCGGCACACGGGCAATCTGCGCACCGGGATGCACAGCTTCCCGCTGCCCTTCCCGATGCCCGCGTTCACGGTGTCGATGCTGTGGCATCCCCGCATGGACGGAGATGCCGCGCATCGCTGGCTGCGCGGGTGCGTGCTGGACGCGGTCCAGCAGTTGCCCGCGCGCTGACGCGACGCGGGTTATTTGGCCGCTTATTTTCCTGCTTACTTGGCTGCACTGGCCGCGGTGGCCGCAGTGGCCGCAGTGGCCGCCAGCGCATCAAACTTCTTATCCAATTCGGCAAGCGACTGGTTGATGTGATCGCGGCGGTCTTTGATCCACTTGCCTTGCGAGGCCAGTTGCTCGCGCGCTTCTTTCAGCATGCGATCCATCTCGGCCGGCTGCGGGCCGCCGCTGGTGGCGCGGTTCTTCACGATGGCGACCGGGTCCAGCGTGGAACGGAACTCGGCTTCGCTCATCGGCAGTTCATTGCCGTACTTGGAATCCTTCATCGCATCGGCGTAGATGCGGCGGGCCTGTTCATACGGGAAGTCCAAGGGCTTGATGTTGTTGGTCTTGGCGTAGGTGACCACTTCGGAGGCGAAGTGATGGCCATCGCGGAACGGCAGCTTGTACTTGCGCATCAGCACGTCGGCCAGTTCCTGCGATGCGGTCCAGTCGCTGTTCAGTTCTTCCAGCGCGCGGTCCGGGCTGATGACCATGGCCTTGAGCACGCGGTCCCAGCGCTTGAGTGCCGAGATACCGCTGTCGACCATGGCGGAATTCTGCTTCACGTCTTTGGGGTCGCTCATGCCCGGCGTGATGTTGTGCGTCTGGATGACGGGGCCCATCGCCAGCGTAATAGCGGTGGACGCGTCGCTGCGGGTGTCATTCAGCAGACCGGGGTTGCGCTTTTGCGGCATGGCGCTGGACACATAGGTATTGCCGCCGCCCTCTTCCAGCAGAATCCACGGGCGCGACTGCGCGTACTGGGTCATGACGTCTTCAACAAAGTTGCCGGTACGCAGCGCGATGCTGGTGACGATCGACGCCACTTCCACCGGCTGGTCCATCGACGAAATCTGCGAGGCATCGTAGGCGTTATCCACCAACGCTTCAAAGCCCAGGTATTGCGCCATACGCTTGCGGTCCAGCGGCCAGCTGGTGCCGTTCAACACGGTGGTGCCCATGGGCGAACGGTCGATGCGCACATAGGCTTCGCGGATGCGCTGCGCGTCGCGCGCCAAGCCTGCCGCCTGGCCCAGCAGATAGTGTCCGTAGCTGTTGGGCTGCGCGGCCACGCCATTGGTGTAGTTCGGCACGACGGTGCCGGCGTGCTTGGCGGCCAGTTCCACCAGCGTAGTGGACGTCTTGTTCAACTGGTCGGCCAGTTCCAGCAGCTTGTCGCGCAAGATGGCGCTGCGGTAGGTGGCGTGCATGTCCTGGCTGGAGCGGCCCGCATGCAGCAGGGTCACGTCTTCGCCGGCCGCCTTGATCAGCAAGGGTTCAAAGGTAATGACGCTGGCCGGGCGCTTGGCGCCGGGCTGGTTGCCGTCGTTGATGACCTTGGCCACGCCTGCGGCCAGGCGCGGCGCCATGGACTTGTCCAGCAGCCCTTCATCGGTGTTGATGACGGCGGTGGCCTTGTTGATTTCTCCCAGCCAGAAGAAGGGGTCGCGCGGCACGGCGGTGGCGGCAGGCGCGGCAGCGGCGGGCGCGTTGGCGGGTGCCGTCGCGGGCGCCGCTTGGGCCAGCGCGGCATGCGTGCTCAGCGACAAGACCAGGGCGGCGCCCAGGGTGGGAAGAAACTGTCTCATGGCTTTCTCGTTATGGGAATCGTTATTGGGGTGCTTGTGGCGGTCGACATCGAAGCCGATAGGGGGATCGATAGAGAAGCCGACTCCAGGGCGGTTGGCTAGTTTATGGAAAAGCCCCCGGCCCGAAAACCGGGTATTACACGGATATCCCGCGAATGCGTAACAAGAGCCCTCCAGGCTGAATAGTTCCTGACGCGATGACGCAGCGCAAAAAAATTGCGGGGCGACGCCGCTGACGCTGAGCGGGAACGAGAGTTAGCCAGGCGCCCTGATTCCTGACGCGCCCCAGTTCGTCGTGCATCTCATAGCGGTATGGCGGGATGCCAAAAAGTGGCCGGGTCCGTCAGGCCGCTTTGCTTCTAGAATTCCAGCACGCACTGCGCGCGCCCGCGCGCGGGCGGGATTCATTCAGCAGCACCGGGAGACTCATCTTGACCCAACCGACCAACGCCTTGGCTCACGCGGATTACCCGCCCGCCCAAACGGTCGAAGACTTCACTGCGAACCTTGCCGCCGTGCAACACCGCATCGCCCAAGCCTGCGAACGCGCCGGCCGCGATGCCGGCAGCGTGCGGCTATTGCCCGTCAGCAAGACCGTGGACGCGGCGCGCGTGCGGCTGTCGTACGAAGCAGGCATCCGCTATCTGGGCGAAAACAAGGTGCAGGAAGCGTATTCCAAATGGGAAGCCTTGAGCGACCTGCCCGACCTGCGTTGGTCCGTCATCGGCCATCTGCAAACCAACAAGGCCAAACTGGTTGCGCGCTTCGCGTCAGAGTTCCAGGCGCTGGACAGCCTGCGCGTGGCCGAAGAGCTCGACCGCCGGTTGCAGGCCGAAGGGCGTGCGCTGGATGTGTTCGTGCAGATCAATACGTCGGGCGAAGCCAGCAAGTACGGGCTGGCGCCGGAAGACGCCGCCGCCTTCGTGCAGGCCTTGCCCGCATTTCAATCGCTGCGCGTGAAGGGGCTGATGACGCTGGCGCTCTTCGCAAGCGACGCCGCGCGCGTGCGGCCATGCTTCGTGCGCCTGCGCGAGCTGCGCGACACGCTGCGCCAGACCGCCCCGGCAGGCATCGACCTGGCCGAGTTGTCGATGGGCATGTCGGGTGACTTCGAACTGGCCATTGAAGAAGGCGCAACGGTCGTGCGCGTAGGCCAGGCGATTTACGGATCGCGCGCGCTGCCCGACAGCCACTACTGGCCTGCGACGGGCAAGCCGGAAAACTGAAGGGAAGGAAGTACACAACAGGCGGCAAGAATGGGCGGATAAGTGGTCTGTTTACTATGCATAAAGTGGCATGAATAAACAGTCCACTTGAATCCTACACTTTGCGTGGAGTAAGGCTGCGCGCATTGCAGCCGTTACGCACTGTGGAGTGATTCATGCATTCAACGCCGGCCCGCCTGCAACCCGCCGACTTCTTCGCCCCGACCGTCGCCGCCCTGATTTCTGTTCTGGTGAACTACGGCGGCACCTTTGTCCTGGTCTTCCAGGCTGCCGAACTGGCGCAACTGACGCCCGCCCAGACCACGTCCTGGGTATGGGCCGTGTCCATCGGCGTCGGCGTCACGGGCGCGTTCCTCAGCTTCCGGTACAAGGCTCCCATCATCACCGCCTGGTCCACGCCGGGCGTGGCGTTCCTGGCCACGGTGATGCCCTTCACACCCTATGGCGAAGTCATCGGTGCGTACATGCTGTCGGCACTGGGCTTCATCGTATTGGGGCTGTCCGGTGCGTTCGAAAAGCTGGTCCGTATGATCCCCGCGGGTATCGCCGCCGGCCTCTTGGCGGGCATCCTGCTGCAATTCGGCGTCAACGCATTTGGCGGCGCCAGCGCCGACCCCTTGCTGGTGATCGTGCTGGTGATTTGCTATGCATTGCTCAAGCGGTATACCTCACGCTTTGCGGTGGTTGGCATCTTGGTGATTGGCGTCACGATGCTGCTGGCGCAACAACGTATCGACGTCTCGGCCATCCACCTCAGCCTTGCCACGCCCGTGTTCGAAACGCCGCGCTTCTCGTTGCATGCGCTGTTGGGCGTCGCGTTGCCGCTGTTCATCATCACGCTGACCGGGCAATACATGCCGGGCATGCTGGTGCTGCGCAATGACGGATACAAGACCAGCGCCAGCCCGATTCTGACCGTCACCGGCTTGGGCTCGTTGCTGATGGCGCCCTTTGGCGCGCACGCGTTCAACGTTGCGGCCATCACAGCAGCCATCTGCACCGGCCCCGACGCGCACCCTGACCCGCGCAAGCGCTACATCGCGGGGCTGGCATGCGGGGTCTTCTACATTCTGGTGGGCACCTTCGGCGTCACCCTGGCGACGCTTTTCATGGTGCTGCCCAAGACCTTCATCACCACGCTTGCCGGGCTGGCATTGCTGGGCGCCATTGGCGGCAGTCTGGCCAATGCCATGGCTGATGCGCGCACGCGCGAAACGGCGCTCATCACGTTCCTGGCAACGGCGGCCAACGTTACGTTGTTGGGCGTGGGTGGCGCATTCTGGGGGCTGGCCGCCGGGCTGACTGCGCACCTGCTGATACACGGCGGCAGCCGCGCGCTGCTTGGCAGCCCGGCCAAGCCCTAACCATGCGAGGGGTGCTATGGGGCTTTTTGGGGCAGCTACTTCTTTCGTAGCGCCTGTGACAAGCGCTTAACGGACGTATCGATCTCATGCGCCGTCAACGAGGAATAGCCCAATATCCACCCTTGCCGCTTTTCGGCGCCGGCATACAGGCGGCTCAAGCCCGGCAGTTGCAGGCCAGCGGCCGCCGCCAGCCGGATGGTCTTGGCCTCTGACCACCCCCGCGCAAGCAAACAAGGAATCTGCAGTCCGCCTTCTGGACGCAAGGCGGTGACGACGTCAACCAGATGCGTGTTCAGCGCTTGCAGCATGGCGTCGCGGCGCGCCGCATACAGCTTGCGCATGGCGCGCACGTGGGCCGCGTAATGCCCGTCTTCCATGAAGCGCGCCAGCGTCAATTGCAGAATCTGCGGCGTATGCCCGTCCATGATGCTGCGCGCGCGCGTGAAGGCGCCAACCAGCTCGTGCGGCAACGCCATATAGCCCATACGCAGGCCCGGGTAGAGCGTCTTGCTGAAGGTGCCGACGTAGAGCGTGCGCTGATGTTTGTCCACGCCCTGCACGCACGCGGTTGGCAGACCGTCGTAATGGAACTCGCTGTCGTAGTCGTCCTCGATGATCCACTTTCCCTGCTCGGCCGCCCAACGGGTCAGCTCCAGGCGGCGCGCCAACGACAAGGTGGCGCCGGTGGGGTACTGATGCGACGGCGTCACGTACACGCAGTTCGCACCGCTGCGATCCGCACGCAGCAGATCCATGCGGATGCCGTCCTCGTCCACATCGATCGGCACGATTTTCGCTTCGGCCGCTTCAAACGCCTTTTTGGCGCCGAAGTATCCCGGGTTCTCAAGCAGGATGGGCTTGCCCGCGTCCACCAGCAATTGCGCGCACAGAAACAACGCCTGCCGCGTGCTGCTCAACACCAGAATCTGATCCGCAGATACCTTGGCGCCCCGCTCCAGATTCAGATAGGCGGCAATGGCCTTGCGCAGCGGCGCAGCCCCTTGCGGGTCGCCATGCAGCAGCACGTGGTCCCGATAGTCCTTCAGCGCCTGCCGCTGCAAGCGTTCCCAGACATCGGTGGGAAACGTGCGTGTCTCGGGCAGCCCGGTGGCAAACGCCTTGACCGCTTGCTGGTCCGCCACCCCGCCGCTATCGAAAATCATCCGGCCCCGGCGGCTCAACCCGGCTGCCGGCGCCGGCACGCCGCGCTTGTCATCCTGGAGCTTGGCGCGGCGGCCGGCAGCGCCGCGCAGCTGGGCGCCTACCGTGTCAGACACATAGCTGCCTGAACCCCCGCGCCGCACGATATAGCCGTCGCGATGCAGCTGTACGTATGCGTTTTCAACGGTGTCGCGCGCAACACCCAGCGACGTGGCCAGCGTGCGGGTGGCGGGCAGCTTGATGCCCGCATCCAGCGCGCCATCCAGGATCAGCGCGCGCAGCGCCCGTTGGATGCGTTGATGCAGATCCAACGGCTGAAGATCGGCGTCGTTCAGCCGGATCTTCAGCGTGTCCAGTTCAAAAGCCTTGGCCATGCGGTCTGCCTGATGGATAAGATTGAATCAATCAAAGCAGGCCATTCTATCCGCACCGAAACGCTTAGCCCAGGTACTCCACGTTGCCGCAAACCGAGATGCTTTGCCCGCTGATGACCGCGCCTTCGTCGGAGCACAGAAAGGCCACTTGATTCGCCACATCTTCAGGGCGAGTCATGCGGCGCAGCGAAACCTTCTCCACCAGCTGTTCACGCATCGCATCGTTGCTGACGCCGCCGGCTTCTGCGCGCGCCGCGATGACGCGCTCGACACGGTCGCCCGACACCACGCCCGGCAGAACCGAGTTGACGCGAATGTTGGACGGGCCCAGTTCCATGGCCCACGTCTGCGTCAGCCCCGCCAAGCCGAACTTGCTGGCGCTGTAAGGGCTGCGCAGCGAAAAGCCAAGCCGGCCCGCCACCGAAGAAATATTGATGATGGCGCCGCCGCCCGCTGCCCGCAGCAAGGGCACGGCGCTGCGCGCGCACAGGAACGTGCCGGTCAGGTTGACGTCCAGCGTGTGCTGCCAGGCGTCCAGTGTGGTGTCTTCCAGCCGGCTGGTGGGGCCGGACACGCCCGCGTTGTTGATCAGCGCATCCAGCTTGCCCCACCTGGCGGCCAAGCCGCTGAACAACTCCGCCACCTGCGCTTCGCTGGACACATCGGTCACGCTGACGCTCAAACGCGGGTTCGCCGTGCGCGCGGCATCGCAGGCTGCGGTATCGATATCGCACACATGCACTTGCGCGCCAGAGGCCAGGAATTTCTTCGCGATTGCCAAGCCGATGCCTTGCGCGCCCGCAGTGATCAGGACGCGCTTGCCATTCAAAGATTCAATCATGTTGTCTCGTCAAGAAAGTAGCGATCACAGCGCGAACTCGGGGCGGATACCGCTTTTCAACGGCAGGCCCATGATTTCGCGCGCTTCGGCGGGCGTAGCCGGCTCCATGTCCATTTCGCGGATGATGCGCACGATGCGCTCGGTCAGCTGAACATTGGTGGCCAGTTCCCCGTGCCGGTAATACAGGTTGTCTTCCAGGCCCACGCGCGCATGGCCGCCCAACAGCAAGGCGCTGATGTTGGCCTCGAGTTGCGACGGCCCGATGCCGCTGACGCAGAAAATGCTGTGCTTCGGCAGCAGGTCCACCATCATCTGCAAATGCCGGGGCGAGAACGGCATCGCGTTCTGAAAATTGCGATGCACATTCATGACCAGGTTGATGAAGTGCGGCCCTTCATCCAGCCCTTCTTCGATCAGCGTGGTGGCGTCTTGCAGGATATGCGTGGGGCTGAAGACTTCCCACTCGGGCTTGATGCCGCGCGCCTTCATGCCGGCGGCAAGCTCGCGCGCTTTGGTCAGCGGCGTGTTCATCAGGTATTCGCGGTCGCCAAACGCCAGGTTCAGCGTTGTCGCGTCCAGCGTGCACATTTCGGCGCCGGCATCCATTCCTTTCAACCGCTCTTCCCACAGAATTTCCCACGTGCCGGGCGAGGTTTCTTTCACCATGTCGCCATGCACGCCGCCACCGGTGGAGTTATTCAGGATGATGTCGCAGCGCTCGCGGATGCGCTGGTTCATGTCGCGGTAGATCGCCGCGTTGCAGGTCGCCTGGTCGTCGGGCCGGCGCGCATGCAGCGCCACCACGCTGGCGCCCGCGTTGTAGCAACGGTAAACGTCGTCTGCGATTTCAGCCGGTTGCGTGGGCAGATGCGGGTTCTGGGTTTTGAATGCCATGCCCCCGGTCGGGGCGATGGTCACAATGACTTTGCGTTTTGCCATGTTGGTCTCCCATTCACTTCCAGAGCGCGCAGCGGGTTTCGGCTTGCTTGGTAAAGGCCTCGTTGCCGTCAATCGTCTGCAGCACCTTGAAGTAGTCCCACGGTTCTTTCGATTCGTCCGGCGTCTTCACCTGCAACAGGTACATGTCATGCACGACACGGCCATCCGGACGCACGACGCCATCCTTGATGTACATGTCATTCAGCTTGTTTTCGCGCAGATACGCCAGCACGCGGTCGGCATCATCGGTGCCCGTGGCCTTGACCGCGCGCAGGTATTGCAACGCCGCGGAATAATCGGCCGCCTGCAGCGACGACGGCATGGCCTTGCGGCGCTCGTAGAACTTCTGGCTCCAGGCGCGCGTGGGTTCCGATGCGTTCCAGTACCAGCTGTCGGTCAAGTACATGCCCTGCGTGGCGGGCAGGCCCATGGCGTGGATGTCGTTGATGAACATGATCATGCCCGCCAGCCGCATCGTCTTGGTCACGCCGAATTCGTTGGCGGCCTTGATGGCGTTCGTGGCGTCGGCGCCGGCATTGGCCAAGGCAAGAATGTCCGCCTTGCTGCTTTGCGCCTGCAACAGGAACGATGAAAAATCGTTCGCCGACAAGGGATGCTTGACGGACCCCACCACCTTGCCGCCGCCCGCTTCAACCACCTTCGTCGTATCCGCTTGCAACGCGTGGCCGAATGCGTAATCGGCCGTCAGGAAGTACCAGCTTTTACCGCCCGCCTTGACCACCGCCGCGCCCGTGCCACGCGCCAACGCGACCGTGTCGTACGCGTAGTTCAAGGTGTAGGGCGTGCATTGTTCGTTGGTCAGCGCCGGGGCGCCCGCGCCCACCACGATGATGGGCTTCTTCTTGTCGGCCGCTACCTTCGACATGGCCAGCGCGGTGCTGGAGTTGGTGCCGCCAATCAGCATGTCCAGGCCGCGCTGGTCGAACCATTCGCGCGCCTTGGCTGACGCGATGTCGGCCTTGTTCTGGTGGTCTGCCGTCAAGAGTTCGATCTTCTTGCCGTTGATCTCGCCCCCCATTTCCTCGATGGCCATCTTGATGGCTTCCGCCCCGCCCGGGCCATCGGGGCCCGAGTACACGCCAGACAGGTCCGTGATGAAACCGATTCGAATAACATCGTCCGAAATCTGCGCGTGGGCGGCCGTGGCGTTCAATAGCGTGGCGGCGACGCCGAAGGCGAGCGCGGTGCCGGACTTGATGCGTGGCATTGACAACATACCTGTCTCCTCTTATGTTTTTTGGCTCTTGTGCGTCTTGAATGGGTCTTGACGCTTTGGGCCTCAACTATTCTGGGACTGGCCCCTGGCGCGAACAGTCACCATGGTGACAAAGCGCCCTAGGGTTTACCTGAGCGCCGTCACCCCTGCTGAACGGAGAAAACATGCGCGGACCGCCTGACAGCGTAGGCAGCCAGACTCCCGGCGCAAAGCGCAAGCCTGCCCTATGCCCGGTAGACAAAATGTTGAGCGTCGTCCCCTGGTACAACGGCTTGCCGGCGCTTGAGCGCAACCTGGTCCGCTCCGAACTGCGCACGGTGTCGCTCGCCACGGGCGAGTACCTGTTTCGCGCGGGTTCGAAATCGCTGGGCTGGTATGGCGTGGTTGAAGGCCTGGTGAAATGGACGTCGCCGGGCGCGGATGGCAAGTCCCTGTCGCTGGCCGGCTTCAGCATCGGCAGCTGGTTTGGCGAAGCCACCATGCTGCGACGCGAACGCTTTGAATACGAGGTGATTGCGCTGCGCCCGAGCCGCATCGTCATCCTGCCGCGCGATACCTGCGAACGGCTGTGGAACCACAACATCGAATTCACGAAGGCATTGACGATGCATCTGGCGCAGCGGGTCAACTGGCTGATGGCCAGCTACACCGGCAACGTGCTGCTGGATGTGGACACCACCGTGGCCCGCGCCGTGGCGGCGCAATTCGATGCCGAACGCCATGCGGATACGCAGGGGCGATTGAAGATATCCCAGGAAGAGATCGCCAGCTTGTGCGGCGTGTCCCGCCAACGCTGCAACGCCGCGCTGACGCGGCTGGCGCGCGCGGGAGTGCTACAGACGCACTACGGCGGAATGACGATTCTGGATAAGGATGCGCTGTACAGGCGCGCGTTGATCAATGGATGAAGGGTTTTGGACAGTGAGCCGCAATATCACCCAGGGGCGCCGGACTTGGCTGCCCCTTGCCTGGTTGTTCCTTGTACTGGCCTGTCTCTTGCTGCCGGCGGCGGGCTGGATGTTTCTGAAGTCGCCCTATGAACCCAAGGGCGCCACGTCGGCGGCGTCGGCGTTTATCCGTGACATCTACGCAGATGACTGGCAACGCGCTTATGACCTGACCTTCAAGAATGGCAACACCGGCCGCACAATCGATGAATTTCGCGCCGTTGCGGCTCGCCAATTCTGCGGACGCGTGTCCGTGCTGAAGTATTGGAGTCCGCTGCAAACCCACGGCAACCGGCTGCGCCGCTGGTTAAAAGGCGTGCCGCTGGATCAAGATCAGGTCTGGGTGGAATTCCATGACTCGGCATCGGGATGCATGATGTCGTTCGAAATCCGGCGCACCCAGGACGATCAGTGGAAAGTCTTCAACTTCCAAAGCCATGCGGGGTGAGATCAGGTCAGGCAAATGCGCGGTCGAAATCCACAAGGTCGGTAGGCTGCATGCCTAAACCCTTGGCCATCACGCGCCAGCTGTCGACGGCTCGCGCCACCTCGGCCCACATTGCATTGGCTTCCTCCGCAGTCAATCTGAAGTAAGGCGCCCCTTCCATCAGCACGTCCCGACTGTCAATGGGGCCGGAATCTTCAGTCAGCCATGTCTTGCTTTCGCGTCGGTCTCCGGGCATTGGATTGAGGTCGAATGCGGGCGACAGACGCCATCCATGTTGACGCGCGTCATACAGAAACCCACTATTACGCAAATGATCGTCGGTGTTGCAGATCAAAAAATTGAAGACCAGCCTGCGCCACAACTCATGGATGTCGGCAATAGGATTGGCGCCCTCCTGCAACAGGACGTCCACCAGTTCCGTATACGCGTGCACGGCATCTCGGCCAGTAGACTGAAGCATCGTCGCGGCCGACACGTAGGGAATACGACCGCCATCAACGGTGCGGTCGAATCGCCGAATGATGGCGACGGCTGTTCCATTGATCAGTTCTACACGCGCTGCGGCCGCGTTGATGCCCGCCTTGGCGGCGAGATGCATGGCCAGCACCTCGCCTCGAATCACGTCGCGCTGGTCAGACTGGCTGGGGAATTTTCCCAAAGCCAGGCGGCCATCCGTATCTCGAACGGTGGACTTGGGGCGGGCCCCGCCCAGCGAGGTGCCTTGCCCCAGCAGATATTGCAGGTCTTGCTCGCTTTCTGTGCCGGCTTCTAACGCGCGGGCCGCGTTCACGACCCTGCCCAGCTCCACCAACGGGGGAATATGCCAATGCGTTCCACCCGATCGCAAATAGACGTTGGCTTGAGGATCAAACAGACGCAACGCGCCGACACGGGCCTCGTCATCGACCCACATCAAGAAATCGACAGGTTCAAGCGCAGGCGTATCTCGGTCTTGCTGCCTCAACCGAGCATGGGCGCGCCTGATCACGCGTTCGCCCCAGGAGTCCGGCCCCGTGTCCTCGAGCGCGCGAAAAAAAACGTCTTGTGGATGTTGAACACTTAAAACCGGCAACAGGTCGGGCGATAGCGCAAAAAATCGAGAATCCCGCAGCCAACGCTCGTCGTAACTGAACGCGCTGCGCTTGCCGCTGCCCAGATGAAGTCGCCCCACGACCTGGCCTTTGGAACCTAGATGTACCTCGAGATCCTGACGCCGTGATGTTTTGGTAGCCATCAAAAGCCCTCCAACTCATCGGTGTCATCCACATCTCTCTTTTTGGCTGTCGCGGAATGCGCTGCCTGCGCGTTGCCACGTCGAGCGCTGCGCACCCGTTGGGGCAGTTGCTCCCGCACCAGTTCCATCCCCAGGGAGTCATTCTCGGTAGCCATCACCTTCACCAAGTCCTCAAGGCGGCCAAGCACATGCAAGGCGCGGAGGAAAGTATGGAAGGCAGTGCCAGGATAGCCATCTTCCATGCGCCTTACCGTGCTCAGCGATGTGCCAATGCGCTGCGCCAGATCTTCCTGGCTTAAACGCCGCACCCTGCGCGCGGCCGAGATGTCTTGCCCCAGGCGGTGCAACGCGCGGTCTACAGGGCGTGGCATCGCAACGCGTGGGCCGGGAGTTTTCTGCGTGGAAGTTGGCATACGCGCACCTGCTCAGATATGAATAAAAATAGCCGTTAGGCGTTCATATTTGAGCACATGGTCAAACTTTGATCAACCAAACGATTCAGCAATAACCATTCATATATGACTTATTAAATTGTTATAAAAGTCATATTTGATCAACTCTGACGAAGATCGTTCAGCTCCATGGCAGGTAAACCATAAGCGGCTAGGAAGGTACGGTATGGGGAGTGTGCAGACAGGCTCAGCGCAGCCAGCAAAAAGCGGCGGAGAAATCTGAAAAGGATTGTGGAGCGGGTGAAGGGAATCGAACCCTCGTATGAAGCTTGGGAAGCTGCCGTTCTACCATTGAACTACACCCGCTCAGGTGTCGTGCCACGACGCAGGGCCGGGGCAGAGCCGAGGATTATAGCGCGGGATTTTTGGAATCTTCGGATGATTTTTGCTTCCTCTTTTACTTCCCCTTCCAGTGGTCCCCATCCCTGGAATTAAATGTGTCCCTAATTTAGTCCATCCGGCCGACTCCGCCCCGGCGCGGCTGCCACTACAATTCGGGGCTATGAATACGCCTAACTCCGCGAACCACCCCGCGAACTCCTCCGCGGACACACCCGCGACGCCTTCCGTGAACACCTCTGACACCACCGCCGGCTCTTCGGCAGCGGCGCCTGCCGCCGCCCCCGTTTCCCCCGAGACGCAGGCTGCGCTGGCCAGCACCGCCCATGCGCCGAACAGCCCGGGCGCGACGCATATCCGCAGCTTCGTGCATCGCCGCGGCCACATCACCCAGGGCCAGTTGGCCGCGCTGGAACGTCTGATGGGCGAATGGTCCATTCCGTACGCCCCCCGCCGTCTGGACCCCACCGCCGCGTTTGGCCGGCAGGCGCCCACGGTGCTGGAGATTGGTTTCGGCATGGGCGAGACCACCGAGAAGATCGCGCTGGCCCGTCCGGACGACAACTTCCTGGGTGTGGAAGTGTTCAACGCCGGTGTCGGCTCGCTGCTGCGCCGCATTGAAGATTCCAAGATTCAGAACCTGCGCATCATCCAGCACGATGCGGTCGAAGTCGTGCGCGACATGATCGCGCCGGACTCGCTGGCGGGCGTGCACGTGTACTTTCCGGACCCGTGGCCCAAGAAGCGCCATCACAAGCGCCGCCTGTTGCAGCCCGCGTTCGTGTCGCTCTTGGCCAGCCGCATTGCGCCGGGTGGCTACATCCATTGCGCCACCGACTGGGAAGACTACGCGGTGCAGATGCTGGAAGTGCTTAGCGGCGAACCGTTGCTGGCCAATACGGCGGACGGCTACGCGCCCCGCCCCGATTACCGCCCCCTGACCAAATTCGAGACACGCGGCCTGCGCCTGGGCCACGGCGTCTGGGACCTGATCTTCAAGCGAGTCGCCTGATGCTCTATCCGCCGATCGAACCCTACCGCCACGGCACGCTGGATACCGGCGACGGTCACCAGATCTATTGGGAAATGTCGGGCAATCCGAATGGCAAGCCCGCCGTGTTCCTGCATGGCGGCCCGGGCAGCGGTTGTTCGCCGGTGCATCGCCAGCTGTTTGATCCGCAGCGCTACAACGTGCTGTTGTTCGATCAGCGCGGTTGCGGGCGGTCGACGCCGCACGCCAGCCTGGACAACAACACGACCTGGCATCTGGTGTCGGACATTGAACGCCTGCGCACCGAGATCATGGGTGCGGACAAGTGGCTGGTGTTCGGTGGTTCGTGGGGATCGACGTTGGCGCTGGCCTATGCCGAAACGCACCCTTCGCACGTCAGCGAGATGGTTGTGCGGGGCATCTTCGGGCTGCGCCGCGCCGAGATCCAATGGTTCTATCAGGAAGGCGCGTCGTGGCTGTTCCCCGACCGCTGGGAAGAATATCTGGCGCCCATTCCGGAAGCGGAACGCGGCGACCTGGTGGCGGCGTATCACAAGCGCCTGACGGGCAATGACGCGGCCGAGCAATTGCGCGCCGCCAAGGCCTGGAGCAAGTGGGAAGACAGCACCATCACGCTGCTGCCCAGCCCGCGCCATCAGCAAAGCCATGCGGCAGATCGCGCTGCGCTGGCGTTTGCGCGCATCGAGAACCACTACTTTGTGAACGCCGGCTTCATGGAAGAAGGCCAGCTGATCCGCGACGCGCACAAGCTGCGCGGCATTCCCGGCACCATCGTCCAGGGACGCTACGACGTCTGCACACCCGCGCGCACCGCGTGGGATCTGCACCGCGCCTGGCCCGAAGCCGAATTCCATCTGGTGCCGGACGCGGGCCATGCCTTTGATGAACCCGGCACCTTGGCGCGCCTGATTGCCGCCACCGACGCCTACGCAAAACAGTGAGGAGACCTGATATGCACATTACGTTGAACGGCGACGCGCGCGAATTTCCGTTGGACACCACTGTCATCGAACTGCTGCAAACGCTCGGTTATGCGGGCAAACGCGTGGCCGTGGAACGCAACGGCGAGATCGTGCCGAAGAGCCAGCACGAGCAGACCACGCTGACGGATGGCGACCAGATCGAGATCGTCGTGGCGGTGGGCGGAGGCTGATTGCCCTGACGGTTGCGCGGCTCTTCTTGGAGCCGCACTTCGCACGGTTTTATTGCGCCGCAAATACGCGCCGCAAACACGAAGGGCCGCTGATTCAGCGGCCCTTTGCTTATGCATTTTCAGCAGGGTTCATGACGCACGGCACCATGTGCACGATGAGGATTGCGGCGCGCGCGTGACGCCACCTGCAAAGTGACGAGCAATGTTGCGTAGTCTGGCAAGCGACTAGCAACCTGTTACACGTTAACCCCTCGTCTCGCGGCGTTTACGCGAGTAATAATCGTTGCTGCTGGCGTCGTACGTTGTCGTGTTGTTGTTCTAGCGTTGCACATCGCCCCACGGGGCAAGGAGGCATCATGAACACCGCGGTCATCATCAATCTTCTCATCCAGCTTGTCGCAGGCGCCGCCGCCGGCAACGGATTGGGAAAAATGCTCCAGCAGTTCAACCTTGGCCCGTTGGGCAATACCATCGCCGGCGCGATTGGTGGCTTGGCGGGCGGTTCATGGCTGGCGCCCATGATCACGGCCGGCGCGGGGGCAGCGGCAACGGCGGGCAATGCAGGATTGGATCTTTCAGCGATTGCGGGGGACGTGGTGGGCGGCGGCATTGGTGGCGCCGTGCTGACCTTGATCGCCGGAATCGTACGCAAGATGTTCGTGGGCCGCGCGCCCTGAAGACAATCGTTTTCTCACCGCTACATCGATAAAGGAAACACTATGGGTCTGCTCAATTTCATCAAGGACGTAGGGGAAAAACTCTTCGGCGCCAGCGAGGCCAAGGCCGCGACCGCAGACGAGTTGAAGAAAGAGCTGGATAAGCACGGCCTGAACGCGGATGGCCTGCAAATTACCGTGGACGGCGACAAGGTCACGGTGGCCGGCGAGGCGCTAAGCACCGAAGCCGCCGAGAAGATTTCCCTGGCGCTGGGCAACACCGTCGGCGTTGCGGCGGTGGATAACCAGTTGAAGGTGAAGCAGGCCACGCCCGAAGCCAAGATGTACACGGTGCAAAAGGGCGACAACCTGTGGAAGATCGCCGAAGCGCAATACGGCAAGGGCCAGGGCGCGAAGAACACGCTGATCTTTGAAGCCAACAAGCCGATGTTGACCAGCCCCGACAAGATCTACCCGGGCCAGGTGCTGCGCATTCCGCCGCTGTCGTAAGCGGCAACTGAACCCAAACAACCCGGAGAACACCCATGCGTTTTCCGGATTGTGTCGCGGCGCGGCGCCCCCTGCCTGCCGCGATTGCTTGGCCAGACGCAATGTCTGGCCATTTTTTTGGCAGGAAGCACACGCGCTGCGAGGCCTCTTTTCCCGCCGGGCCGCCCCAAGGGAAAAGCGCCCCCCTGGGGGGCAGGAAGCGCACGCAGTGCGCGCGCCGTGGGGGCTCTATTTCCCGCCGGGCCGCCCCAAGGGAAAAGCGCCCCCTTGGGGGGCAGGAAGCGCACGCAGTGCGCGCGCCGTGGGGGCCTTATTTCATGCCGAAGCGGCCCAAGCCCTTCATGCCGCCCATGGCGCGCATCATCTTTGCCATGCCGCCCTTCTTCATCTGCTTCATCATGCCTTGCATCTGCTCGAACTGAGCCAGCAGGCGGTTGACCTCTTGCACCGGCACGCCGGAACCCGTTGCGATGCGGCGCTTGCGCGAGGCCTTGATGAGTTCGGGCTTGGCGCGTTCGGCGGCCGTCATGGAATTCAGGATGCCTTCCGTGCGGCGCAACTGCTTTTCCGCCTGGCCGCCTTGCAGCTGGCCCGCGGCCTGCTGGAACTGAGCCGGCAGCTTTTCAAGCAGCGAACCCATGTCGCCCAGCTTCTTCACCTGGCCGAGCTGGTCGCGGAAATCGTTCAGGTCGAACTTGTTGCCCGACTTGATCTTCGCCGCCAGCTTCTGCGCTTCGGCGATGTCGATATTCTTTTGCGCCTGTTCAACAAGCGAAACGATATCGCCCATGCCCAGCACGCGTTGGGCCATGCGGTCAGGGTAGAAGGGCTCAAGGCCGTCCAGCTTTTCCGACACGCCGACAAACTTCAGCGGCTTGCCGGTGACGTGGCGCACGGACAGGGCCGCGCCGCCGCGGGCGTCGCCGTCCAGCTTGGTCAGCACAACGCCCGTCAGCGGCAGCGCGTCTGCGAAGGCGCGCGCGGTGTTGACCGCATCCTGGCCCTGCATGGCGTCCACGACGAACAGCGTTTCCACCGGCTTGACCAAGTCATGCAGCGCGCGAATTTCGCGCATCATGGCCTCGTCGATGCCCAAGCGGCCGGCCGTATCCAGGATCAGCACGTCGTAGTGGTGACGGCGAGCATGGTCCACCGCGCCGCGCGCAATGTCTTCGGGCTTCTGGCTGGGGTCTGACGGCAGGAAGTCGACGCCGACCTGTGCGGCCACGCTCTTCAACTGGTCAATAGCGGCCGGACGATACACGTCGGCGGACACCACCAGCACTTTCTTCTTGCCGGTCTTGCGGCCGTGCTGCGTATGCTGGCCTTCGGACAGCCAGCGGGCGAGCTTACCGGTGGTGGTGGTTTTACCGGCGCCTTGCAGGCCGGCCATCAGGATGACCGCGGGCGGTTGCACCGCCAGCGACAATTCGTTGGAATCGGCGCCCAGGTCGCCGCCCATCAGGGCAGTCAGTTCCTTGTGGACGACGCCGACCAGGGCTTGGCCCGGGCTGAGGCTGGCGGCCACTTCTTCGCCCAGCGCCTTTTCCTTTACGCGGGCGACGAATTCACGCACGACGGGCAGGGCCACGTCGGCTTCCAGCAGAGCCATGCGCACTTCGCGCAGCATCTCCTGGGTGTTGGCCTCGGTCAGGCGGGCTTCACCGCGCAGCGTCTTGACGACGCGCGAAAGGCGTTGAGTTAGGTTATCGAGCATGAGAGGCGTTTCCGCTTAAACTAGTTGATTGAACGGTGGCCGCAGGCGCGGATTCTGCGCTTTCGGGTGACATGCACCCCAAGGCCCCATCCAGACAACGGTTTCTATGTCACTAGGCATTGTATTTCACACAGCGGCTGCCTTGGCGTACGCAGTGCTCGGGGGGTCACTTTGGGCCCGCCTGGCCGGCGCCGGGGAAGTGGAGCAGACGGGCAAAATCGCCCGTCTGTGCCTGCTGGGGGCCCTGGTTCTCCATGGAATCGGGCTGCAACAATCGATGCTGGGCGCCCAGCATCTGTTCATTGGGTGGGCACTGGCCCTGTCTGCGGCCATTTGGCTGGGCATGGTGGTGTTCTGGCTGGAGAGCCTGCTGGTACGCATTGACGGCCTGCAATTGCTGTTGTTGCCTGCCGCCGCCATCGCCAGCGCCCTGGCCGCCGTGTTTCCGCAGGGGCAATTCGTGCCCCACGCCAATGACGCCTGGCTGCGCGTGCACCTGCTGATCGCGCTTGCCGCCTATGGCCTTATCACCATCGCCGCCCTGCACGCCATGATGATGGCGCTGCTTGACCGCCACCTGCACCGGCCACTCGACGCCCCGGCCCAACGCAGCATCATCGGCCGCGTGCTGGACTCTCAGCCGCCGCTGCTGGTGCAAGAGCAACTGCTGTTCCGTATTATCTGGATCGGTTTCATCGTGCTGACATTGGCGGTGGGCTCGGGGTCGATCGCGTCGATGAAGCTGACGGGCAAGATCCTGCCGTTTGACCACAAAACCGTTTTCACCCTGCTGTCGTGGCTGACGTTCGGCGTGCTGCTGGTGGGCCGCCACATCCGGGGATGGCGTGGCCGGGTGGCGCTACGCTGGACGCTGACGGGTTTTGGTTTTCTGATTCTGGCCTATACCGGCAGCCGGTTCGTGCTGGAAATGATTCTGCATCGAGGCTGACGTGGGCAAGTTGTTGTTCTGGGTGGTTCTGATCATCGCGGTGCTGTTCGTTGCCCGCATCGCCGCCCGCATGGCGGCGGCACGGCAGGCGGACGAGCAACCCAAGACCCGCCGCAGCGCGCCTGCGCCGGCGGCGCCAGAGTCGATGGTGCGGTGTGCGCATTGCGGCATCCATCTGCCGCGCTCCGAAGCAGTGCTGCAGAACGGGCTGACCTGGTGCAGCACCGAGCACGCGGCCTTGGGCAAAAAGTAAGTCCCCACTCCAGATTTGGGAGGCAGCGGGGACCACGGCATAATGCCTGTTGGATTCACCACGCAAGTTCTCTCCCATGGCTCTGCTTCTGGATCGACATGGCTGGCTGGCGCCCGCCCCCGGTGTTACCCGTTTGCCCTCGCCCAACCGCGACGCGCGTCCTGCTGGCGCGCAAGTGTCGCTCTTGGTGCTGCACAACATCAGCCTGCCCCCCGGGCAGTTTGGCGGCCCCGAAGTGGCCGGGCTGTTCCTGAACACGCTGGACTATTCCTCGCACCCCTGGCTGGAACGGCTGCGCGGCTTGCGCGTGTCGGCGCACTTCTTCATCCGCCGCGATGGGCGCATCATTCAGTTCGTATCCACCGACCAGCGCGCCTGGCATGCTGGCGTGTCGCGCTTTGGCGGCCGCGAACGCTGCAATGACTTTTCCATCGGCATCGAACTCGAAGGCACGGATACCCTTGCCTATGCCGACGAACAATACGCGGCGCTGCGCAAGCTGACGCCGGTGCTGCGCGCACGTTATCCCCTGGCTGCGGCCTGGGGGCACGAACACATTGCCCCGGGCCGCAAAACGGACCCCGGGCCTGCTTTCAACTGGACGCGTTTTTCGCGCGACAGTGGCTTTGCGCGGCGGCAATTGCCGCCCGCCTGACACGACTCAAGGACTGGATATGTTGAAGATCTGGGGACGCCTGACTTCCGTCAACGTGCAGAAAGTGATGCTGGCCGTGCGCGAATTGGCCCTGCCGCACACCTTTACGCCCGCCGGCGGGCCGTTCGGCGTGGTGGACACGCCGGAATACGCCAAGCTCAATCCCAACCGCACCGTGCCCGTCATCGACGATGGCGGCTTTGTGCTGTGGGAATCCAACGCCATCGTGCGTTATCTGGCCGCGCGCTACGGCGCGGGTACGCTGTGGCCGGAAGACGCGTGCATGCGCGCCGACGCCGACCGCTGGATGGATTGGCAGGCAACCGAATGGCAAGGCGCCATGGGCCCCGCGTTCCTGGGCCTGATCCGCACGCCGGAAGACAAGCGCGATCACGCCGCAATTGAACATTCGGTGAAGCGTTCGAACGCCCGCGCCCTGATTCTGGACCAGGCGCTGCAAGGCCGCGAGTTCATTGCAGGCCGCCATCTGACGATGGGTGATATTGCGCTGGTCTGTTCCGCCCACCGCTGGCTGGCCCTGCCGATGGAACGCCCCGACACGCCGGCGCTGTCCGCCTGGTATCGCCGCGTGATGATGCGCCCCGCGCCGCAGGGCGTGCTGACCTTGCCGCTGGAATAACTCAGCCGCGGTCGACCTTCCAGCCCATCTCCGCCGAAATGCCCGCCGCCGCGCCCTGCACGACGGCGACCATTTCGCGCATCCGTTCCAGCGACATATAGGGCACGGTGCTGGACACGCTGATCGCCGCCACGATGCCGCTGGACGCGTCGCGCACGGGCGCCGCCACGCAGCGGATCGACGGCTCGTTGTCTTCCAGATCAAACGCATAGCCTTGCGCCGCGTATTCGCGCATACGGTCGCGGAACGCTTCCCAGGTCTGCTGCCCGCCCGGCGCACGCGATGACACTGGCGCGCCGATGCGATGCAGCGCCTTCCATTGCGGCTCTTCGGTATCCAGCAATAGCGCCTTGCCCACGCCGGTCGCGGCCAGCGGCATGCGGTGGCCCACGCGCGAACGCATCTCCAGGCCCTTCTTGCCGGGGATCTTCTCCAGATACAGCACTTCGTCGTTGTCGCGCACCGCCAGGTGAATGGTGTCGCCCGTCAGTTCAGCCAGGCTGTCCAAATACGGACGCGCCAAGGTCGCCATCGGAAACGCTTCACGCGCCTGAAAACCCAGCTCAATCAGCTTCGGCCCCAGCACATAGCCCACGCCCGGCAAGGCGCGCAGATAGCGCTCTTGCACCAGGCAGCTGGCCAACCGGTGGGTGGTGCTGCGCGCCACGCCAATGCGCGCGCAGATTTCCTTCAAGTCGCGCGCCCCGTCGGCCACGGCTTGCACCACGGCCAGCCCGCGCATCAACGTTTGCGTGCCAGCGGGCGCGGCGGCATCGGGGTCCAGGGACGGGGGGCTAGCGGAAGTGAGGATGGCGGTCATGAAACAAGGCTACACAGCAAAAACGAAGGACAACAACGACGGCAAGCATAGCCGGGCGCCGTGATGCGGGGTGCCAGTGGGCAGCTCCCGGGTGGGATAAGCCCGGCCTCTATTCCCTATATGTGGGATTAAATTCTATATTTTGAGATTTTTCAAGCGCTGATCTAGAATTTTTCGCAACGCACGCCCGACGCATTTCTTGCGCCCGGCGCGCCTCAGACAACAAGGCCTGCCATGCCCGCCCACCCACGCCTGCGCTCAGGCGCTCAGGGAAACGGGCATCGCAGCCAGAGACGAGACAGATCAGATGACTACCGGATCGCCTGCCCGCGCGGCGCTTATCGCGCTGGATTGGGGCACCTCATCGTTGCGCGCGTACCGGCTGGACGCCACCGGCCGCACGCTGGACACCCGCCACTTGCCCTGGGGCATCATGCGCCTGCCACAGCCCTTGCAAGACGGCGCCGCCAGCACGGCATTGTCTGGCTTTGACTTGGCCTTTGAACAAGCTTGCGGCGACTGGCTGCGCGCCGAACCCGCCTTGCCCGTGATCGCCTGCGGCATGGTCGGCAGCGCGCAGGGCTGGAAGGAAGCAGCCTACCTGGACGTGCCGGTCGACCTGGAACGCATCGGCACCTTGCTGACCGTGGTCGAACGCACGGGCGCCGGCCCCAACGCCACCCCGCTGCACATCGTGCCCGGCCTGATCCAGCGCCACGGCCTGCCCAACGTGATGCGCGGGGAAGAGACCCAAGTGTTCGGCGTGATGTTCGACCAGCCCGGCGCATCCGACACCCACCCCGCCGACAGCGTGCTGATCGGCCTGCCCGGCACGCATTCCAAATGGGTCAACGCGCGCCGAGGCCGCGTCACGCACTTCGACACCTTCATGACCGGCGAGGTCTACGCCGCCTTGCGCGGCCACACCATCCTGGGCCGCACGATGAGCGACGCGCCCGCCGCCGACATGGCGGCTTTTGAGCGCGGCGTGAAAGTGGCCGGCGCCCCGGCCGGCCGCGCCGGTGTGCTGTCCACCATCTTCAGCACGCGCGCGCTTGGGCTGACGGGTGAACTGGCCAGCGCATCCCAAGCGGATTATTTGTCGGGCCTGTTGATTGGCCACGAAATCGCGGCGCTTGCCGAGATGCTGCGCCAACAGGGCGAACTGCCCCGCATTGTGCTTTGCGGCGAACCCGCGCTGTGCCAGCGCTACATCCTGGCAATGCAGCACTACGGCCTGGGCACGCCTGAGCAAGCGCAGAACGCCACCGAGCGCGGCCTGTGGCACCTGGCCATCTGCGCCGGGCTGATCACGGCCGATGCCGCCGCGCCGACATCGGCCCTCGCATCGGCTGCGACATCGTCTCCCGCTTCGGCCTCGGCTTCGACATCACCTTCCGCTTCGGCTTCACCTTCTTCTTCGGCCCCGCCTAGGAACCCCACATGAACCATCCCGGTCTGCAAACCGCCATGGCCCACTGCGGCCTGATCGCCATCCTGCGCGGCATCCAACCCACGGAAGCCGAAGCCATCGGCCACGAGCTCTACGAAGCAGGCTTTCGCCTGATTGAAGTGCCGCTGAATTCGCCCGACCCCTTGGACAGCATCCGCGCCATGCGCGCCGCGCTGCCCACCGACTGCCTGATCGGCGCCGGCACCGTGCTGAACCCCGACGACTGCGCCCGCATTCAGGACGCGGGCGGTGAACTGATTGTGATGCCGCACAGCGACCCCGCCGTGATCCGCGCCGCCAAAGCGCTGGGCATGGCGTCCTGCCCCGGCGTCGCCACGCCCACCGAAGCCTTCGCCGCGCTGGCTGCCGGCGCCGACGTGCTGAAGATGTTCCCCGCCGAACAACTCGGCCCCGTCGTGCTGAAAGCCTGGCGCGCGGTGATGCGCCCGCCGATTGCGCTGGTGCCCGTGGGCGGCATCACGCCCGACAACATTTCCGTTTACGCCCAGGCGGGCGCCAGCGGCTTCGGCCTGGGCTCCGCTTTGTACAAACCCGGCCTGTCGGCCAAAGACGTCGGCCAGAACGCGCGCGCATTCGTCGCGGCCTGGCAACGCGCCTATTCCGTCCAGGAGACTCAAGCATGAAGATCACCAAGCTCACTACCTACATCGTGCCGCCCCGGTGGTGCTTCCTGAAAATCGAAACGGACGAAGGCATCGTCGGCTGGGGTGAACCCGTCGTTGAAGGCCGCGCGCACTCGGTCGCCGCCGCCGTTGAAGAACTGTCTGACTACCTGATCGGCAAAGACCCGCGCAACATTGAAGACCACTGGACGGTGCTGTACCGCGGCGGTTTCTATCGCGGCGGCGCCATCCACATGAGCGCGCTGGCCGGCATCGACCAGGCGCTGTGGGACATCAAAGGCAAGCATCTGGGCGTGCCGGTGTCGCAGCTGTTGGGCGGCAATGTGCGCGACCGCATCCGCGTGTATTCATGGATTGGCGGCGACCGCCCGGCCGACACCGCAGCCGCCGCCAAGAGCGCCGTCGACCGCGGCTTCACCGCCGTGAAGATGAACGGCACCGAAGAACTTCAGTACATCGATTCCTTCGACAAGGTCGAGAAGTGCCTGGAGAACGTGGCTGCGGTTCGCGACGCCGTCGGCCCGAACGTGGGCATCGGCGTGGACTTCCACGGCCGCGTTCACAAGCCCATGGCCAAGGTGCTGATGAAAGAGCTGGACCCGTTCAAGCTGATGTTCATCGAAGAGCCCGTGCTAAGCGAACACTACGAAGCGTTGAAGGAACTGGCGCCGCTGACGTCGACCCCCATCGCGCTGGGCGAACGCCTGTTCTCGCGCTGGGACTTCAAGCGCGTGCTGTCCGAAGGCTATGTCGACATCATCCAGCCCGACCCGTCACACGCGGGCGGCATCACCGAAACCCGCAAGATCGCAGCGATGGCCGAAGCGTATGACGTGGCGCTGGCGCTGCATTGCCCGCTGGGCCCGATTGCGCTGGCCACCTGCTTGCAGATCGACGCCGGCTGCTACAACGCCTTCATCCAGGAACAAAGCCTGGGCATCCACTACAACGCGGCCAACGACCTGCTGGACTACGTCAGCAACCGCGAAGTCTTCAAGTACGAAGACGGCATGGTCGCCATTCCGCAAGGCCCGGGCCTGGGCATCGAGGTCAACGAGGAATACGTAAAGGAACGCGCCGCCGTGGGCCACCGCTGGCGCAACCCGATCTGGCGTCACGCCGACGGCAGCTTCGCCGAGTGGTAAGCCGATAAAAGAGAGAGGAGACCCCCTTGTCCACCGCCACCCACCCGGGCCTGCAAGCCGCCCAGCGGCCCACGCGCAGCCGCTACATCATCATGGTGATGCTGTTCATCACCGTCGTCATCAATTACCTGGACCGCAGCAACCTGTCCATCGCCGCGCCCGCGCTGAAGGACGAGTTCGGCCTGGACACCTGGCATGAAGGGTTGATCCTGTCGGCCTTCGGCTGGACCTACGCCGCGATGCAGATCCCCGGCGGCTGGCTGGTCGACCGCGTGTCGCCCCGCGTGCTGTACGCCGCCGCGCTGATCCTGTGGTCGGCAGCGACGTTCTTCATGGGCTTTGCCAGCAGCTTCATCATTCTGTTCGTGCTGCGCCTGGCCGTCGGCGCGCTGGAAGCGCCCGCCTACCCGATCAACAACCGCGTCGTCACGACCTGGTTCCCGGAAAAGGAACGCGCCACCGCCATCGGCTTCTACACGTCGGGCCAGTTCGTCGGCCTGGCGTTCCTGACGCCGGTGCTGGCCTGGCTGCAACACCACTACGGCTGGCACATGGTGTTTGTCAGCACGGGCCTGCTGGGCATCGTGTGGGGCGTGCTGTGGTACCTGATCTACCGTGAACCGCGCCAGTTCAAAGGCGCGAACGCGGCCGAAATCGAACTGATCCAGCAAGGCGGCGGCGTGGTCGATCTGGACCGCAGCGTCAAAGCTAAAAAAACGCCCTTCAACTGGAATGACTTGGGGCTGGTGATGTCCAAGCGCAAGCTCTGGGGCGTGTACCTGGGCCAGTTCTGCCTGACGTCCACGCTGTGGTTCTTCCTGACCTGGTTCCCGACCTACCTGGTGAAGTACCGCGGCATGGACTTCATCAAGTCCGGCTTTCTGGCGTCGGTGCCGTTCCTGGCCGCGTTTGTCGGCGTGCTGTGCTCAGGCGTGCTGTCTGACTTCCTGATCCGCCGCGGCGCCACCGTCGGCCTGGCGCGCAAGCTGCCCATCATCCTGGGCCTCTTGATCTCGACATCAATGATCGGCGCCAACTTCACCGACTCCACGCCGTGGGTCATCTTCTTCCTGGCCGTCGCGTTCTTCGGCAACGGCCTGGCGTCGATCACCTGGTCGCTGGTGTCAACGCTTGCGCCCGTGCGCCTCTTGGGCCTGACGGGCGGCGTGTTCAACTTCGTCGGCAACCTGTCATCGATCTGCACCCCGATCGTGATCGGCCTGCTGGTGTCGAAAGACAGCTTCGCCCCCGCCATCGTGTACGTATCGTCCCTGGCCTTGCTGGGCGCGCTGTCGTACATCCTGCTGGTAGGCAGGGTGGAGCGGATCGAGGCTTGATGCCGGGGCGGGAGAGACACCCGCCACAAAAAAAGGCCGCGCTACCCAGCGCGGCCTTCTTCTTCCACTACCCCAATCAGCAACCCTGCACGGCCAGCTTCCGGCGGCGCACATTGCTTGCCCGCTGCACCAGCACCAGCGCCAAGCCTGCGACGGCGATCACGGCGCCAGCGATGGGGACGGCGGCGTAGCCCATGCCCGCCGAGATCACCGCGCCACCCGCTGCGGCGCCTACCGCGTTGCCCAGGTTGAATGCGCCCACGTTCACCGACGACGCCAGCCCCGGCGCATCGGTGGCGGCGCGCATCACGCCCATCTGCAAGGGCGGCACCACCGCGAAGGTCGCCACGCCGAAGATCAGCAGCGAGATTGCCGCGCCGACTTGCGTGGAAGCGATCCACGGGAACGCCAGCAGGTCGATGATGACGATCACCAGGAACGTGATCAGCGTGCCGTCCAGCGAGCGGTCGGCCATGCGGCCACCCATGCCGTTACCCAGCGTGAAACCCAGGCCGATCAGCACCAGCATGCCGGTAATGAAGGCGGGCGATGCGCCGGTAATGTCCGCCAACGTGGGCGCAATGTAGGTGTACAGCGTAAACATGGCGCCCGCGCCCAGCACCGTCGTCAGCAACGCCAACAGCACGACGGGGCTCTTCAGCACCGCCAGTTCGTGGCGCACGTTGGGACGGCGGCCGGCTTCACCAGCAGGCAACGCGAACCACAGCGACAGCATCGCAATCAAGCCCAGCACGGCGGTAGCGGCAAATGACATGCGCCAGCCGATTACCTGCCCCAGCCACGTCGCCGCGGGCACGCCGCCCACGTTGGCGATGGTCAGGCCCATGAACATGGTGGCCACCGCACTGGCCTGTTTGTGGCGCGGCACCACGCTGGCCGCCACCAGCGAACCCAGGCCAAAGAACGCGCCGTGGTTCAAGCTTGTGACCAGACGCGCCAGCAGCAGCGTCGTGTAGTTGGGCGACAGCGCGGACAGCACGTTGCCGATGGTGAAAATTGCCATCAGCAGAATCAAGGCCTTGCGCCGCGACCAGCGCGAAAACGCCAGCGTCATCAGCGGCGCGCCCACCATCACGCCGATCGCGTACGCGCTGATCAGCATGCCGGCGCTGGGAATGGACACGCCCACCCCCTCGGCAATGACGGGCAACAGGCCCATGGGAGAAAACTCGGTCACGCCGATGCCAAACGCACCGACGGCGAGCGCCAACAACGGCAGGCCGGCTTTCACCGGTTGAGTATCTTGCGGGTTCATGCAGGTTCCTTGGGTTCGACGGCGCCGGCAGGATGTTCCTGGGGCGTTGCCGGCCAGAATGGCGGGCGCATCGGGGAGACAGGCCTGCAGTATGACGGCAGCACCTTTGCGGAAAAAGCCGTCTGACAGCCAAACACTTTTGACTTGGAGTCACGAATCGGCGGGATGGCGCATCCGTCCCCCGCACCATCCCCGCCGGCACATTCGCGACGACAGCCGATATGGCGTCCCCTATCGCAGGCCCCTACGACAGCCCCAGCAACCGCTCGGTCTCGCGCGCCAACCCCACCAGCCGCGGCCCCAGATCTGCCGCCCGCGCACGATACGGGCCGTCGCCCGACGGCACGCCGCAGTTGAAAACGTACAACAGCGACTGATACGGCCGGCACAACGGCGCCGCGAAACCGTACGCATCCGGACGCCACTGCACGTTATTGCCGCAGTACCCCTTCTGCTCCAGATCACGGCTGGCCGGCTCCAGGCTGGGGAAGTGCTCCGCGTAGTGGCGCGGATCGGCCACGCGCAGCTGGTTCAAGACGGCCGCCCGCTCGGCCTCTGGCGCCCGGCATAGCCAGGCCTTGCCGGCTGCGCTGGACAACAGCGGCAACGCCGCGCCGATGTCCGGGCGGGTCTGCAAGGCGTCGTTGGACCGGGCGGTTTCCACATAGACCATTTGCAGCCGGTCGCGCACCACCAGCGACACCGCGCCGCACGCGTGATCCGCCAGCTGTTTCATCAGTGGCCGCGCCAGCTGGCGAATCTGCATGCTGGCAAGCAAGGGGTAGCTCAGCGCCAGCACCGAGGCGCCCAGCCGGTAACGCGCCGGCGGCCCCGAACGCAGCAGAAAGCCCAGCTCGACAAGCGTATGCGTCAAGCGCGCCACGGCGCTTTTCGACAAGCCCGTCTGCTGCGCAAAATCTTTGTTGGCAAGCTCTGGACGGTCTGCCCGGAAGCAGGCCAGGATATCGATGCCATGCGCCAGCGTGGTGGCGAAATCGCGCTCGCTGGACGGTGCGCGGAGTGGCGGAGATTCAATCGGCATCTTGGCGCTCCAGCATTTTCTCAACGCGGTCCACCAAGGTCAGCAACCGCGGCGCGATGCGCCGGCGCAAGTCACCCGCTCGCAACCGCCGCACAGGCACGCCGCAATTGAACACAAACACCTGCCCGTCCACACGCCGGCGCATCGGCACTGCCACGGCATGCACATCGGCGTGCCACTCGCCTTCGGCCACGCAGAATCCATGCGCGGCATAGTCGCGCCGCGCCGCTTCCCAACCCGCCGCATGACGCTGCCAGGCCTCGGGTTCTTGCCGGCGCAACGACGCAATCAACGCCTCGGCTTCGCCTGCATCGGCCTGCGCCAGCCAGGCGCGGCCCATGGCGGACGCCAGCAGCGGCAACATGGCGCCGATATCGGGCCGAAACGCCACCGCGTCGTGGCCCCGGCACGTTTCCACGTACACCATGTGCGCGCCGTGATGCATGCCCAGCGACGCCGACCCGCCCGCCGCATTCGCCAGCCGCGTCATCAACGGGCGCGCCAGTTGCCGCAGCTTGATGCTGGCCAGCAAGGGGTAACTCAACGACAGCAGCGCCGTGCCCAGCCGGTACCGGCGCAGGCTGGCGTCGTAACGCAGCAGGCCGCGCTGAACCAGCGTGTCGGTCAGCCGCGAGATCGTGGCTTTGGACAGGCCCGTGCGGTCAGCAAGTTCGCGATTGCTGAGCGCGGGCTCGCCGTGCCGAAAAGTTTGCAGCACCGACAGGCCGTGCGCCAGCGTCGTGGCGAAAGCGGGATCAGGATGGCGGCTGCCTTGGGGCGTGGTCATGGCGACGATCATAGAGCAACGCCACCCGTCCACAGCATCAATCCGTTCAAGATATCGAAACACTTGTCTCGCATTCGGCGCCGCTTTGCTAGCCTGGATTCTCAGTCGGCCCGGTACGGATTTGCCTTCCCAGGCGGCTACGACATCTAGAAAAAATGGAGACACCTCATGATCCGGGACCCCGACGGCTTCCCCGCCTTTATCGATTCGCTGCGCCGCTTCGTCCGCGAACAGCTGGTACCGCGCGAAGCCGAAGTGGCCCGTCTGGATGCAGTGCCGGATGACCTGGTGCGCGCCATGGCCGAGCAAGGCATGTTCGGCTATTCCATCCCCGAGGCCTACGGCGGCGCGGGGATGAGCACAGAAGAATTGATCCGGGCGGCTATCGAACTATCGCAATGCTCGGTAGCGTTCCGCGCCCGGGTGGGCACCAACACCGGCATCGGCTCCGAAGCGCTGGTCGCTGACGGCACCGAGCGGCAAAAGGAACATTATCTGCCCCGGCTGGCCTCGGGCGAACTCACCGGCTGCTTTGCCTTGACCGAACCGCAAGCAGGTTCGGATGCCACCGCCTTGCGCACGACGGCGGTGCGCGACGGCGACAGCTATGTCTTGAATGGCGAAAAGTGCTTCATCACCAACGCCCCGCTTGCGGGTCTGTTCACCGTCATGGCCCGCACGGACCCCGACGCGCCGGGCGCCAAGGGCATCTCGGCCTTCATCGTTGAACGCGGCACGCCGGGCCTGTCCACGGGCAAGCCTTACGACAAGATGGGCCAGGCCGGCTCACCCGTGTCGTCCGTGCATTTTGACAACTGCCGCGTGCCCGCCGCCAACCTCATCGGCGGCCAGGAAGGCATGGGCTTCAAGACGGCCATGAAAGTGCTGAACAAGCAGCGCATCCACTTGGCGGCGTTGTGCATCGGCCCCGCCATTCGCATGCTGGACGACACCATGCGCTTCGTCGCCGAGCGTGAACAGTTCGGCAAACCGTTGATGGACTTCCAACTGATCCAGGCGATGCTGGCCGACTGCCAGACAGAAATTCAAGCCGCGTTGGCGCTGGTCTTGCAAACGGCGCGCGAACGCGATGCCGGCCAGGACGTGACGTTAAACGCGTCGATCTGCAAATACTTCGCGTCGGAAATGTGCGGCCGCGTGGCAGACCGCTGCGTGCAGATGCATGGCGGCTATGGCTACATCGCCGAGCAAGGCATTGAACGCTTCTACCGCGACGTGCGCCTGTTCCGCCTGTATGAAGGCACCAGCCAGATTCATCAATTGACCATCGCCCGCCACACGCTGGCCCAAGCTGGCTACACGCCCAGCCGTTAGGCCTGGACGACACCCCGGGGACCGCAGCCACAAGAAGCCGGCGGCCCTGCAAACCAAAGGAGACTGACATGCTGCACAAGCACTTGCCGAAGTGGATCGGCGCCATGGCTGCCGCGTTTGCCTGCGCGGCGCTGCCGCCCCAGGCCGCGGCCGCCTACCCCGACAAGCCGATCCGGCTGATCATTCCGTTTGCCCCTGGCGGGTCTACCGACATCCTGGGCCGCTTGCTGGCCGAGGCCTTGCACCCCATCCTGGGGCAGCCCGTCATCGTGGAAAACAAGCCGGGCGCAGGCGGCAACATCGGCGGCGACTTCGTTGCGCGCGCCGCGCCCGACGGCTACACGCTGCTGCTGGCGGCAGCCGGGCCAACGGTCATCAACCCCAGCCTGTACGCCAACATGCCGTTCAATCCGGCCAAGGACTTGACCGCCATCACCTGCATCGAACGCGAACACAACCTGATGGTCGTGACGAAATCGATGCCCGTGAAAACGCTACAGGAATTCCTGGTCTACGCACGCAATCACCCGGGCAAGCTGTCGTTCGGTTCGCCCGGCAATGGCTCGCCCGCGCAATTGGCCGGCGAACTGCTCAAGCAAAAGGCCGGCCTGCAAGCCGAGCACGTGCCGTACAAAGGCACCGGCCCCGCCATCACCGACCTGGTCGCCGGCCATATTGATTTCATGATCGACAACATGCCGGCGCTGCTGCCGCAAGTCAAAGCAGGCAGCCTGCGCGCGCTGGCGGTGCCCAGCGATGCGCGCGCAACGGCCTCGCCCGACATCCCCACGTTCAGCGAAGCGGGTATGCCCGGCTTCGAAGTCATGGCCTGGAAAGGGCTGATGTCGCCCGCCAACACGCCGCCTGCGGTGGTCGACCGTCTGCATGCCGCCGTGGTCAAGGCGCTGCAAGACCCGCAGCTGCGCGCACGTTTCCAGGAACTGGGCGCCGAACCCTTGGGCAGCACGCCTGCGGAATTCGCCAAGCAGATCGCGGATGAAACCGTGTGGTGGGGCAAGCTGGTGCAGTCCACCGGCACCCGCATTCAGTAATGCCTACACCGTCAGCCGAGGCTCACATGACCGCTCATCACCCCGACGACGACGCCATTGCGGAACTGTGCGAACGCGTGCGCCGCTTCGTCGATGACGTTGCTATTCCCGCCGAGTCCCCCGCCATCGCTCGCGACGTCAGCGCGCTGGACGCCTGCGTGGCGCGCTTGCGCATACAAGCCCGCGAAGCCGGCCTGTATGCGCCGCAGTTGCCGAAGGAATGGGGCGGGCTGGGGTTGGGCTGGCGCGCGTTGGCTCAGGTGCTGGAAGCCGCCGGGCGCGGCTTTCTGGGGCCGGCCGCACTGAACTGCGCCGCGCCCGATCAGCCCAACATGCTGACCTTGTTGCGCTTAGGCACGGCCGCCCAGCAAGAAAGATATCTGCGGCCACTGGTGCGTGCCGAACAACGCGCCTGCTTCGCCATGACTGAACCCGCACCCGGCGCCGGTTCCGACCCGTCCATGCTGCGCACCCGCGCCACGCAACACGGCCAGCGTTGGGTGCTGAACGGTCACAAGCAATTCATCAGCGGCGGCGTGGGCGCGGACTTTGCGCTGGTGCTGGCGCAAACGGACGTCGGTGCGACGCTGTTCTTGGTGCCTGCTGGCACACCCGGCTACCGCGTCGTGCGGGACATCGGCATGGTCACCGGTTATCAGATCGGCGGCCACGCCGAGATTGAATTGTCCGGCTGCGAAGTCGGCCCTGACGCCGTGCTGGGCGAACCCGGACGCGGCCTGGAATACGCGCAACTGCGGCTCGAACCCGCGCGCCTGTCGCACTGCATGCGCTACATCGGACGCGCCCGCCGCGCATTGGAAACCGCACAAGCCTATGTGGCCCAGCGCGAATCCTTCGGCGCGCGGCTGGCCGACCTGCAACAGATTCAGGCGATGGTGGCCGATTCGCATATCGATCTGCACGCAAGCCGGCTGATGACGCTGGATTGCGCAAGCCGCATGGATGCCGGGTTGCCGGTCAAGCAGCACAGCGCCATGACCAAAGTGTTCGTGTCCGAAGCCGTGAACCGCGTGGCGGATCGCGCGGTGCAGATGATGGGCGCGTTGGGGCTATCGGACGACACGCCCGTCGCCATGATCTGGCAGGAAATGCGCCCGTTCCGCATCTACGACGGCGCCAACGAACTGCATCGCGCCACGCTGGCGCGGCGGTTGTTGAAGCACGCCTGACCTCTGGAGCTGTGATGTCTGATCTTCAATTCCAAGCCTATCGCTTGCATGGCGGCGCCAATGGTGCCCCCCCGCAAGGCCGCTTCGACACCTTGTCCGTCGACGAATTATCCGCAGGCGACACGGTGATCAAGGTCGCGTACGCCGGCCTGAACTACAAAGACGCGCTGGCCCAAGCGGGGCGCGGCAACATCGTCCGTGCGTACCCCCGCATCGGCGGCATCGACTTGAGCGGCACCGTCGTGCGCTCCGCCGACCCCGCGCTTACGCCGGGGCAGCCCGTGGTGGTGCACGGCTTTGGCATCGGCGTGGATTGCGATGGCGGCTATGCGGAGCTTGCGCGCGTGCCGCATGAATGGGTGCTGCCCTTGCCTGCCGGCATCAGCCTGCGCGACGCCGCCGTGCTGGGCGCCGCGGGCTACACGGCCGCGCTTTCCTTGCATTGGATGGAGCATTGCGGGCTGACCCCCGATCAGGGCGACGTGCTGGTCACGGGTGCAACGGGCGGCGTGGCGGGCATCGCCATCGACATCCTGAGCCAACGCGGCTACCGCGTCTGCGCCATGTCCGGCAAACCCGGCGCCGAAGATTATCTGCGGTCGTTGGGCGCGGCCGAGGTCATCACCCCGCCCGATCTGTCCGCCCCGATCAAGCCGCTGATGAGCGCGCGCTGGGCCGGTGTCATCGACTCCGTAGGCGGCAGCCTGCTGGCCCATGCGCTGGCCAGCCTGCGCCCGGATGGCGTGGCCGCCGCGTTCGGCAATGCGGGCGGCGCGGAACTGCCCACCACGGTCATTCCCTTCATTCTGCGCGGCGTAAAGCTGCTGGGCATCAACGCCAACAGCCCGATGCCGCTGCGCCGCGCGCTATGGCAAAAACTCGCGGGTGAATACCGCCCGTCGCGGCTGGATCTTATCGCCCGTGTCATCGAACCCCAGGATTTGCCGCAAGCGCTGGCCGCCCTGCTTGAACGCGGCAGCACCGGCCGCAGCGTCGTGCGCTTCTCTTGATTGGTTTCTCCTGATTCGCTTGTCTTGATTCGCTTCTATCGACCCGCTTCTGCTGACTCTTTCCCGCCCAGACCATGACCACGCCTTCCGACGCTTCCCTGTCCCGCCTGTTCAATCCCGGCAGCATCGCCGTCGTGGGCGCTTCCGCCACGGCGGGCAAGATCGGCGCGATGCCGGTCAGTCTGCTGCGCCAGCACGGCTATGACGGCCGCATCTTGCCCATCAACCCACGCGCCGATGTCATTCAGGGCTTGCCCGCCGCGCCCGACCTGTCCGCGCTGGACGGCGACGTTGATCTGGTCATCCTGGCCGTGCCGGCGGCGCACGCGGCCCAGGCGCTGGAACGCGCGCGGCCCGGACAAGTGGGCGGCGCCGTCGTCTTCACGTCAGGCTTCTCGGAAACGGGTGCGTCCGGCGTGCACATGCAGGAACAGTTGTGCGCCATCGCGCGCGAACGCGGCATCCGCTTGCTGGGCCCCAACTGCCTGGGCTTCATGAATGTGCGGCGCAACGTCTACGCCACGTTTTCCCCCGCCCCCGCCAACGGCGCCGTGGCAGCGGGCGGCATCGGCATGGTGTCGCAAAGCGGCGCGTTCGGCGCCTACGCCTATTGCATGGCGCGCGACCGTGGCTTGGGGCTGTCGCACTGGATCAGCACCGGCAACGAGGCCGACATCGACGTGGCCGATTGCATCGAATGGCTGGCCCGCGACGCCGATACGCGCGTCATCATGGCGTACATGGAAGGCTGCCGCGACGGCGCCAAGCTGCGCCGCGCACTAGCCGCCGCGCGCGACGCCGGCAAGCCCGTCGTCGTGACGAAGATCGGCCGCACGCAGGCCGGCGCGCAAGCCGCTGCCTCGCACACCGCGGCACTTGCTGGCGACGACGCTGTCTACGATGCACTCTTTCGCCAATACGGCGCGCTGCGCGCCCGAACCATCGAAGAATTTTTCAACCTGGGATACGCGCTGGATACCTGGAAGCAGCGTCCACAGGGCAAGCGTCTGGGCATCTTCACGATCTCGGGCGGCGTCGGCGCACTGATGGCGGACGACGCCGAAGACGCCGGCTTGTCGCTGCCCGAACCCGACGCCTTGGCGCAAGCCCGGCTGCTGGAACGCGTGCCGTTCGCCGGGCCGCGGAACCCCATCGATGTCACCGGCCAGGTGGTATCCGAACCCGGCCTGCTGCTGGCCACCGCCGACGACATGCTGGCCGATGGCCGCTACGACGCACTGGCCGTGTTCCTGGCTGCCGCGGGGTCATCAGACACCTTGTGGCCCACGTTCGAAACCTTCGCCCGCGAAATGCGCAGCCGCCATCCCAACGTTCCGCTCGCCATCTGCGCTCTGTTCCCGCCCGACCGCCGCCGCGAACTCGAACGCCTGGGCACGCTGGTATTCGTCGACCCGAGCGCCGCGATCCGGACCATCGGCGCAGTGGCGAATCTGGCCGACATGCACGTCGCTGGGCAGACGGCCGCAGACCCTTCGGACGCCGCCCCTGCCGCCACATCCATCACGAAAATCTTCGACACCTACAACGAAGTGCAAGCGATGGAAGTTCTGCGCCTAGCGGGCATTCCCGTGCCAGACTGCACGCTTGCCACCGACGCCGACACCGCCGTCGCTGCCGCAGCGCGCGCATCAGGCCCCATGGTTTTGAAAGTGGTCTCGCCCGACATCCTGCATAAAAGCGATGTCGGCGGCGTGAAGCTGAACCTGCACGGTGAAGACGCCGTACGTCGCGGCCACGCAGCCATCCTGGACAGCGTGCGATCCCACTGCCCCGATGCCCGCATCGACGGCGTGCTGGTCGCCCCCATGGCGCCCAAGGGCGTGGAGTGCATCGTGGGCGTGCACGGCGACCCGGTCTTCGGCCCCGTCGTCATGTTCGGTTTGGGCGGCGTGTTCGTCGAAGTATTGAAAGACGTCAGCTTCCGCCTTGCCCCCTTTGACCGCACCCAAGCGATGGCGATGATCCGTGAAATCAAAGGCTATGCGCTGCTGCAAGGCGCACGCGGCACGCCTCCCTGCGACATCGGGGCGCTTGCCGATGCCTTGGCCGCGCTATCGCAATTCGCGCACGCGCATCGGGACGATTTCAGTTCAATCGAGGTCAACCCGCTGCTGGCGCTACCCGACGGCCAGGGCGCGCTGGCGTTAGACGCCGTGCTTATTCCCAACGCTGCGCGTGCTTGCGGGCGTTCGTCCTGATCCAGTTGCCCAGCCGTTCGATCAGCGTTCGTTCGGTGCCGACGGCGGCCTGCGCCAGCAGCGCCGCCTGCACTTGATCCAATGCGGTGGGCAACGCCGTCATCAATGCTCGCGCGACCGTCAATACATAACGGGGATTAAAGCCTAGCTCCATCGCCATCGCCTCGATCTGGCCGCGCGCGATGCGGCCCGGCATCATCTCGCCGCCAATCGACAGCGCAAATTTACGCGACAGCCCGGGATACATCGCCGTGCACATCAAGTCATAGAACGGCGCCAGCCGATACCGTCCGTCGGGCGACTGCAGCACTGACAGATTCTTCGCGTGACTATCGTTGTTGCCCACGCACAGATTGAAAATCACCCACTGCAAAAAGCGCTTCAGGTCCGCTGCGCTAACGCTCGCCTGTTTAAGCAAGCGAAGGCAGTCAACCAGCGATGGGCCACCATCCGCTTCGTACTTCACATCGGATGGCTTGCCAGCCAATTGGCACAAGTCCAGTTGATGCAAGCGCTGCAAACCGCCTTGGCCGTCTGGCACGCGGTCATAGCGTTTAATCAGACACGCCTGGGTATCAGACTGATAGTGCGCCTCTGCCACGCCTAAGCCGAGTTGGGCCGCCAATTGCATCACCAGGGTTTCATTCAGCGCCGACGCCCATACTCCCTTCAATCCGCCAATATCCGGCTTCAGGATGTGGGATGACGGTGCTGTACCAGCGGGTATTGCGGGCAATCCGTCTGCCAGAACCGTCAACAGCAACTTGTCTTGCGCGCCTGCCAAAGAGATCCGCGCGCCTTCTGCATTCTCGGCGACCAGCGCTGGGGTGGATGCATCCTTCAGCCGTGCGGCAACGGCTTGCCACGTGGTGGCGCGGTAATGCGGTGGCGCGGGCCGTTCGCCCTGCGGCAGAATCGTCAGGCCACTGGCGGTGTCGCCCCCAACGCTGCGCAACAGCCCGAACACCGTCGTTGCATGTCGGCTGATTTGCAGGAACTTGCGAATATGCCCTTCTGGCAACAGGTTTTCGAAGAAGGCATGAACGGCGTCGCTTGCGTGATCACCGCTTGCGAGTGGGATCGCAGGCGAAATCGCACGTGCGTCTGGCAGGCTCAACCAGGATTCGTCGTACACGAATCGGAGCGGCCGCTCGTCAAACAAGCGGCCCACTTTACGATCTGCTTGATACAGATCCAAGGCGCCAATGGTCATGACAACCTCGGGCGTTTCGGCACCACCTGAACTTCCAGGCCGAGCAGGTCCAACATGTCCAGCACCTTCTGCAATTGCAGCGTCGGCTTACCGCGTTCGAGTTCGCCGACAAAGCGATTGCCCGTGCCTGACAAGCCGGCCAGATCGGCTTGCAACAGCCCCTGAGCGCGCCGCACTCCCTTCACCAGCTCGCCGAGCTCGGCGGCCGTGTGTATTGAGACGGGGGACGAAAGGGTCGCCGGGTCAGTAGACATCGTCGCGCTCCAAAATTACCGTTCGGGAATTTTATGCTGTTTAGTTGGCGAAATCCATCAAATATTACCGAGCGGTACTTTCACTCAAAAATGGAGTGAATTACGAAGAAAACTTACCGATCGGGAATATTTCCACATTCCATCCCCCCACCCAAAAAAAAGGGCGCCCTCAGGCGCCCTTCCCTTCAACCCCTGCCGCTTACTTCAGCAACAACGCATTCAAGCGCTTCACGAATGCGGCCGGGTCGGCGATTTGCGCGCCTTCGGCCAGCAGGGCTTGGTCCAGCAGCAGACGTGCCCACTGGTCGAACTCGCTGTCATCTGCCGCGCGGATGCGGGCCAGCAGCGGGTGTTCCGGGTTGATTTCCAGCACCGGCTTCACGTTGGGCGCTTCCTGGCCGGCGGCCTTCAGCATGCGCAGCAGGTGCGGGCTGAGTTCGTTCTGGCCCACCACCACGCACGCCGGCGAATCCACCAGACGCAGCGTGACGCGCACTTCCTTGACCTGCTCTTCCAGCGTCTTTTGCAGGCGCTCGACCAGCGGCTTGAAGTCTTCAGCCACTTCGGCCTGATGCTTCTTTTCTTCGTCGTCAGCCAGTTCGGCCAAGTCCAGACCGCCCTTGGCCACCGACACCAGCGACTTGCCGTCGAACTCACGCAGGTAGGAAAGCATCCATTCGTCCACGCGATCCGACAGCAGCAGCACTTCAATGCCCTTCTTGCGGAAGATCTCCAGATGCGGGCTGTTGCTGGCCGCGGCGAACGTGTCTGCCGTGACGTAGTAAATCTTGTCCTGGCCTTCCTTCATGCGCGACACGTAGTCGGCGAACGACACCGTCTGCGCCTGGTCGCCCGACTGCGTGGACGCAAAGCGCATCAGCTTGGCGATACGTTCCAGATTGGCCGAATCTTCGCCCGCGCCTTCCTTCAGCACCTGGCCGAATTCCGACCAGAACGTGGCGTAGTCTTCCGGCTTGTTCTCAGCCAGGTCTTCCAAGAGCGACAGGATGCGCTTGGCCGAGCCTTCGCGAATCGCGCGCACATCACGGCTTTCCTGCAAGATTTCGCGCGACACGTTCAACGGCAGGTCGGCCGAATCAATCACGCCGCGCACAAAGCGCAGGTACGACGGCAGCAGCTGGTCGGCGTCGTCCATGATGAACACGCGCTTGACGTACAGCTTCACGCCGTGGCGGCCGTCGCGGTCCCACATGTCCATGGGTGCGTGCTTGGGCACATACAGCAGTTGCGTGTATTCGCTGCGGCCTTCGACGCGGTTATGCGTCCAGGCGAGCGGGTCGTCGTAGTCGTGCGAGACGGTCTTGTAGAACTCGCGGTACTGCTCGTCCGTGACGTCAGACTTGCTGCGGGCCCACAGGGCGCTTGCCTGGTTCACCGTTTCCAGTTCTTCGGTCTTGACCTGCTCGCCCTTCTCTTGGTCCCACTCTTCCTTGGCCATGCGGATCGGCAAGGAAATGTGGTCGGAGTAGCGGCGCAGAATCTCGCGCAGCTTCCAGCCGTTCAAGAGTTCGTCTTCATCAGCGCGCAGGTGCAGCGTCACGTCGGTACCGCGCGTGGCCTTCTCGGCGGCGGCAATCGTGAACTCGCCCTGGCCGTCGGATTCCCACTGGATGGCGTCGGTGGCGCCGGCGCGGCGGCTCACCACCGTGACCTTGTCAGCGACGATGAACGACGAATAAAAGCCCACGCCAAACTGACCGATCAGTTGCGCGTCTTTTTGCTTGTCGCCCGTCAGTTGCGAGAAGAATTCCCGCGTGCCGGAACGCGCGATCGTGCCCAAGTTAGCCACGGCTTCTTCACGCGACAGGCCGATGCCGTTGTCGGAAATCGTGATGGTGCGGGCGGCCTTGTCATAGCTGACCGTGATGGCCAGTTCGCCATTGCCTTCCAGCAGCTCGGGCTGGTCGATGGCTTCAAAGCGCAGCTTGTCGCAAGCGTCCGATGCGTTCGACACCAGCTCGCGCAGGAAAATTTCCTTGTTGCTGTACAGCGARTGRATCATCAGGTGCAGCAGTTGCTTCACCTCGGCCTGGAACCCCAGGGTTTCGGACGTGGAAGACGTGGCGGTTTGGCTCATAGTTTTACGAGAAGGTCGAAAAAATTAGGGACAAATAATGGCGGAATGCCCGGGCGCAACGGCGCTTGCGGTTGCGCTGCCCGGCAGCCGGGAAACCCTACTGTAGTGGGGGCTATCGCGCACTTTTCAAGGGTTCCTCAAAACAGTGACAGAAAGCCGCGATACCGCGTCTTGGCGTGAAGCACCTCCTCGCCGGCGGGCGCCTGGAGCTTTCCGCTGCGAATCAGCTTGCGGATATCGTCCATCCTGATGTCCAGCGTCTGCTGCGAACGCAACAGAAAATCTGCCGTCGCGCTGTCCATAATCCGATAGATGGGGCTGGACACCAATTGGCTGTTGCCCGTCTCGTCAAAATAATAAAGCCGCTCACCGTTCTGCCAGATCGAACCGAAGCGGTGATAGACGTCGCCCCGTTTTTTCCACCCGCCCACGGGCGCGTCGTTCAGCCGCATGATCAGCGTGGACCGGGAAATCAACCCGCCCCGGCCGCCCCGCGAAGAACCCCAGGACTCTTCGCCCTTTAAATACAGCACCTGCTTGCCGTCCGTAAACACAAACGGCGACATCGCCGAAAACCGCCCGGACGCGAACGGATCATCGCCCGCCCGCTCCATGCGCCGCTTTTGGTTATTGAAGAAATAAATGCCGTCCTTGCCCGCAAACAGCACTTGATAGATATGCTCGCCGCGCTCGCTCAAGAGCCGGTACGGCGCATGCGCCGCATCAAAGGGCTGCGCGCCCACGTAAATCATGCCGTCGCGCGGGTCGTGCAAATAGGCTTCGCGGTCCAGGTCGCCCACCTTGAAGGTATTGAGCGCCGGGTCATCCGACAGCGGCAGCAAGGTGTCATGAAAATACACGCGGCGCCCATCCGCAAAGAAATCATCGCTGGTCTGCTCGCGGCTATTCCGCGTGGCCGGTAAACGGCGCAGCGTGGCCGGCTGTGCCTGCGGCATTTCGCGGCCTTCGTAAAAGACGCGCGCCCCATCCGTTGCCAAATCCCGATCCAGCAGCGCCCGATAGGGTTGCGAGCTGGCGGGCAAGGCGGTAAACGGATGCAGATACGCCTGCGGCTTGGGGCCATGCCCGGTCCTGAACCGTATCGTCTGCCAGACCTCGCGCACGGCGCCCAGCTCGCGATTGATGGTGGTGAACAGCGCGCAGTAATACGTGGTGTCGCCGTCGCTGAAATAGCTATTGCCCAGAAACTGCGTCGACGCGGGTTTCAGGCCTGGCAGGATCAGATTGCCGCAATAGACGTGGCGGCTGTCCCTGGCGGCCTGGCGGCCATCATAGGTGGGCGTGTCAAACGCCTTGAAACTGGCCGGGTCCGCCTCGTCCATCCGGTAATAGCCATTGCTGGGCACGGCGGCGTAAATCGCGCCTTCATAACGCTTGTAGATGCTGCCCTTATACGATTCCCCGTCATCAGCGCCGGCGTAATCATCGTTGTCCAGCACCAGCAACAACAGCGTCATCGGCAAACCGGCGATGACCAAGGCCAGGATAATTCCGATCCATCTCTTGCGATTCAGCATTCGGCCTTTTTGCATTCACAGTGGCGGCCCAAAATTCTAACAAGCCCATACCGCCATTGCCGACCGCGATTAACTCCCCAGGCAAGCCCGGGCCTTCCCCGCTAAAATCCCGCACTTTCCCCTCCTACCCCCTCCACCTGGCCGGCCCTCCGCCCATGCAACCCGCCTCCCTTTCCCAACCCGCCCCCCACAGCGCCGCCGACGACGCGCCCAGCCATGATCTGGTCTATGGCCCCGACGACCGCCCCGCGCCGCCCGTCGCCTTCGTCGCCGCGTTGCAGCACCTGCTGGCCATCCTGGTTCCCATCGTCACCCCCGGCCTCTTGATCTGCCAGGCGCTCGGCGTCAGCAGCCGCGACACGACGCTGATCGTGTCGATGTCGCTGGTCATCTCCGGCATCGCCACCTACGTGCAGTGCAAGCGCTTCGGCCCCCTGGGCGCCGGGCTGCTCATCGTGCAGGGCACGAGCTTCAACTTCGTGGGGCCGCTGATCGCTGGCGGCTCGGTCATGGTCAAGCAAGGCACGCCCGTCGAAGCCGTAATGGCCGCGATCTTTGGCGTCGTCATCGCCGGCTCGTTCGTCGAGATGGGCATCAGCCGCATCCTGCCGTTCGTCAAACGCCTGATCACCCCGCTTGTCACCGGCATCGTCGTGCTGTTGATCGGCCTGACCCTGATCAAGGTCGGCCTGATCAGCATGGGCGGCGGCTTCGGCGCCATGGCCAACGGCACCTTTGCCAGCGCGGAAAACCTGACGCTGTCCGGCCTGGTGCTGGGCACGATTATCCTGCTGAACCGCGTGCCGGTCGTATGGATTCGCAGCACGGCGCTGGTCCTGGCGCTGGCCATCGGCTACATCGCTGCCGCCGCCATGGGCCGCCTGGACTTCACCGGCGCGCGCGAAGCCGCCCTGTTCCAGATTCCCGTGCCGCTGCACTTCGGCCTGGGCTTCTCGTGGGCGCTGTTCGTGCCGATGCTGATCATTTATCTGGTCACGTCGCTGGAAGCCATCGGCGACGTCACCGCCACCAGCAAGGTGTCCAAGCAGCCCGTTGAAGGCCCGCTGTGGATGCAGCGCATCAAGGGCGGTGTCCTCGTCAACGGCGCGAATTCGCTCTTGGCCGGCGTGTTCAACACCTTCCCGAGCTCGGTCTTCGCGCAGAACAACGGCGTGATCCAGCTGACCGGCATCGCCAGCCGCCACGTCGGCGTGTGGATCGCCGGCATGCTGATCCTGCTGGGCCTGTTCCCGGGCGTGGCGGGCGTGCTGCAAGCCGTGCCCGAGCCCGTACTGGGCGGCGCCGCCATGGTGATGTTCGGCGCGGTCGCCGCATCCGGCATCAACATCCTGGCCGGCATCCAGCTGGACCGCCGCGCGCTGCTGATCATCGCCGTGTCGCTGGCCTTGGGCCTGGGCGTGTCGCAAGTGCCGGAAATCCTGTCGCACCTGCCGCACGCAGTGAAAAGCGTGCTGGAATCGGGCGTGGCTACCGGCGGCATCTGCGCGCTGGTGATGAACTGGTTCCTGCCGGAAAAGAAGTAATTGCGGGATGGGGCGGATGGGCGTTGCCAGTGGATTTTGGGGCTGGCGACGCCCCGATCCCCCCCTGTCAGACCGCCCAAAAAACAGGCCGCCTGACAATTTTCAAAAGTCCGCATATAATCGCTGTCTTCGTTCTCCCGCAGCCGTCATCTGGACGTGTTCGCGACCCCCTTGCCCGGGTGGTGAAATTGGTAGACGCAGGGGACTCAAAATCCCCCGCCGCAAGGCGTGCCGGTTCGATTCCGGCCCCGGGCACCAGAAAGCTCTCAAGCATTCGCCGGTTATATCGAAACCGCGCAACGCAAATTCCTCTGCATTGATTCCGCCATACGTTCCGCCTTTAGCCGGCGTAGAACGATGTGCTCGGGCGCGACGAGTTCGTTGCACGAACCAAGAATGCACGACAGAAGATTCAAAAGCCTCTGCACAAGCAGAGGCTTTTTTTCGTTGCGGAGTTTGGCACGGGGGTAAACCCAGCCGCACGTTGAGCCACTAACGATGGGCAGCTTCTCAACATTCCCAATATGGGTACAATCACACCCAATATGGGTATATCAGCCAAAGCCCCCCTCCCGCACAGCAGCCTTGCCGATGCGCTCTTTCCTGGCACCAAACAACGCGTGCTGGGGTTGTTGTTCGGCCAGCCGGATCGCAGCTTCTATGCCACCGAAGTGATCGGGCTTGTCGCCAGTGGATCGGGAGCTGTGCAGCGCGAGTTGGCCAATCTCGCGCAGACCGGCTTGGTGACTGTGAAAGCGGTCGGCAATCAGAAGCACTACCAAGCCAATCCCGACTCGCCCATCTTCGCGGAACTCTGCGCCATCGTGCAAAAAACGATCGGCTTGGCGGAACCGCTACGCGAGGCGCTTGCCCCGATGGCACCGAAGATCCAGGCGGCTTTCGTCTACGGCTCGGTTGCAAAAAACACCGACACCGCTCGCAGCGACATTGATCTGATGTTGCTTAGTGACGACGTCAGCTACGGCGATGTATTCGCAGCATTGGAGGTTGCGGGTAATACGCTTGGCAGGCCGGTGAATCCGACCATACTGACGCACAAGGAATTCACCAAACGGGTGAAGACGCAAGAGTCTTTTCTGACCCGAGTGCTGGCGCAGCCCAAGATCTGGATCATAGGAGGAGACGGTGACCTCCCCATTTGAAACGCTCAGCGGCCCGGGAAAGCCACTGAAGCCCGAGCCTCCCGACCCCAGGGAATTTGAAGGTCTGAAACGCTCAGGGCATGCAAGGCTGTTGCTGCGAAGGTCGATGCACTCGCACCGCTAGACGCGGGGAATGCAAGCGGCAACGCATAGGCGTGATTGCCCCAGAAGGCGTCACACCCCGACTCATCGTCAGATACCGTCAAGAGCGCCCGGAGTCGCATCGGAAGATCATGAAGTTCTCACATCACCTATGGGCAGTGGCCCTCAGCGTCATGGCGTCTTCGAGTATGGCCACGGAACCCTCCGCTCCTGGTGAGCTGGACGCCATACAACGTGCATCGCCGCAAGAGGCCCCTCATAAGGCGCCAGCTGACATCGCCGCTTCACCCCCAGCGCCCATCCAGATCTACGCCCCATCCGCGCCCTGCCGTGCCAAAACTGTCCGGCCCGGCGCCAAGACGATTGAAATCTACTGGACTAACGGTACGGATGGCGCGCGTGTGACGACTGACGAAGTCGATCACTACGTGGATTTGAACGTGGTCGTCAGAACGACAGGCTATCGGCATGGCGACTGCATCGAAGTCAAATTCCATTCTTCAGACGGCGAGGATGTCGCTATGGGAGAAAAGGAAATCGTGGTGCGCGGCAGAGTGAACGAAAGTGGCATCGCTTACTTCAAAGAACCGTTAAGAAACCATACTCTCTGGCTACGGGCACACACCCCTCAAAGCGTGTACCGTTGACAAAAATCATCATGACTCTTGCATCGCTTCGGATAGGCTTATGCGCAACGTAAAAGGCAAGTCCTCGTCCACCACGGACGGCTATTTGTTTTCTGATCAGATAGGTCACCTGCTGCGGCGTGTCTATCAGCGGCACACCGCGCTGTTTCAGCAATACATTCCCGATTCCCAACTCACCGCCGCGCAATTCGTGGTGCTGTGTTCGGTGCGGGACAATGGCGCGAGCTCGTTGGCCGACCTGGTCAAGGCCACGGTCATTGATCAGGCCACGGTGCGCGGCGTGGTGGACCGGCTCAAGCAGCGTGAATTGGTGCAGGTGGACCACGACCCGGTCGACCGCCGCAAAGTCGTCATCAACCTGACGCCCATCGGGCAGGCGCTGGTTCAGGAAATGGAACCGTTCGCCAAGCAGATCACCGAAAGCACCTACGGCACACTGAACCCCGCCGAACGTCTGGCGCTGGATTTTCTGCTGACCAAAATGCTGAACGGCGACGAACAGGAATAACCCGTTCATCGCCGCTGTTCAGTTGTGTCCGTCGCCGTTCCGCAAGCCTGCTCATCGCGTTCCGCAAGCACGCTCATCGCTCCAGGCCACGGCTCGTAGCCATTCAGCGCCACACACCGCGGCCTATCGCGGCATGTGGCGATTGATCAAGCCACCAATCAATCCAGCGCCCGGTTCCTCGATTCCACATCCACGGACCAGATCGCGACGGCGCCCGCCACCAGCATGCTCGACAGCACCACCAGCGACAGCGTGAAGTGGCTGGTCATGATGGGTGCGATGATGGCCGGTGCGAACAGCCCGCCAAAGCGCGCCACTGCTCCCGCCATGCCCATGCCGCTTGCGCGCAGGTCTGTCGGGTAGACCTCGGGCGTGAACGCGTACAGCGCGCCCCACGTGCCCAGCAGCGAGAAGCTCATCAACAAGGTCGAGCCGATCACAACGGCAGGCGACGTGCCCAAGCTGTACAGCATGCATCCCACCGCGCTCAGGATCAGGAAGCCGATCAGCGTGGGCTTGCGGCCCCAGCGTTCAACGCCATAGGCCGACAGCGCGAAGCCGGGCAGTTGCACCAGCGCCAGCAGCACCAGAAATTCCTGCCCGCGCATGAAGGCGAAGCCTTCCGTGCTGAGCTTGACCGGCAGGTAGACGAAGACGCCGTAGTACGCGATGGAGATCAGCGCCCATGCTAGCAACAGCCCAATACTGCGGCGGCGATAGCTGGACGAGAACAGCGCGAACATGGATTTGTGCACGGGCGCTTCCGGTTGCAGCGCAGGCACTTCGACGTCACGGCGGTTGACGCGCGCAACACGCTCCAGCACCTTGCGCGCCTGGTCTGACTTGCCGTTCCGATTCAAGTACATCGGCGATTCAGGGATGTAGAAGCGCAGCACCACACCGATCAAGGCAGGCAGGCCGGTCACGAAGAAGATCACGCGCCAGGCGTCATCGCCCCACGACACGGCGACCAGCGCCAGCAGCGCCAGGAAGATGGTGCCCACGGCCCAGAACGATTCCAGCAGCACGAGCCAGCGGCCACGGCGATCACTGGGCAAGAATTCCGCCATCATCGTGTAGTCCACCGGCAGCGTGCCGCCCACGCCGATGCCGGTCAGGAAACGCAGGAACAGCAGCCACGTGAATTCCGGCGCAAAGGCCGACGCCACGCCCGCGCAGGCGTCGATGACCACGGCAATCATCAGGACCGGGCGCCGCCCGATGCGGTCGGCCATCCGGCCGAACACGAAGGCGCCAATCAGCATGCCGATAAAAAAGAACGTGCCGCTCTGAAGCGCTTGCGGCACGGTGATGCCGAAGGTCTTCGCGATGGACGGCGCGGAGAATCCGATGGACAACACTTGCATGGCGTCGGCCATCCAGACCAACCCGAATATCACGAAGAGCCGGTACTGGAACTTGCCGACACCCGCCACCTGAATGGCTTTGTCCACTGAAACCAATGAAGCTGACATAAATGAAACCCCTTGATGTGATCATCGCTAAAACCGCACGCGTTATGTCCGCGTTTCCTTAATGCAGCGCCGCATGCTCGCGTAGCCGCTTAATCGTTGCCGTGGGATCAGGCCAAGGCGGCGCTTGTGACGCATGGCGTTCCCGCAAATAACCGACCAAGTCCGCGACCTGCTGGTCGTTAAGGCTGTCCTTGAATCCCGGCATGTATCCCAACGCGTCGTCGGCGGGTTCCTGGATGCCATTCAAGATCACCTGGATCAGGTTGTCGGGCGTGGCCGCATGCACGTTGGTGTTTGCGCTTAGCAACGGCCTTGCGCCAAACAGCGTGGGGCCGCTGCCTGCGTCATGACAGGCCGCGCAGGCGTTCTGATAGATGCGTTCGCCATTGGCGCGACGGCCCTGAAGGGCATGTATCGTCGCGGCGGCGGGCGGGGGGGTGGTGGTGATTGGCGACGGCGCGGGGGTCACTGCGTAAGGCGATGGCCCGGTAGCGGCGGCGTCAGGCGACGGCGCAGCGGGCATATCGGCGGAAGCGGTCAGATCGCCCACCGCCGCCGGAGCCGCCGCGCCCGCCCCCTTCGGCAAGTCCAACAGATACGTCGTGATGGCGCGCACGTCGCTATCGGGCAATTCGGCCAGGCCATGAATGACCGGCGCCATCGGCCCCGCCGCCACGCCATGCCGCGTTGAATAGCCCGTGCGCAGATACTGAAACAGCTCATCGCTGCCCCAGGCGCGCGGGCCGCTGGCCAACTGGTTCAGCGCGGGCGCGGTCCAGCCTTCGGCCTCGCCGCCCGCCAGATAATGCACGCCGGTTTTCTCCGCGCCCAGTGGGTTGCGCGGGGAATGGCATGCGGCGCAATGGCCTGCGCCTTCTACCAGATACGCGCCCCGCAACCACTGCGCGCTGCGCGACGGGTCGGGCGTGAACGGCGTGGCGTCGTGAAACAACGCGTTCCAGCCCGCCAGCAGCGGACGCATATTGAACGGGAACGCCAGCTGTGTCTTGGGCGGTTCCGACTTCACGGCAGGCTGCGACATCAAGTAACCGTACAGCGCCTGCATGTCCGCATCGCTCAGCTTGGCGTAGGCCGTGTACGGGAATGCGGGATACAGTTGCCGGCCATCCTGATGCACGCCTTGGCGCATGGCGCGTTCGAATGCCGTGTACGACCAGCGGCCAATACCGGTGTCGTTGTCGGGCGTGATGTTGGTGGTGTAAATCGTGCCGAAGGGGGTGTCCAGCGCCAGGCCGCCCGCATTGGTTTGGCCGCCAGGGGCCGTGTGGCAGACCATGCAATCGCCCGCGGCCGCCACCAGGCGCCCGCGTTCAAGCGCACGCATTGAATACAGCGACACGTCCGGCCCCGCCGTAAGCGGCAGCGCCGGCTTCATCGGCCAGAGCGTCACGGCCAGACCCGCCAGACCTGCAAGCCCCGCCGCGCCCGCAGCCAGCCACACCCTGGCGCGCGACAAGGCAGTGCGCGCGGGGCGGCGTCCCGCCAGCGCCACGCGCAATGACTCGGCTTCGAACGGCGCTTGCCGCAGGCGCACGCCGGTTGCGTTGTGGATGGCGTTGGCGATGGCCGCCGCTGCGGGCAAGGTCACCACGCCGTCCACGTCCAACTGGCCTTGCGTGACGACATCGCCCACAGGCTCGCGGCGGCTCAGTTCATGCGCAGTTTCGTATCGGGACAATGCGCCAGACGAGTCATCCGCGCCCTGCGATGCCGGGCTGGACCAATCGTCGAAGGCGGGTGGCGCGGCCAGCAAGCGGCGGGCGTTCTCCAACAACCACGGAGATTGGCTTTCTATTTCAGCGCGCACCGGCGCGCTGTGCGCGGGGTGCGCGGGGTGCGCGGGGTGCAGATGCTGGCTATCATGCCCGGCAACCACGCGGGTCACATCGACGTGGCCGGTCTGCGGCTGCACGGCCACCTCGGCGACCCAGGCGCTCCACACCGTGCGGGCCGCGCCGGATTCGTCCGTGCATTGCACCTGCGCAGTGGCGAAGCCGGTTCCGCGCAGCACGCCCGCCCGCGCGGGCGGGGTGTCAGCCGCGGGCAGACCCGCCTGTTCAACGACTTGGCGCGCCAAGTTGCGCGCCCTGCCCTCGGGCAAGTGCCGCAGCCGCCATTGCACGGGGTCTTCGTTCAAGGCCAAGGCCTGCTCATGCCACAAGCTTTCCTGCGCAAACACCTGCGCGGCATTCAAGGCATCAACACTTGCGTGCAGCGGCACGGCAGCGCGCTTGCCGAACGCGATGGGCGCATCGCTGCGCGCGGTGGCCTGCGCCGAGGCACCGGCCTGCCCAGGCTGGCTCAACATGCGCGCCAGACTGGGACGCACCGCCCAGGGCGCATCCGATGCAAACACGTTGTTCAACGCATCAGCTGAATGCGCGGATGGCGATATCGCGGCGCGATCGGAAGCCAAATCAGCGGCCACATCAGGGGCCAAATCAGAGCCCAAATCAGTGCCCACGTCAGTGCCCACTTCAGTGCCCACATCGGACCCCACATCGGAGCCCATATCAGAGCCCATATCAGAGCCCATATCAGAGCCCAAATGAGAGCCCACATCGGCAGCCACCGAACCGTTCGCCTTCGACACGCGCAGCACGAGCTCATCGGCCGCCCCCGACTGGCAAGGCACGCACACCGGCCGGCCCACGGCCTGCGACAGCAGCGCGGCATCGGCCGCGGCGTCCATCAGGTCCAGGGGATGCAAGGCGTCTGTGGCGATAGCACGCGCGCCATCGCCTTCCGCCGTTACCGTGATCGCTGCGTCTTGCTGCTGTAGCAGCACCGCAAGCTCGCGCCTGATCAACGCCAGCGTTGCCGCCGTGCAAGCCGGCAGCCACACGCGGGTGTGCCCGTTCAAGCTCCATGCCACCACACGTGCGCCCACAGGCGGTTCGGATTGTGACGGCCGCAATGTGTATTGAAGTGCATCAGCATCCACCTTGGACGCCGGCGATGACGCATCAGGCGTCAAGCGCTGCCACACCGGCGCCAAGGCCGCCGCCGCTTGCCGCGCGTATAACGGCGTCACCGCCACCACGCCCGCGAAATGCGTGCGCAGCACCGCCGCCACCACACCCGGCTGCGCGCGAACCTCTGCCAGCTGCACCCGCTGCAATACGCTGCCCCGGTAGCGCGCGCCGTCCCACAACACCTCGGGCGGACGCAGCGCCAAGCCGTGCAACAGATCATCGGGCAGCGCGGCCGGCAGGCTGGCGGCGCGCGAGGGTGCGTCGAAAGGAATTGCGCTCATCGCGTGGGCTCGCCCTTCGCCGCCCGCAGCTGCACCGCCCGCATCGCCGCCTGCATGATCTCGACATGCGTACCGCAGCGGCACAGGTTGTGATGCAGCTCGCTGCGTATCGCGTCTTCAGTGGGGTTGGGATTGCGCCGCAGCAGCGCTTCCACCGTCATGATCATGCCGTTCAAGCAGTAGCCGCATTGCGCCGCCTGGCAGTCGATGAAGGCTTGCTGCGTGGGGCCGGGCTGCTCGCGCGTGCCCAGCCCTTCCAGCGTGGTCACCGCCCGCCCCTGCGCCGCCTTGACCGGGATGACGCACGACCGCGCCGCCACCCCATCGATCAGCACCGTGCACGCGCCGCATTCGCCCAGGCCGCAGCCGTACTTGGGGCTGTTCAGCTCAAGATCGTTACGCAATACGTGCAGCAGCGCCGTCCCGGGCGCGGCCGGCACGGCGCATTCGCGTCCGTTGACGGTCAAGCGGATCGGAGGGGTGACGCTGCTTGAATTGGCTGAAGATCCCATGGGGCGTGACGCATGTCGGCAGTTCGGAAGGTACGAAGGTTGCCGCGACGCGGGCTGGGGATCAAGCCCCTTTGCCCGCGCGGCGGACACGGCGTCAGGCGGCGGCCCGGGACTTGGGGTCCACAAGCGGCGCGCTGAACACGTCGTAACCAAAGCACCAGGACGGGTCCTCGTTAGTGCGCAGCCAGGTGTTGTCGTGCGAAATGCGTTGCACCTTGCTGGCGCGTTCGGCGCGGTTGGCTTCGTACAGCGCAAACGCCAGCTCGTGGTTGTTCACGCCAACTTCCTTGAAGCAACGCGCCAGCATGGCGCCATCTTCAATGGCCATGGCGGCGCCTTGCGCCATGTGCGGCTTCATCGGGTGGCAGGCGTCGCCCAACAGCACCAGGCGGCCCCGGCTCCACAGCGGCAGCGGATCACGTTCCAGCAATGACCACTTGGTCACGTCCACCGTGGCGTCAATCAGCGCCTGCACCGTGGGATGCCAGCCGCTGAACGCCTCGCGCATTTCGTCCTTGCTGCTGGGCAGCCAACGGTCATTCAGGTCCCAGTGTTCGACGGGTACGCCCGTCACGTAATAGAGCTCGTCCGCCTTGCCGGTCACGAAGTACACCATCATGTGGCGGTCGTCGCTCCACCATTTCACGCAGGCGTCGAACGGCAGCATGCCGGCCTTGACCTGCGGCGTGGGAAACACCGCGCGGTGCGCCAGATAGCCTGCGTACTTGGGCAGTTCCGGCCCCAGCAGTTCTTCGCGGATACGGGAGTTCACGCCGTCGGCGCCGATCACGATGTCGGCTTCTTCCGACGTGCCATCGGCAAAGTGCATCACCACCACATCGCCCTTGTCTTCCACGCGCGTCAGGCTCTTGTCGTAGACAACAGCGCTCTTGGGCAGGGCGTCGATCAGCAAGGCATGGAAGTCGCCGCGGTGCACGGTCAGGTACGACGCGCCGTATTCCTTCACGGCGTAATCACCCAGCGGAATCTGCGCCAGGATGTCGCCCGTTTCCCAGTGGCGGCTGTACCAGTAATCCGGGTGCGACCCCTGAGCATTAAGCGCGTCTTCGACCCCGATGCGGCGCAGGATCTTCATGACGTTCGGCCCCACGTGGATGCCGGCCCCTAGCCGCGAAAAACCCGGCGCCTGCTCGTAGACGCGGACATTCAGCCCTTCCTTGAGCAACAGCGCTGCGGTGGCGGCGCCGCCGAGACCCGCGCCGACGATGGCGATACGAGGGGATGTAGACACGGAACTTCTCCTTGCTGTTTTTTGAAAATCCAGAAAAGCGAACGCTTGAAAATTATGAAGTACACGCTTTAATTTTTGGTACCAAAATTTTCAGATCAAGCGTAAACCCCAAGACAGAGCACCAAAATAGTGCCTATATTTCACATGATTAGGTGAAAACCACTACGGAATGCAGGCTGGTCATCTGTCTCGCTCTTTGCAAGAATAGAGCGTATACGCTTCTTTTGAATTTATCGAAAACCCTAGGACCGACACTTTTTCAAGGCTTCCTACATGACGAAGACATTCCGAATTGGCCAGATCGTCCCCAGCTCGAACACGACGATGGAAACTGAAGTGCCCGCCATGCTGCAGGCGCATTCGTCGCTGCGCCCCGCCGACCGCTTTACGTTCCACTCCAGCCGCATGCGCATGAAGAAAGTGCAGAAGGAAGAGCTGGCCGCCATGGACGCCGAGAGCGACCGCTGCGCGCTGGAACTCAGCGATGCGCGGGTCGATGTGCTGGGCTACGCCTGCCTGGTCGCCATCATGGCGATGGGGCGCGGCTATCACCGCGTCTCGCAAAAGCGCCTGACCGAACGCACCGCCGAAAACGGCGCATCCGCCCCCGTCATCACCAGCGCCGGTGCGCTGGTGGAAGCGCTGCACGTCATGGGCGCAAAAAAGATTGCGCTGGTCGCGCCCTACATGGTGCCGCTGACCGAACTGGTCATGGACTACATCGCCGCCGAGGGTTTTGAAATTGTGGATTGGCGCGCGCTGGAAATTCCCGACAACCTGGAAGTGGGCCGCCATGACCCCGCCAAGCTGCCGAGCATCGTCGCGGGCATGAACGTGGCCGATGCCGATGTGATCGTGCTGTCGGCCTGCGTGCAAATGCCGTCGCTGCCGGCGGTGTCGCAAGTCGAAGCCGAAACGGGCAAGCCCGTGCTCACCGCGTCCATCGCCACCACCTACGCCATCCTGAAGGAATTGGGGCTGGACCCGGTGGTGCCGGGCGCTGGCGCCCTGCTCTCGGGCGCGTACCCCTATTCCCGGAGCGCACAATGACCCCCAGCACCTATCTCTACGGCGGCCAGGTACACGCCAACGGCATCCGCCAACACTATCTGCGCTATGGCGGCACGGCCGATAACCGAGCCAGCCGCGCCGCCGTCATCCTGATCCCCGGCATCACCAGCCCCGCCGTCACCTGGGGCTTTGTCGCCGAACACCTGGGCCGCCAATTCGACACCTATGTGCTCGACGTGCGCGGTCGCGGCCTGTCGGCCTCCGGCCCCGGGCTGGACTACGGCCTGAACGCGCAAGCCGCCGACGTCACCGCTTTCGCGCAAGCCTTGGGGCTGGAACGCTACACGCTCGTCGGCCATTCGATGGGCGGCCGCATTGCCGTGCGTGCAGCCAGCAAGCAACCGCAAGGGCTGGCAAGTCTGGTCATCGTTGACCCGCCCGTGTCCGGCCCCGGCCGCCGCGCCTACCCCGCCAATCTGGCCTGGTACGTCGACTCCATCCGGCAAGCCACCCACGGCATGACCGCCGAAGACATGAAGGCGTTCTGCCCCACCTGGACCGAGGCCCAACGCCAGTTGCGCGCGCAGTGGCTGCACACCTGCCATGAGCCCGCCATCGTGCAGAGCTTTGAAGACTTTGGCCGCGACGACATCCACGCCGACCTGCCCCGCATCACCGTGCCGCTGCTGTTGATGACGGCCGAAAAAGGCGGCGTGGTCGGTGACGACGACGTGGCGGAATGGCAGGGCCTGGCGCCGCAGACGCAGCATGTGCGCGTGCTGGGTGCGGGCCACATGATTCCCTGGGACAACGAAGCCGGCTTCTACGCCGCGTTCGGCGATTTCCTTGGGGCTCGGGTGGACTGACGCGCCCTCTACCAATCACTTTGCCGCCTTAAGGAATTCGCCATGTCCGTCAGCGATATCGATTTGATCCACGCCTGGAAGCAGGTGCTAACGCTGTCCCGCTTGGAAGCCGGCCAGATCGTCACCGTGTTGACCGGCGCCGACACGCATCCGCAAACCTTGCGCTGCGCAATTGCCGCCGCCACCGACATGGGCGCGCGCGTCAACCGCCTGGACCTGCCGCCCGTCAACGCCGATAAATCCATCAGCCGCGATGCGCTGGCGTATCTGGGCACCACGCCGCTCACCGGCAACCCGGCCGCCATCGCGGCGCTGACGGCCAGCGACCTGGTTCTGGATTTGATGACGCTGCTGTTCTCACCCGAGCAGCACGAGATCCTGAAGACCGGCACCAAGATCCTGCTGGCCATCGAACCGCCCGAAGTGCTGTGCCGGCTGGTGCCCACCGACGCCGACCGCACGCGTGTGCAAACCGCGGCGCGCCGCATCGAAGCGTCCAAGCAGATGCACATCACGTCAGACGCCGGCACCGACCTGCGCTGCGCGCTGGGCGACTTCCCGGCCATTTCCGAATATGGTTTTGTCGACCAGCCCGGCCGCTGGGACCACTGGCCCAGCGGCTTCGTGCTGACGTGGCCCAACGAAGGCCAGAGCAATGGCCGCGTGGTGCTGGACCGCGGCGACATCCTGCTGCCCATGAAAGACTACGTGACCGACCCCATCGAACTTGTCATTGAAAGCGGCTACGTCACGCGCATCAACGGCGGTTTGCAGGCCGACATCCTGAAGGAATACATGGCGGCCTATGACGATCCGGAAGCCTATGCCGTGTCGCACATCGGCTGGGGCTTGCAGCCGCGCGCGCAGTGGTCAATGCTGGCGCACTACAACAAGGAAGCGCATATCGGCATGGACGCCCGCGCCTTCGAAGGCAACTTCCTGTGGTCCATGGGCCCCAATAACGAAGCAGGCGGCAGCCGCAATACCGCCTGCCATATCGACATCCCGATGCGCCATTGCAGCGTCGCACTCGACGGCCAGCCCGTCGTGATTCGTGGCGTGGTGCAAGACGAACCCGGACTGGCGCGCGCCGCCCGCCGCAAGGACACCCCATGAACGCATCCACCCAAACGATTCCCGCCGATGCCGTGCCCGGCGACATCTCGGCCTATTCCCGCCAGGGCTTCGGCACGCCGCTGCCGCTCAAAGCGCCCTTCGGCTTGTTGATCGTCGACTTCGTCAATGGCTTTGCCGACCCGGCCGTGCTGGGCGGCGGCAACATCCCTGAAGCCATCGCGCAGACGCGCCACCTGCTGGCCCATGCCCGCGCGCGCGGCTGGCCCGTGGCCCACAGCCGCATCGTGTTCTCTGACGACGATGCCGACAGCAACATCTTCTGCCTGAAAGTGCCCGCCATGCTGGCGCTGAAAGAACACAGCCCCAACAGCGCCATCGTGCCTGAGCTGGCCCCCGCGCCCGGCGAATACGTGGTGCGCAAGAGCACGCCGTCCGCCTTCTTCGGCACGATGCTTGCACCGTGGCTTGCGCAACGCGGCGTGCAGACCTTGCTGGTGGCCGGCTGCGTCACCAGCGGCTGCGTGCGCGCAAGCGTGGTGGACGCCATGCAGGCGGGCTTTCGGCCGCTGGTCGTAGCCGACTGCTGCGGCGACCGCGCCCTGGGTCCGCATGACGCCAACCTCTTCGACATGGCGCAGAAGTACGCCGCCGTCATGCCGTGGGAGCAAGCGCTGTCAGAGACTAACGCCATGGTGGACTCCCTAATGCCGGCGGCTCGCTGAACCCGGCATAATCATCGCCCGGCCTGGACCTGCCCCAATGCCCCTGCCCCAGCCTCACCATTTGTCCCCCGCGCTGCTCGCTCATGCCGACGCATTACTCGTTGTGCGCGAGCCCACCGCGCCGCCCAAGCCGGCGCCGGGGCAACCCGGCACCGCGACGGATTATGTTCAGGCCACCCCCGAAATCTTCGTCGCGGTGGTGGCCGATGGCAGCCGGGTGTCGGAAGGCGGCGCAGGCTGGCGTGTGCTGGCCTTCAATGGCCACGTAGACCTGGGCACCGGCATCCGCACGTCGCTTGCGCAAATCGTCGCCGAAGAAATCGACGTGCCGATGGCGCGGCTGGACATGGTGCTGGGCCACACCAACGCCGCGCCCAATCAAGGGCCAACCATTGCCAGCGCCAGCATCCAGATCTCGGCCGTTCCACTGCGCCGCGCCGCCGCCCAGGCGCGCGAACACTTGATGCAGCTGGCCGCCGAACGATGGAACCTGCCGCGTGACGCGCTGCGTGTGCGCGACGGCGTGGTGCGCCCCCGCTGCGACTATGACCCGCGCCAGTTGGACTACGGTGAACTGCTAGCCGGCCAGCACATTCGGCTGACACTGGCCCCGCCCGATCAACCCGTCCGCTTGAAGCCCGCCAGCGACTACCGCATCGTTGGGCAAGGTGTGGCGCGCGTGGACATTCCCGCCAAGGCCACGGGCGAACTCAGCTTTGTGCATGACGTGCGCGTGCCTGGCATGCGTCATGGCCGCGTGGTTCGTCCGCCGCATCCCGGGCGCGACGCCGGAGACTTCATTGGCCGTTGCCTGATCGATGTAGACCGGGATTCCGTCGCGCATCTGCCCGGCAACGTGCAGGTGGTGGCGCAAGGCGATTTCATCGGCGTGGTGGCGGATCGTGAAGAGCAGGCCATTGCCGCGATGCGCGCGCTGAAGGTGCGCTGGAAGCCGATTCCGCCCGCGCCGCAATTGGACGATCTGGCTGCCGCCATCCGCACGAATCCGTCGAAGGCACGGCCCTTGATTGAAGACGGCGACGTGGATGCCGTCTGTGCCCAGGCCGCCACGCATTTGCGCCGCACCTACGTCTGGCCCTATCAGATGCATGCATCCATCGGCCCGTCTTGCGCCGTGGCGGATTTTTGCGACGGCCGGCTTACCGTCTGGACCGGCACGCAGAACCCGCACATGCTGCGCACCGATCTCGACCGCCTCTTGAAACTGGGCGAAGGCCAGATTGAGCTGATCCGCCTGGAGGCCGCCGGTTGTTATGGCCGCAATTGCGCCGACGACGTCTGCGCCGACGCGGCCTTGCTGTCGCGGGCCGTGGGCGCGCCCGTGCGCGTGCAACTCACGCGCGAACAAGAGCATCAGTGGGAGCCCAAAGGCACCGGGCAATTGATGGACGTGGGCGCGGCCATTGATGCGCAAGGTGAGCTGCTGGCTTACGACTTCGCCGTGCGTTACCCGTCCAACGACGCGCCACTGCTGGCGCTGCTGCTGACGGGCGCCATACCGGGCGAACCGCGCACGTTGGAAATGGGCGACCGCACCGCCGCGCCGCCCTACCGTTACGCAAACCGCCGCGTCGTCTGCCACGACATGCCGCCCATCGTGCGCTCGTCCTGGCTGCGCGGCGTGTCGGCGCTGCCGAATTCCTTCGCGCATGACTGCATGATCGACGAACTGGCCGAGGCGGCAGGCGCCGACCCGGTCGACTACCGCTTGCGCAACCTGGATGACGCGCGCGCCGTTGCACTGATCGACGCCACCGCAAAACACGCCGGATGGCAGCCACGCACGCCGGGCAGCCGAGGCAAGCCGGATGCCGACGGCATGCTGCATGGCCGGGGCGTGGCCTATGCCCGCTACGTGCATAGCAAGTTTCCCGGCTTTGGCGCGGCCTGGGCCGCCTGGGTCATCGACCTAAGCGTCGACGCCGCCACCGGCCGCCTCCGCGTGCAACGCATCGTCGTCGGGCAAGACACCGGCATGGTGATCAACCCGGACGGCGTGCGCCATCAAATCCACGGCAACGTCGTGCAAACGCTCAGCCGCTGCCTGCTTGAAAAAGTGGACTTCGACCAGGCCGGCGTATCCAGCCGCGAATGGGGCGGCTACCCCATCATCGGCTTCAAAGATCTGCCCGCTATCGATGTCTTGCAGATGCCGCGCCAAGACGAACCGCCCATGGGCGCGGGCGAATCGGCTTCGGTGCCTGGCCCCGCCGCGATTGCCAACGCGCTTTTCGATGCGACCGGGCGACGCTTCTATGAAGCCCCGTTCACGCCCGAGTCGGTGCGCGCCGCGCTGGCGGGCTGAGCGTTTGACGGGAAACCCACGCATGACCGACATCAACCTATTGGTATTGCGCCACGCCGTCGAATGGGCACACGCCGGCATTCCCGTGTGGCTGTTCACGGTGGCGCGAACGTGGGGCTCATCCCCCCGGCCACCCGGATCGATCATGGCAACGAACGCGCAAGGCGCGGTGGCTGGGTCCGTGTCGGGCGGCTGCATCGAAGATGATCTGGCGGCGCGCGTGCAGGAAATGGACGCGGCGCCACAGCCGCCCGCCGTGCTGCGCTATGGCGTGCTGGCCGATGACGCGCGGCGCTTCGGCATCCCCTGCGGCGGTACGGTGGAATTGGTGATGGAACGCGTCGGCCCGCAAAGCCTGTTGCCCGAACTATTGAACGCCTGCATCCAACGGCGTTGCGTGGCGCGCACGCTGGACTTGGCGTCGGGGCAGGCCACGCTGCAAGCCGGCCCGCCCGACGGCGCACCGAGCTTGGCCGCCACCACCTTCACCACGCACTTCGGCCCTACCGCGCGGCTGATCGTGATCGGCGCGGGCGACACCAGCCGGTATCTGTGCCAGATCGCCCTGACGCTGGGCTTTGACATCATCGTCTGCGACCCGCGCGACGCGCATCCGCACGACTGGGCGCAGGCGGGCATGACGTTCACGCGTGAAATGCCCGACGACGTCATCTTGCGGCTGCGGCCCGACAGGCGCACGGCCGTCATTGCGCTAACCCATGATCCGAAGCTTGATGACCTGGCGCTGATCGATGCGCTGCAATCCGACGCGTTCTACGTCGGCGCAATCGGCTCGCGCAAGAACAGCTTTCAGCGGCGGTCGCGGCTGCGCGAGTACTTCGATCTGGATGAGGCCGCGCTGAACAAGCTGCACGGCCCGGCCGGCATTTTCATTGGCAGCAAAACCCCCGCCGAGATCGCGTTATCGATCATGGCGGAGGTGGTGGCCGCGAAGAATGGCGCGGCACAAGACACGTGGGAACGCGTGGCCCAGGGCAAGGAACGGCCTGCCCTGGAAGGCCCGTAGGCACCCTTAGACGCCCTTAGACGCCCTTAGACGCTGTCCAGGCTGGAGCGGTCCACCTCGGCGGCGGCCGATTGCGCGGCGCGCATTTCCTCGATGAAGACCGGCGCGCACACGCCAGCGATCAGCGCCGCCAGATCGTGATCCGCCTTGTCATAGGCATGGCGGCCGCTCAGCATGTTCAACGACCCGATCACCCGGCCCTCGTGACGCACCGGAATGTTGAACGCCGATTGCAACCCGCGATCAATCAGCATCGGCGCTTCAGAGAACACCGTGCGCACATCGTCTTCATTGCTGGCCACATACAGCCGCCCTTGCTCCAGCACATGGCGCGACCAGGGGCCGCTGCCGGTGGCCTTGAAACCGCCCAGCGGGCTGATGCTTTCGTCTGACGTGTACAGACGCTTCATCAGCTGATGCGACTCCAGATACAGCAGCGCCGTGAAGAGCTTGTGCCCGAAGGCTTCCTCAAGCAGGCCAGAGATCACGTTCCACTGCGCCTCGCGGCTGCTTGCCAGCCCCAAGGCCCGCGCATGCCTGGCCCACGGTTCGAATGCCGATGCGGACGTCATCAGCTGATCTCCTCAAGCACCACGCCACGCGTGTTCTTGCCGAAGAACAGAATGCCCAGGCCGCCCACCAGCAAAATGGCCGTCATCATGGCGAACACGCCCGCAAAGCCCAACACCGGGTACGCCACGCCCACGATGGTGGGCGACGCAATCGAGCCGATCCGCGCAAAGGCCGACGCCGCGCCCATGCCGGTTGCCCGGATAGAGGTCGGGTAGATTTCGGCGGTGTAGGTGTACTGGCCCGCGATCACGCCGTTCATGCCGAAAGACAGCAGCATGCTCAACATGATGATTTGCTGTTCGCCACTGGCCAGCGCCAAGCCCAATGCCGACAGGCACGACAGCAGCATGTAGATCAGAATCGTGTACTTGCGACCGATCTTGTCGTTGAAGTACGCGGCCGAGAAGTAGCCCGGAATCTGCGACAGATAAATCAGGATCGTGTACGAGAAGCTCTTGGTGATCGTGAAGCCGCGTTCAACCAGCAGGCTGGGAATCCACACCAGGAAGGCGTAGTAGCAGAACAGCACGGTGATCCAGAACACCCACACCAGCGCCGTCGTGCCCAGATACTGTTTGGAGAACAGCGAGGCCAGCTTGGCCATGGCGGTCTGTTGCGCGGCAGGCTTGGAGTTGGCCTTGCGCGTGGACACGGGCGTGGGCAGCGGACGGCCCAGCTTTTGCTCCACCTCGGCTTCGATGGCCGAGCAAATGCGGTTGGCTTCGGCGGTTTGGCCCGTGTGTTCCAGCCAACGCGGCGACTCAAACAACGACTTGCGCCACCACAACAGGAACACCACCGGCACGGACGCAATGATCATGATCCAGCGCCAGCCATCGTCGCTCAACGGCACGATGAAGTAGCCCAGCAACGCCGACATCACGAAGCCGAACGAGAAGAAGCCGGCCAGCGCGCCGGTGAAGCGGCCGCGATACTTGCTGCTGACGAACTCCGCCAGGTACGGCGCGATGATGGCGCCTTCCGCGCCCATCCCAATGCCCGCGATCATGCGCAGGATGTAGAACTCGTGATAGTTGCGGGCAAACGCGTTGATGAAGGTGGCCACGCAGAACAGCAGCAAGGCCCACATCATGATTTTCTTGCGGCCGTAGCGGTCGCCCAGAATGCCGGAGAACAGCGCGCCCACCAGGAAGCCCACATAGGTGCTGCTGGCGATCCAGCCGATCTGGCCGGTGGAAAGCCCCCATTGCACGCGCAACGACGGAATGATGAAGGCAATGATGCCGGCGTCCAGCGCTTCAAAAGCGAGGCCCAGGCCGCCGATCATCAGCAGCCGGAAATGAAAGCTGGAGAACGGCAGCCGCTCCAGGCGGTCCGATACGGAATACATGATGACGATAGTTCCGGTAGAAATGTGAAAGCGGGCGGGGCGCGCGGGCATTGAGCGCACGCGTGCCTGGCCCGGCAGGGGCTGGGTTCAGTGCTTAGTTCAGCGCGTTCTTGTGCAGCAAGCCGCGGTTCATGATCAGCTTGAGCGAATCGGGCTTGGTCAACAGCGCGATGTCATCCAGCGGATTGCCATCCACCAGCAACAGGTCGGCATGGGCGCCCTCGCACACTTCACCGAGCAGGCCTTCCTGATTCAGGATCTCGGCGCCGATCAGCGTCGCCTGCTGAATCACCTTGGCGTTGCCCAGCACGCGGGCGCGCAGCGTCAGTTCATCGGCTTGCATGTAGTGGGTTTCGCCCAGCAGGTCGCTGCCGTAGCCCATCTTCACGCCGACTTCGTCCAGGATTTCAAGCGCGGTCAGCCCTTGCGTGCGCACGGTGGCAATCTTCTTCACGGAGTCCAGCGGCAAGCCATAACGCTCGCCGTCATTGGCCAGGCCTTCATAGGTGATCAGCGTGGGCACCATGTACGCGCCGTGCTCTTTCATCACCTGCGCGGCCTCGCGGTCGACCAGGTTGCCGTGTTCGATGGTGCGAACGCCGCAGCGCACCGCACGCGTAATCGCGCGCGGCGTGTAGGCATGCGCCATCACATAGGTGTTGGCGTTGCTGGCTTCTTCCACAATGGCGATCAGCTCGGCTTCCGAGAAGCCCAGGTTCTGAATCGGGTCATTGGGCGAGGCCACACCGCCAGACGCCATGACCTTGATCTGGGTGGCGCCCTTCAGGATTTCTTCGCGCACCGCCAGGCGGCAGTTGTCCACGCCATCCACCACGCGGCCGATGTTGCCGATCTTGACCGAGCACGGGCAGGGGTCGAGTTCGTCGTTGCGCTGGCGGAAGTCGCCATGGCCGCCCGTCTGCGACAAGGCCTTGCCCGAGCAGAACAGGCGCGGCCCATCGACCGTTCCGTCCAGCACGGCTTGCGCCAGCGCCCAGTCGGCGCCGCCCGCGTCACGCACCGACGTGAAGCCGCGGTCCAGCATGCCCTGCATGATGGGCAGCGCGCGCAGCAGGGCCAGCGCATTCGGCAAGGACGCCACGCGGCCCAGGTTGAACGACGACGCCACCACGTGCACGTGGCAATCGATCATGCCCGGCATCAGGGTCATGCCCTTGGCATCCAGCACCTGCGCATCCGGCGCCGTCAATTCGTCGGCGCTGATGCGGGTGATCATCCCGTCCTCGATCAGCACATTGGTTGCCTCTTCGAGGACCAGTGATCGGGTATTCAAGATCTTGCAATTCTTAACAACAACCGGCTTCATAAATAAATCACGCTATCTGTTCAACATGCAGGAAATTCAGCATGGCGAACTCTACCGGTACAATCCAAACGTCCGATACCGGGTCTCCCCTTAGGGAATCGACACAAATTTGAACAGCCTTATGAGTAATACTCATACCCTGTCTTTTCCGGCTGGGTGATTGCCGCCCCGGTATTCGCCGACCGATGTATTCGCTCACGCATGGTTTAACTGCCCCATGAGACGCCGCTGCCCCACCCTCTCTGAATTGAATGCGTTCACCGCAGCGGCGCGCCATCTGTCGTTCTCCAAGGCGGGCAAAGAGCTGTTCGTTACGCAAAGCGCCATCAGCCGGCACATCGCCACGCTGGAAAGCTACCTGGGCCACGCGCTGTTCATTCGCGCCACCAACGGCCTGCAGCTGACCCGCATGGGCGCTACCTACCTGAGCCTGATCCGACCGGCGCTGCACACGCTGGAAAGCGCCACGTCGCAGGTCATGGCGACCCAACAATCGGCCAAATCGCTGAACGTATCGGCCGCGCCCACGTTTGCCGCGCAATGGCTGTTCCCCCGCCTGAAGACCTTCCGCGAATTCAATCCCGACATCTCCATCAACTTCGTCCGCTACAGCGTGGCGGATTACAAAAGCACCGAACTGGATTTCGATGCGTCCATTCAATATGGCTACGGGGATTGGCACGACGGTGACGCCAAGTACCTGACGGGCCGGGAAACCCGGCTGGTGTGCTCGCGCGAGTATCTGGACCAGCATCCCATCAGCAGCCTGGAAGACATCAAGCAATGCACGCTGTTGCAGCACATTGAGATTCCGCTGTCGTGGGAATACTGGTTTTCTACTTACCTCGGCGATTATGACCGCGCGCGTTTCGGGCCGGGGTTCAATCTGTTTTCGATGATTATCCAAGCCGCGTCGTCAGGCTTTGGCGTGGCGCTGATGCCGCATTGCCTGATCGAAAAGGAATTGGCCACGGGGCAATTGGTGGATATATTCGACCGCACGTTTGAAAGCCCGCTTGGCTATTATCTTTGCGCGCCCAACTGGCGCAGCAATATGGAAAGCTACGACCGGCTGAGCCAGTGGCTGTCGCATGAGTGTTTGCATGGCGCGTCAGGGCCGGCTGCGGCAGACTGCCCTTACTGCGACGCCAGTGAATCAGCTGATCCGCTTGGGCAGCACGGCCCGCATCCAGCGTGACAGCAGCGGCCGGATGCGCTGATTGTGCAGAAGCACTGCACCCAGCACGCCAATGAACGCCCCAATCACCGTATCCACGAACCGCGCCTGTATCACCGCCGAGGGATAGCCCTGGCCCAGATGCGGCGCCTCGGCAAGGAAGATCGTCAGCGGCGTGATCAGCGCCACCGCGCTGGCGTAGTGCCGCACCACCAAGGTTTCTATCCCGAACGACAGCGCCATCATCACCAGGCTCAACGTCCACACATTCAGCGGCAGGCTCAATAATGCCCACGCCACGCATAAGCCCAGCGCCGTACCAAAAATTCGATGCAGCTGGCGGTTCCACGCCGCCCACAAGCTGGCCCCCTGGATAATCGCCAGGCAGCTGACGGGCACCCAATAGGGCCGCGGCAATTGCAGCAGTTCGGCCACCAGCAAGGAAATTCCTACGAACAGCCCGATGATGATGGAGTCATACACGACAAAGTCAAAGGTCGGCTTGGGCAGCGGGGTTTCAACAGGAGGCGGCGCCACGCGCGTCATGTGCAGGGAATAGGCAAACGCCACCAGGCAGGCAACCAAACACCCCAGCGCCACCATGCCTACGCGCATCGGCACATCTTCAATACGCCCCGGCGTGTAGGCCGCAATGGCTGTCGCCATAATGAAAAACAAGCTGCCCGGCGGGCCTAGCCGGTAGCAGCGGCACACCATATTGACCAGGATGGCGATGATCGTCAGCGCGGCAACCATCGCGGTGGGCCAGAACTGCGTCAGCGCGCCCACCGCAAAGCAGGCCACCATGCCGAACGACGCGGCCAGCAACATCATCATGCGGTGCTGCAAGGAAGAATTGGGCAGGCTCAGGAACACCATGCCGCCCAGGCTGGACATCAAGCCATAATCCATGCGCCCGAAATACGCGCCCACCATCAGCGGCAGGCCCGACGACAACGCCGCCGCCAGCGGCATTTCCCAACGGCGGTCGCTGGTGTTGACGCGGATCAGTTCACGCCACGTATCCCCGCACCTGCTCCTTGACGAAGCCAATCGGCCGCCATAACCCGCGGCTTTCGCGTGCATCCCTGTTGTCGTCGTCTTGTTTCATCCCTGGCCCCTCGTCGGCATGGCGAAGATTATCCTCCGCAAATTCCGTCCAGTGGATTTAACGGGAATTCCCTGATATTCCCGCCCCGGCGCGCTGGCTACCATTCCGCGCACTCGGCCACCGGCCGACAGAATACCCATGCGCTCAACGCGCGGAGACACCATGAAAGCACTTAAACACGTCGCGGCAGGCACCGCATTATTCCTTTCGTCCTGGGCGGCCACCGCCGGCGTGACTTTCGATAGCGTCAAGAATAAGGGCTTCGTCCAATGCGGCGTGTCCACGGGCGTGGCTGGCTTCTCGGTCAATGACAGCAAGGGCGGCTGGATCGGCCTGGACGTCGACCTGTGCCGCGCGCTTGCCATCACCATGTTTGGCGACCCCGCCAAATCCAAGATCATGGCGGTCAGCGCCGTGCAACGTTTCACCGCCCTGCAATCCGGCGAAGTGGACGTCTTGCCGCGCAACACCACGCTGTCGCTCACGCGTGACACCACCTTGGGCCTGATCGGCGTCGGCGTGAACTACTACGACAGCCAGGGCATCATGGTGAACAAATCCTTGAACGTGAAAAGCGCCAAGGAACTGGACGGCGCAACCGTCTGCGTGCAGCCCGGCACCACCACGGAACTGAACCTGGCGGACTGGTTCCGTTCGCAGAACATCGTCTTCAAGCCCGTTGTGGTCGAGCGTCTGGACGAGATCATCCGCGCATTTGCAGTGGGCCGCTGCGATGCCTTCACCGGCGACAAATCCCAACTGGCCGCCGCGCGCAGCAACTTGGAGAACCCGGGCCAGTACGACATTCTTCCCGAGAACTTCTCGAAGGAACCGCTGGGCCCGATGGTGCGCCAGGGCGACGAGCAATGGTTCAACGTCGTGCGCTGGACGATGTTCGCCATGCTGGAAGCCGAGGAATACGGCATCACGTCGAAGAACGTGGATGAAATGCTCAAAAGCACGAATCCCAACGTGCAGCGCCTGCTGGGCGTGACGCCAGGCATGGGCAAGAACCTGGGCGTGGACGATAAGTGGGCCTACAACATCATCAAGCACATCGGCAATTACGGTGAGAGCTTCGAGAAGAACCTGGGCCCCAGCAGCCCGTTGAAGCTGTCGCGCGGATTGAACGCGTCGTACCGCGATGGCGGGCTGATGTATGGGTGGCCGGTGCGCTAAACGCGCGTAGAACGCGGCTCCTGAACGGCCGGCGAACGCCCAACGCGCTCGCCGGCCGTTTTGCGTTTGGGGAGCGGGTGGCAGGATATGCCGAGCCGGGTTGGGCCGGATGGGTCTGCACAGGCACCGGTTTGGAAGCCGCGCAGCAGAATCGCCCGGAGAAACCAGACCCCGGGAGTCGTTACACTGGCGGTTCACCTCCTGCGACCATTCTGTTCGCGCCTGCCCCGCCTAGATGACGACAACCTCCCCCTCCGCCCAGTTCTTCCCCGCCGGATTCGTGCCCACCGAGGAACAGACCAAGATCCAAACCTCGCGGAGCCGGACCAGCCTTGTCATCGCCAACGCAGGCGCCGCCAAAACCACCACCTTGGCGCTGCGCGTCGGCGAGGCCCTGACACGCGGCTTGCCGCCCGAAGACATTCTGGCGCTGACCTTCACGGACGAAGCCCGGCAGGTTCTGCAAACGCGTCTGGTGGAAGTCGGCATCGCCTACAACACGGCGCGGCGCGTCAATGTGCTGACCGTTGAAGAGTTCGCGCAGCGCGTGTTGTCGAAAATCGAAGACGGCAAACCCGAGAGCCTGCCGACCACGCGCGAACAACAAAGCTATGCCTTGTATGCGCTGGAAAACGTCGCCATCAATCACGCGCAGTATGCAGACGATCTCGACATTCGCACCCACAACACCGCGGTCAGCCAGTTTCTGGATAATCTGCTGAAACTGAAAGCCACGATGATGTTGTCGCCCGACAATATTGCCGACCCCGAATACACCGCCAACAGCCTGGGCATTCCGCTGACGGATTATCTGTGGGCCATCGAATATGAAAAGCAGCGCATCGACGTCTTCGGCTTCATCGACGCGCGTGGCTTCTTCGATGCCACGTACGACCTGGCCTGCCTGATACGCAACGGCGCCGACGCGCGCGACGTGCTGCCCGCGTACCGGCTGGTCTTGTGCGACGAGCTGCACGACATCAACGAGGCCTCGTTCTGCATTATCGAAGCGCTGCTAAGCGTGGGCATCACGTACTTCGTCGGCGTCGGCGATAAAGACCAGGTGATCTATTCGCACTTGGGCGCCGACGAATCGTTCCTGCAACACCGCATCGCGTCCAGCTTCCCCGACTGCGTAAGCTTCCCGCTGACGATGACCTACCGCCACGGCCCGCATCTGGCCTACGCGATGGAAGCCTTCAAACGTAAACCCGTCGATTCAAACCTGCCGTTGCGCACGGATATACACGAACGCCCCTACGCGCGGGCCCCGGGCGCGTGCGGCGCCGAGGTCGTGCGCGCCGTGCTTCAGTGGAAGCAAGACCGTAAACCGCTGGACGGCTGCTGCATTCTGCTGCGCGATGCGCACCAATCCATCGAAATCGAAAACGCGCTGATGAACGCCGGGGTGCAATACCGCACGCTGACGATGAAGAGTTACCTGCTGCGCGAAGAAATCCTGTTCCTGCGCGGCATGATCGCCATCGCGCTTGACGACTTCCACCACGTCGCCACGCCCGCCACGCGCGAAGCCATCGTCGACGCGCTGACCACCTTTGCCGAAGTGCCGCTAACGCCGCAGGAATTGCGCGAGGCCCAAACCACGCTGGCCAAGGAACCGTCCGCGCTCAAGCACTTTTTCACCGGCCAGATCCAACGCGTCGGCAGCCCGGCGGCGCGCGGCCGGATTTCTGACGCGGTGGCGCACTTGCGTGAAGTCTCCGCCGACTCCCCCGCCTTCGCCGCGCTGGAAAAAGTCCGCGAACTGGTGGACATGGATAAGCTGGCAACGCGTCTGTACGTGCATCCGTACGAAGCCTCCGTCGTCACCAAGTCCATCACCGGCTTCATCGCTTCCGCAAAAAGCTCCGGCAAAACGCTGCGCGAATTCTCAGAATGGATCGGCGCCGCCGAAGCCTTCGCGGACGCCCGGCCCGGAAAGAACACGGTGCAGCTGGACTGCATCGCGAACGTCAAAGGCAAGGAATTCGACCACGTCATCCTGCCGTTCATGGACGCCGGCGAGTTCCCGAATCCGCTGCGAAAAGTGAGTGAGGAAGAAAACCTGTTCTACGTCGCCGCGACGCGTACGAAAGCACGGTTGACGCTGGTGTCTACGGAAGACGCGGCACGGCGCAGCGTGTTTATCGGGCAGATGCAGCTGGCGGGCATTCAACGACGCGCAGATACCGCCGTGCGCCGGAACATGGCGGCACCGGTGCAGGCGGTGGGCCATCGGGATTTGCGGGTCGCGTATGCGAATCGGGACGTGGTGAAGGCGCTGGGCGCGCAGTGGGATAAGACGAGAAAGGTCTGGTACGTGCCGAGCGGGATGGATCTGGAGGCGTTTCGGGAGTGGTTGGTGGAGTAGGCGTTGTTATCTTTTGTAAGATATCCGCGCCTGTCGTAGCCCCCCGGACACCGAGCCCCGTCTCGCTCCCGTTTATCATTACGGGGTAGTGAGCACGCTCAAATGCGTTACTCTCCCCTTCCCCAATCACTCCCCCCCTCCAGGAGCCCCACATGGCACAAGCCTCCGCCCGTCACATCCTCGTTTCCACCGAAGCCAAGTGCAACGAACTCAAGACCTCCATTGAAAACGGCGCTGACTTCGCTCAAGTCGCCAAGGAAAACTCCAGCTGCCCGTCGAGCCGTGACGGTGGCAATCTGGGTACGTTTGGCCCGGGCCAGATGGTCAAGGAATTCGATACCGTCGTGTTCAGCGCCCCGGTTGGCGTTGTCCAGGGTCCGGTGAAGACCCAGTTTGGTTATCACCTGGTTGAAGTGACCAGCCGCCAGGACTAAGTCCCGCCGCTGCACGCAAAAAAAACTGCCGCCTGGGGTGACCCGGCGGCGGTTTTTTTTATTGCTGTTTGCGATTGCTGTTGCGATTGCTGCCCGCGCTTGCAATCCTCGCGCCAACGTATCCGGCGCTATCCGTCCTTGCCCGTCATCACCCGATGCGCCAAGGCATCTGCGTCCAGCCCGGCGATATCCCGTTCGATGACCTTGACGCCGCCCTTCAGGATCGCCACACGATCCGCCAGCGCCACCACATCCGCCATGTTGTGGCTGATCAGGATCACTGTGCGTCCTTCTTCGCGCAGTTTGCGCACCAGGTTCAACACCAGCGCGGTTTCCTTGACGCCCAGGGCGGCGGTGGGTTCGTCCATGATGACGACGCGCGCGTCCCAGCGCAGGGCGCGGGCGATGGCGACGGCTTGGCGTTGGCCGCCTGACATGCGTTCGACGGGGCGGTCCATGTCTTCGATGGGTACCGACAGGCGCTGCAAATAGCCGCGTGCTTCTTCGGCCATGCGGCGCTTGTCCAGCACTTGGAACGGCCCCACGCGGCGCACGCGTTCCGCGCCCATGAAGACGTTTTCCCAGATGGACAGGCGCGGCGCCAGCGCTAAATCCTGGTAGATCGTTGCAATGCCCTGCACCAGCGCGTCGTGCGGCGAGCGGAACGCGACCGGCTTGCCGTTCAGGCTCAGGTTGCCGCCCGTGGGCGCTTGCGCGCCGGAGATGATGCGGATCAGCGTGGATTTGCCCGCGCCGTTGTCGCCGCAGATGGCCATCACCTTGCCTTCGGGCACGTCCAGGTCCACGCCCTTCAGGGCCTCAACAGCCCCATAGGACTTCCGAATCTGGCGAAGCGACAACGCGGCGGTCATGGTGGTCACGGTTTTGTCAGGGTTACTTGGCGGCGGGTTGCAGGAATTTCTGGACGTTGCTGGCGTCGACCAGCACGGAATCCATGAACAGGTACGGGCCTGACGCCACCTTCTCTTTGGGTTCCTTCTTCACGACGATGCGGTCGATTGAGTCGATGGCGCTGGTGCCCAGTTGCTCGAACGGGATCATCATCGTGGCGGTGATCAGGCTGTTGGGGTCGGCGATGCGGCGATAGGTTTCAGGGCCGCCGTCCACCGATACCAAGGTGATGTCGCCCTTCTTCATGCCTTGGGATTGCAGCAGGTCGTCGATGACATAGGCTTGCCCGTCAAACGATGCCCACACGCCTTTGAACTGGCCTTGATGGCGCAGAAACAGCGCCTGCATACCGTTGCGCACGTCGTCGCGCCAGCTTTGAGTGCGGGCCATGCTGAACTTGGCCAGGTCTTTGACGGCGGTGTTTTCCGTGAGGACGGCGTCGAGCATCTTGCCGCGAATGCGGGTGCCGGAGTTGCCATCAAAGCGCGCGGACAGGATGTTGCCCTGGTAGCCCATCTTGCCCAGCAGATACAGCACCGACTGCGCGCCGGTGGCGTATTCGTTAACTTCCACGTCGAACAGCATGTGCGGGCTGGCGCCGGACATCACACCAACAACGGGGATGCCTTTCTCTTTGGCGGCTTGCAGCTGGGCATCGGTTTCCACGGGCTTGCCCATGGCGATGACGATGGCGTCGACCTTCTTGTTGACGAGCGTATCCAACTGTTCGGCCAGTTTGGGCAGTGAGCCTTCGGCGTTCAGTTGCGTCACGGTCCAGCCTTTGGCGCGGGCGGCTTCGGCCGCGGCGTTGGCGACACGGGCGTGCGTTTCGGACGACATCTGGAACGCGACGATGCCCACGTCAAAGGCGTGAGCGGCGCTGGCGGCCAGGGCCTGGACAGCAAACGCGCTGACAAGCAGCGTGCGCTTAAGCAATGTCTTCATGGTGGTTTCCCCTTCGGATCAGAATTTGAAAGCCGCTTTCTTCAGCACGGCCGATGACACCGCGACGGACGCGATCATGATGAAGCCCAGCACGATGTCCTGCACGTAGTACGGCGCGCCCATCAGCACGAGGCCGTTGCCCAGCACCTTCAAGATCAGCGCGGCAACAAGCGTGCCGGGGATGTTGGCGTGGCCCGGGTTGAACATGGTCATGCCCAGCAGCACAGCAGCGATGGCGTACAGGAAGTAGTCGCCCGCCATGTTGGGCGCGGCGGACGACAGGCTGGACGTGAGCAGCACCGCGGCCAGGCCGGCGCACACGCCGGACAGCGCCAGGCCGATGCTTTTCATGGCGCGGATGTTGATGCCGGCCAGCCGCGCGGATTCCCCCGCTTCGCCCGTGGCCGTCATGCGCGCGCCGGTGCGCGTCCACTTGATCAGGAAGTAGGCGGCCAGCACGGTGCCCAGCATCCAGAGCACCAGTGCGGGAATGCCGAAGGGTTTGGCGCGCGCCAGATCGGTGAAGGTGGCGGGCCAGCGGCCCACGTAGGACACGCCGTCGGTCAACATGAAGGCGAAGCCGCGCGCCATGGCCGCCATGCCTAGCGTCGCAATCAGTGAAGGGACGCGCAGTCGGGTCACGGCAATGCCGTTGACCAGGCCGCAGAGCAGCCCGACGCCCAGGCCCGCTGCAACCGCCATCAACACGGGCTGGCCGGTATGCACCAGCGCGCCGGTGACGACGGCGGCAAGGCTCGCCACGTCGGCCACGGATAAATCCAGTTCAGCGGTAACCAGCGCCAGCGTGAAGCCGATGGCGATGATGGCCAGGAAGCTGGTTTCCTTGGCGATGTTCAATAGATTGTTCGGCGCCGCGAAATTTTGCGCGGCGATTGCGAAGAAGCCCACCAGGACCAATCCTGCGATTGCCGTGCCGTACTTTTCCAGGATGCCGCGCATCGACTTGACCCTTGCTGCGTTGATTTTCGTTGTCGTGCAAGGGTTATCCACCACCTGCCGGGCGTTAGCGCCCTGATGGCGTAGCAGTTTATACCCGGGCGGCGGCCGGCAGGGGCGCGTTGTCGCTGCGTGGACTTAGGGTTTTTACGGCAATCGCAACCCGGCCAAGGCGTGCGACACCGGGGTCAACGCCGCCTCAGCGGCGCGGAACTGGGCGTACAACGCGCGATAGGCGTCCCTGCGCGCGGCCTGCGGTTCGTAGCGATGGGCGGGCCGCACGAGTGCATCCTGCGCGGCGGCAAAGCTGCCGTAGCGGCCCAGCGCGGTCCAGGCGGCAACCGCCGCACCCACCACGCCCGGCTGTTCGGCCTGGCCCACGACGACGGCGCGTTCGCAGATGTCGGCCTTGACCTGGCACCACTGCGGGTTGGACGCCGCGCCGCCACCGAAACGGATTTCCCCTACCGCGCTGCCCAGCGCGGCTTCGGCGCGTTCCAGCACGGTGCGATTCAGGAAGGCCACGCCCTCAAGCACTGCCCACGCCAAGTCGCCCGGACCATGGCGCCGATTCAGGCCAACGAAAGCGCCACGCAGATGCGGGTCCCAGTACGGCACGCGCTCGCCTTGCAGATAAGGCAGGAACAGCGCGGGCTGCGGATCTCGCGGCGCGTTCAGCAGCGCGTTCATGGCGTGGCCGACGCCCGCCATGCCGTCTTCACCCAAGCGCCCCAGCAAGGGAAGCAGCCATGCGATGGTGTCCGCGCCGTTCTGGCCCGGTCCGCCAATCTGGTGATTGCCGTTGCCCCAGTCAACCGTCATCAGCCCTTGCGCCTGCACCGGCTCGGCGCCCACCGCGCCAAACACTTCGGTGGTACCCGAGATGTTGTAGGCATAGCCCGCGCGCAGCGCGCCCAAGCCGGCCACGGCCGCCCAGGTGTCGTTGGAACACGCGACGACGCTGCGACCGGCCAGCCGCGCCAATGCCCCGGGCAAGCCGGGCTGGACGGCGGCGACGACCGCCAACGGGTCCAGCAGCGGCGGCACCCAGGCAGGGTCGGCGCCTAGCGCGGTCAACAGGTCAGGCCCGCCCGCGTGCGGCTGCGCGGCCGCTGCCAGCCGCGCCATCGACACGGTGTCGCTGGCGGCACGGCCCGTCAGGCGGAAATTCAGATAGTCCTTGGGTTCCAGCACGACGCGCACGCGGGCGGCGTGTTGCGGCTCGGTGCGCAGTAACCACGCCAGGCGCGCCCAGGGGTGGAACGCGTTGATCTGTTTACGTTCGGGGTGATCAGCAGGGATGGCCGCCAGCCATTCGCCCACGTCCGCCGCCGTACGCGTGTCGCGCCATGTGATGGCCGGGCGGATGGCGGCGCCCTGCGCATCAACGAACACCTGCGTGCGCGTGACGCCGCAGATGGCGATGGCGGCAACGGCATCGAACGCCGCGCCCGCTTGCTCGGCCAAGGTGTTGGATAGGGTTTGCAGGCCGCGCCACCACGCGTCGGCGTCGATCTCGTCCCAGCCGGGCGGGCCGCCCGCACCCGCTGGGCTGTCGATGAAGCAGGAATGCGCGATGCCGCCTGCCTCGTCGACCAGCGCGGCCCGAAAGCGCGTGCCGCCTAGGTCCACGGCCAGCACATAGCCAGAGCCGGAGCCGGAGCCGGAAGAGGACGATTCGGAAGAAGCCGTGGAGACGATCGATGGGGCGGACATAGCCGGGAATTGTATTTCAGGGCGGACTGGCAGCGTGGATGTCGAGGTGGCGTTGGGGTGGCATCGAAACGATGTTGGGGCGATGCCGAGCCGACGGCCGGGGTGGCGTCGAGACGATGCCGGGCTGACGGCCGGCGTGGCATCGCTGCTGCGGCCGTCGTTGCGCCGCAGCACCGGAAACCCTATCAGTTGATAATTTCTGTTCAGGTGACAAGGGCAAGACCGTACGACAGAATGGGCCGCACCCGGAGGAGACAGCCGGGGCCAAAAAATAACATCACACGTCCAAGGCCCATGAAAAAAACCAAGAGCAATGTGATCATCACCTGCGCCATTACGGGGTCGGTTCATACGCCGTCGATGTCCCCGTATCTGCCGGTGACGCCGGACGACATCGCGCAGTCGGCGCTGGACGCCGCCGAGGCCGGCGCAGCCATCGTGCATCTGCACGCGCGCGACCCGCAAACCGGCAAGCCCACGCAAGACCCCGCGCTGTATGCGCAATTCTTGCCGCGCATCAAGGCTGCCAGCGATGTCGTCATCAACATCACGACGGGCGGTTCGCCCGTGCTGCCGGTCAGCGAACGCATGCTGCCCGCCACCCAATTCAAGCCCGAAGTGGCCTCATTGAATATGGGGTCGATGAACTTCGGCATGTACGAATTGCTGGAACGCTTCCAGGAATTCAAGCACGACTGGGAACGCCCGTATCTGGAGTCCAGCAACGACTTGATCTTTCGGAACACGTTCAAGGACATCGAGCACATCCTTGCGTCCTGCAACGACAACGGCACGCGTTTTGAGATCGAATGCTACGACGTTGGCCATCTGTATACGGCCGCGCACTTTGTGGACAAGGGCTTGCTGAAGCCGCCGTTCCTGATCCAGTCGGTATTCGGAATTCGCGGCGGCATCGGCACCCACCCCGAAGATGTGATGACGATGCGCCGCACGGCCGACCGGCTGTTTGGTGACGACTACGTGTGGTCAGTGCTGGCCGCCGGCCGCAAGCAAACGCCGCTTGCCACGATGTCGGCCACGATGGGCGGCAACGTGCGCGTGGGGCTGGAGGATTCGCTGTGGGACGGGCCGGGCGAATTGGCGCGCTCGAACGCGGACCAGGTACGGCGCATCCGCCGCATTCTTGAAGACCTGTCGCTGCGCATCGCCACGCCCGACGACGCGCGCGAGATCTTGCAACTGAAAGGCCGGAACAACGTGGCGTTTTGACCGCGCACCGACAACGATTCATACCCTAGCGGGGAGACAACATCATGAAGAACACCTTGAACGCGGCCGTGGCCGCCGCATTGCTGAGCCTGGGCGCGGCCGCCCACGCCGACGACAGCGTGATCCGCATCGGCTTCATCACCGATATGTCGGGCTTGTCGGCAGACGCCGATGGCCCCGGTGGCGCCGAAGCCATCAAGATGGCGGTGGCGGACATGGGCGGCGCCATCGACGGCAAAAAGATTGAAGTGCTGGTGGCCGACCACCAGAACCGCGCCGACATCGCGTCGTCGCGAGCGCGCGAATGGCTGGACCAGAAAGGCGTCGACATGCTGATCGCGGGCGCGAACTCGGCCGCCGCACTGGCCATGGCGAAGGTGGCCGAAGAAAAGAAGACGCCGTTCTTCGTGGTCAGCGCGGGTGCGTCGGAATTGACGAACGCGCAGTGCACGCCCTACACCGTGCACTACGTGTACGACACCGTATCGCTGTCGCGCGGCACGGCCCGCGCCATGCTCAAGGAAGGCAATAAGGACTGGTACTTCCTGACGGTGGACCACGCCTTCGGCCACGCGCTGGAGCGCGACGCGTCCGCCGTGGTGCAAGCCAATGGCGGCCAGGTGAAGGGCCGCGTGCGGCACCCGCTGAACACGGCAGACTTCTCGTCATACATCTTGCAGGCGCAGGCGTCGGGCGCAACCGTATTGGGTTTGGCGAACTCCGCCAACGACACCAGCAACGCCGTGAAGGCCGCCGCAGAATTCGGGCTGACGCCCAAGATGAAGATCGCCGGCCTGCTGGTGCTGATCACCGACATCCACGCGCTGGGCCTGGCCGCCGCGCAAGACATGTACCTGACCACGGCCTGGTACTGGGACCAGGACGACGCGTCGCGCAAGTGGGCGGCGCGCTTTGAAGAGCGCATGAAGAAGAAGCCGTCGATGCTGCAAGCGGGCGATTATTCGGTCACCACTACCTATCTGAATGCGGTGAAAGCCACCGGCACGACCGATGGCGACACGATCATGAAGTGGGTAAAGAGCAACCCCGTGAATGACTTCTTCGTTCAGAACGCAACGGTACGCGCAGATGGCCTGCTGGTGCACGACATGTATCTGATGCAGGTGAAGAAGCCCGCGGAATCCAAGGGGCCGTGGGACTACTACAAGCTGATCGCGAAGATTCCGGGTGGCGACATCTACACGTCGCCGCAGGAATCCAAGTGCCGCTTGATGACGCCCTGAGCCGGATGCGCCCGCCGCGCCCTCCGCGCCCTCTGCACCCGCTTCGCACGCTGCCCCTGCTGCGCCCGACACACCTCTAGGAACACCCATGACCTCGCAAGACTTGACCGCCCTGCCGGTGGACCTGAGCGGCCGCCGCGTCATCATCACCGCCGGCGCATCGGGCATCGGCGCGGCGCTGGCCGATGCCTTTGCCGACCGCGGCGCGCGCGTGCATCTGTGTGATGTGGACGACGGCGCCTTGGCCCACTGCCGCCACGCCTGGAGCCGCGCCGACGTCAGCCGCCGCGACGACATCGACCGCTACATGCAGACCGCGCTGGCGCACCTGGGCGGGCTGGACGTGCTGGTGAACAACGCCGGCATTGCCGGCCCCACCGCCAGCGTCACCGACATTGAACCGGCCGACCTGAGCGCCACGCTGGACATCAACCTGGCGTCGCAGTTTCACACCGTGCGCCACGCCGTGCCCGCGCTGCGCGAAGCCGGTGGCGGCTCCATCATCAACATCAGTTCGGTGGCGGGCCGTATGGGGTTGCCCATGCGCACGCCCTATGCCGCGTCCAAATGGGGCGTGGTGGGGCTGACGCGGTCGTTGGCCGTGGAGCTGGGCACCTACGGCATCCGCGTTAACGCCCTGCTGCCGGGCTTGGTGGCCGGCCCGCGCATCGACCGCGTCATCGCCGCCCGGGCGCGCACCATGGGGCTGACGGTGGAAGAAGAAACCAAGCTGGAATTGGCGGGCGTCAGCCTTCGGCAATTCGTCAACGCCGCCGATATCGCGAACATGGCCTTGTTCCTGGCCAGCCCGTTTGGCGCGATGATCAGCGGGCAAGCCATCAGCATCGACGGCGATCTGCAATCGCTGCCGTGGCAGCCGCCGGCGGACTGACGCGCGGCGTGCTACCCGATCAGCTGGATCGTGTCCGCAAAAACGCCCGCCCGGCGCGCTTGCGCCGTGGCGTGCAGCGCGCCCAACAACCGCTCAGCCAGTTCCTGGTTTTGCGCCTCTCTGCGGGTGATCAACACGAACTCGAACCACTGCCGCGAGGTAAGCGGCAGCGCGACGATGTCGGGATAGACGGACGCAATATCCGACGCCGACAACGCATTGACCAGGCTGATGCCTTTCACGGCGCGCACCGTTCCCGGCACCAAGGTCATGTGCGCTTGCATGCTGGAATCCAACGCTGCGGTATCACCAATGTCGCCCTGCGCGACCACGTAATCGGACCACAGCGGCTTCACGAACGACTCCGGTGAAATATCCGCTACCGCAATCGCCCCGCGCTGCGCCAGGGGATGCTCGCGGTGCACGATAGCCATGACGTCGGTGCGCAGAAAAGGCGTGAAGTTCAGACGCGGGCTGTCGCGCCCGACCGCGCCCAGGCCAAAGTCAGCCCGCATGGTTTCGACGGCGCTGATCACCTGCACCGATGATTCCACGTCCACCGAGAAGGGCCGCTTGCCATGTTCATCCACATAGCGCTTCACGGCCTCGGGCGCATACACCAGGGCCAGCGCAGGCGAGGACGCAATACGCAAACCGCGCCCGCCAAACTGCTCGATGCTGTGCAGCGCTTCGTCGATGCGCACCAGCTCGTCCAGCACGAACTTCGCTTCGGTGTAGAGATACTGCCCGGCTTCCGTGGGCCGCAGGGTCTTGTGCGAGCGGTCAAACAACTGCACACCCGTGGCGCTTTCCAGCCGCGACACGGCGTGGCTGATCGCGGGCTGCGTCAGGCTCATCACCTGGGCAGCCTGACGCGTCGAACCGGTCATGACGACCGTATAGAAGATGCGCAGGTCGTGGATATTGAAATTGCGCTTCATACCCCTACTTCGCCACGCGTTCAATTTCTGGCGATACCCACTTTCCGCTCAGCAAATCCGGCTTCGGCCAGTAATATCGCATCGTCACCATGAATGGGCCATCGGGCGCGGGCAGCCAATTGGATTCCTTGCCCTTGCCCGGCGATTGCGCCTGGATGTATAGCGTCAAGCCGCCGTCCGGGTCTTTCTTCAGCGACGGCAGCATGGGCGAATTGATCAGATATCGATTGATGGCGTTCGGCGCCAGCAACTGTTCGGGCAAGCGATACATCGTCATGGACCAGAACGCGTTGACGGGCGGCAGGCTGCGTGGCGCAAAACGCAATGTGTACGCGTATTTGCCATCCAGCTCCTGACCGCGGCTGTCTTTCTCCAGCACGGGGTATAGCGCCTCTTCGCGCGAGTTGGCGCCGATGCCCACCTGCGTACCGGTCGCGCGCGCCAGGTAGTTGTTTTTCAACGTGCTGCGGTCGCCAAACAGCGTGTCGGTTTTGCCGCCGAGCGCCGTGCGGTTCTTGTCGATATCGTTTTGCGCCGTATGCATGCCTTCCCGCAGCGCGCGGCGCAGCCGGGGGTCCAGGCTTTCTGCCTTGTAAGGCTCGCCCGGCCGGATGCCGATGCTGGCAAAGCGTTCGCGCAGCCACTTCTCGGTAGGATGCGTGGGCGCAAATTGCATCAGAAAGGCCAGCTGGTTATAGAACTCCAGCGACGTGCGCATCTCACCGGGCGGCACCGGAGGTATCCACTCAACGGCCGCAGGCGCGGGCGGCGCGGTCCGCTTGGCAAAGGCCGACAGCGGCTGAATCTTGTAGCGCGACTGGATGCGTTTGACGTTTTCAAGATCGGCCGCGTTGAACAGCTGCGTGCGGCCCACCATGTTGACGAGTTCCGTCTCCGACTTGATCACCTTGGTAATGCCTGCCGGTACCTTACCGTTCCAGCGCGGACCCGCGATCAGGAAATTGCCACCGCCGTTACCCGTGCTGCGGCTGCCGATATACGCAAAATTGTACGTATACAGATCCATCAATTGCAGAACAAAGTAGCGCCGCTTTTCCATCGGCGGCACGCTGATGACGACGGGTTCCGCCCGCAGATCCAGCACGGCGAATGAATACGGCGTGTCGGAATTCGGCGTGACAAAGGCTGTGTCTTCCGGCGTGAACACGCGCGCAATGTTGTTGACCGTGTTGAACGGCCCCTTGTACTGCGGGTTGCTCTTGTCGATGCTGAACGCATACATGGTCTGGTAGCTGGCGACCATGGGCGTGCCATACAGATAGGCCTCGCTGGCGATGCTGCGCGCTTGTTGCGCCGTGACGCCATGGATACCGACCGACTGCGACCCCGTGGCCTCGTCGGGCGACGTGAAGCTGCACCCGGCCAGCCCTGCCGTCAGGCCGGCGGCAACCACGGTGGCGGTGAGCCAACGCGCAGGCGCGCGTCGTGCAAGGCAGGAAAATCCAGTGATACTCTGGCGGTCGCGCATGGTTTGCTCCAACACGGTCAAGATGTTGGCAACGCCCAGGTGGCGGCAGCGTCGCAGGCAAGGCAGAATTTCCGGGGACGATTCTGGCATATTTCCCGGCAATGAAGAAGAAAGGGTGTGGCGCGCGCGCCGCATCAGCGCACTGAAACGTCCGGCAGGGCGTCCGCGCGCGGTACAACCGCACGTTGCGACCCCGCATTGCAATCCCGCTTTGCAATCCCTCAGGTACATCATGCAAGACGACGACTCCGCCCGCCCCACCGTCCCGGACACCAATGTGCGGGCGTCTTCCTACTACGTATTGCAGGCGCCGCACGTGTGTAAGCAATGTGGGCAGGCCATGCCGGTGTTCGCGCTGGCCGTGCCGCCCGGCCACGAAAGCACCGAAGCCGACAGCGAGCTGGACGAAAACGAAGACAGCCTTGGCCTGGCGCCGGGGGATTTTCACGACTGGCTGTTCCGCCCTGAGGCATGGCAGACGATACCCGGCCCGGCCTTGCTTTCCCAGGTCTACATGCTGTCGGCGGATGTCGCATTGACCTTGCAAAGTCTGGCGCCAGCATTGCGTCAGGATGCCACGCAACAAGAACAATGGACCAACTTCTGCGAGCATTGCGGCAGCGCGGTGTGGGAAGGCGGGCTGTACCCGACCCCGGGTCAGCCCTTTTGCCCGAAGGACGATGCCGCCGCCGCGCAGATCACCGTGCACACCGTTGACGCGCCGTTCGATGGCTACGCCCGCATGATCTGGACAGACGGCTATCGGAATAAGTGGCCGTTGTTCAAACGGCTGGGCGTGGCGTGCAGCGAGGGGGAATGATTGCTGGCGCGTCTGGCGGCGGAGTCGGCCGCCGCTAACGCATCCCATGCTTACGCGTCGACTTCCTGCGCTTGCTCCGCCAGGTTTTCCAGGTGATGCAACGGAATGGCGACGATGGCGCTTTCCGAGGCGCTCGCGTCGGTCGTCAGATGCTGGATCAGATCCACCGTGGTCGAGCGGCGCGTCAGCATCAGGCAGGTGACCTCGCCATCGATGACCCGCGTCGCATGCCAGCACCCCGGCCGCATGCAGATGCCCTGCCCTTGCGGCACGCGAAACGCGGCAAGCGTCGCCAGATCGGGGCTGCCATCCGCAGCGCTCTGCGCCACCACTTGAATGATCTCGCCGGTAAGCGGCACGATGGCCTGCTGCGTCAGCAAGTGCTTTTCCAGGTTCGTGATTTCCGTGGACGGGCTGCGATAGTTCACCCACAACAGTTCGGCATCACCGCCCGCGCCCGTGTTGAACACATGCTCTTGCCAAAAATCGGTGGCAGGGTTCGAGAACAACGGTACGCCGTTGCCGTCCGGCATCGGCTTGCCCAGCATCCAGCCGTACGCGGTAAAGGCGTCGGGTGTCAGAACATTGACTTCCAATTGCTTGTTGCTTGTCATGCAGAACCCTGTGATGGCTTGGGCAAAGCGCCGCGTTTTGGAAACTCGGCGTCGTAGTCGAAATCGCCGCGGGCAATGGCTTCCAGAATGGCTGCGCGCCGATCCGCAGCGCGCTTGAGGTTGGCGGCCGTGGGCTTGACGCGGATACGCTCGACGCAGTGCCGGCCTTCAAAAAAGAAGCCGATCTCGATCGACGATTCCGACGCGGGCCTGACCCCATCGAACCCCTGGCTCATCGCCTTTCCCGTGGTGATTGCTGATGGGCGACATGATATCGCTTCAACGTGACGGGTGTAACCCTGGGTTGAAGTCAGGGCGCGCTGCGGGATTCAAAGTCCATTGCCTCGGGCCATATGACCCGAGGCGCCCAGCGCAACGCCAGGTTGTACGCGGGCACATCGTTCGCATCGCGCGGTTCGATGTCGCACGGCGGCAAGGCTTGCGGGCCTTGCTGCATGTAAGTGCAGACGTAGGCCCAGACGTTGTCGAGGTCGTGGTTGTAGGTGCTGAGGTAGAAGCGTTCGATGACGTCATTGGTGTTGGGTTTCACGATGGCAATCGATACGCCCCACTTGATCATCAAGCCACCGCCAGAGGTGGCGCCCCATTGTTCCCAGACTTCTGCGCGGACGTCGTCCCAGGGGTAGCTGGCGGTGGTGACGTACCAGCGGGTGAAGGGGTTCCACCAGACCATGTGGAAGCCGTAGACGTAGATACGGCGGCGGGCGCGGTTGAAGCGGATGGGGAGGTCGCGTGGGGGGGATACCTCGGCCAGATAAATAAATGCGGTCATCCAGACGCCAATCGCCAAGACGAACAAAGCAATCCATAGCGTCGACCAATCGCTCGCGGTGAACGCTCCGGGATGGTCCACAAGCAAACTCCAAATGATGTCAGGTACTCCGATGATGGTCGCGTAGAGCATAAAGGGGAGAAACAGCAACAACACCCCACGAATGCGGGACGACCGTCGAGACAGTTCCATGTAGACGTCATCAAGATAATTGGGCGCATTCTCACGCAAGTTTGGAGGTGCACCAGGACGCTCATTGGGGCCGGGCAAATCGCGTTTCCATCCCGTGCAGGCCGGGCTGAGTTTAGGTTGAGCCATTACGCTTCCTCGGTCATGCTGAGGCGGGCGTAGCCGGTAAGGTGGCTCTTGCCTGGCGACATATGGATTGCATGTATCAACATCATTGACCCTTGCCCGCAAACCCACGCGAATCTCCACTAGATCGCGACTCCAAATCCATCTCTTCCGGCCACTCCACCCGAGGCGCCCAGCGCAGCGCCAGGTTGTACGCGGGTACGTCGTTCGCGTCCCGTGGTTCGATGTCGCAAGGCGGCAAGGCTTGCGGGCCTTGCTGCATGTAAGTGCAGACGTAGGCCCAAAGATTGTCCAGGTCGTGGTTGTAGGTGCTGAGGTGGAAGCGTTCGATGACGTCATTGGTGTTGGGTTTGACGATGGCGATGGATACGCCCCACTTGATCATCAAACCACCGCCAGAGGTGGCGCCCCATTGCTCCCAGACTTCCGAGCGGACATCGTCCCAGGGGTAGCTGGCGGTGGTGACGTACCAGCGGGTGAAGGGATTCCACCAGACCATGTGGAAGCCGTAGACGTAGATACGGCGGCGGGCGCGGTTGAAGCGGATGGGGAGGTCGCGGGGTGGGGAGACGTCGAAGCGATAAGCAATGTAGGCGGGAATTGCGAGCAACATAATTAACAGCAGCTCAGTCACTACGAATTCAATGCTCAGTTCAACCTCAGCCCCTCTTCTGAAGATGATCAAAAAGCTCCATCCGAGGAAACACGCGCATAGTGGAACAAAGAGCAGCAGCAAACCGCGAATGTTGGACGAACGCCTCGATAGTTCCATATATATTTCGTCAACATGGTTGGGCGCGTCCTCCCGCAGCGTTGCCGCAACTTCGGTCGGATCATTAGGTCCCGGTAGATCGCGTTGCCATCCTGCGCAGGGCGGATTGAGTTTTGATCTGGCCATTACGCTTCCTCGGTCATGCTGATGCGGGCGTAGCTGTTAGGGCCGCCTCGTCAGGTGCAATAGTGATTGCCCTCACCACCACCCTCCACTCCGGCCCTCCAACGCTCGTGAATCTCCGCTAGATCGCGACTCCAAATCCATCTCTTCTGGCCACTCCACCCGAGGCGCCCAGCGCAACGCTAGGTTGTACGCGGGTACGTCGTTCGCGTCCCGTGGTTCGATGTCGCAAGGCGGCAAGGCTTGCGGGCCTTGCTGCATGTAGGTGCAGACGTAGGCCCAAAGATTGTCCAGGTCGTGGTTGTAGGTGCTGAGGTGAAAGCGTTCGATGACGTCATTGGTGTTGGGTTTGACGATGGCGATCGATACGCCCCACTTGATCATCAAACCGCCGCCAGAGGTGGCGCCCCATTGTTCCCAGACTTCCGCGCGGACATCGTCCCAGGGGTAGCTGGCGGTGGTGACGTACCAGCGGGTGAAGGGGTTCCACCAGACCATGTGGAAGCCGTAGACGTAGATGCGGCGGCGGGCGCGGTTGAAGCGGATGGGGAGGTCGCGGGGCTGGGTAATCTCAAGCCGGTACAGGAGCACGGTGGTCCATGCGCAAAGGGCAATGGTAAATAGGGAAAGCAAGACCGTGGTCAAGTCATCAAAATTGAATGCGACAACGTCCCGATTCAGAACGGAAACAATAATCCTAGGCCCGCCGATCACCGCCCAATAAACGGTAAAGACAATGCCGAACAGTAGAACCCCACGTATGCTGGATGAGCGTCGAGACAGCTCCATGTAAATACCATCTATGTGATTCGGCGCATCTTCCCGAAGGCTAGGCAGAGCCTCGGGAGGATCGTCTGGCCCAGGCAAATCTCGTTGCCACCCAGGACAACGCGGCATGAGTTTGGCTTGGGCCATTAGGCTTCCTCGGTCATGCTGATGCGGGCATATCCGGAAAGGTCTTCCCTATCTGGCCAGAAGGTGATTTCGATGGTCGCGCTTTTAATGCTGTGTAAGGGGCCGAGCCAATATCGGCAGCTCAGGACGGGAAGCTCCTGGGTTGGTAAACGCTGACCGTTCGCAGTCAGATGTCTGAAATCACCCAACGGGGGAGCCCTGTCATGACTGTTGTGATTCATCGCCGCAAGCACGTCGTCAGTCAATAATGGAGTACGCCGTCCACTTCTTTCGACGCCAAATCGCTGTACAAGCAGCTTGAATTCAAAGCGCGACAACGTGGGATCGAAACCAGGAAGCACAATTCGATACCCTAGCTCAGTGCCCGACTCAACGCCACCTGTTGCCTTAATGTCCAAAATGTCCGCCGTTAATAGTTGGTCGGCATCCATGACGCGTTTAGCGGTACGAAACCCGACGTTTGCGTCCATGCCGAGCACTGCGGCGTTCAACGCTGACATCGCCGCGTCCATTTGATCGGGGCTCCCCCAACGGACATCTCCGGCACCCCGCCCGAAGTAAGAACGCCGCGCCCACAGTTCCAGGCTGTCTGATTCCAGATCTCTGGCTATCTTCCCTATGGCAAAAGCGATTAGTCCCAACACTATTCCAATCCCCAGCGTCCCCAACAATGCGCCCCCAGTCATCGCACCGTGAACACTGAATATCGCTCCAACAATGGAGATTGAACCGCTAATACTGTGCTTCTCGTCAGCACGTTCATCACCCACGCCTTTAGCTCGATTCGCCGCCGCAAAACTCCCCACCCCATCCGCCACCCCTCCCAACGCCGCTATCACTCCCCCTGCCTTGATCAGCGTCTTCCCCATCCCAATCGCCCTGGCCACGGCCCCACCTTCTACCGCCGCCACCCGTCGCATGAACGGCTGTACGCTCTCCGCGCCAATCCTCAGCGTCAATCCACCCGCCTCCACTCCTGCACCCAGCAACCCCACCCCCGCCCCATACAACGCGGCCATCGCTTCGGGGTGCCTTGCCCCAACCGTCTCCCGCGCCGCCTCCAGGCTGGTTCGCACGCTGTCATGCAGGAAATACAAGCTGACCAGCGATAGCGCGCCATAACCCGACCCGACCGACAATCGCTTCAGACTCGTCAGCCCATTCTTGGCGAACTCCTGCGCGTGCGCCGCGCTTAGTTCCAGGCCTTTCAGCAATTGCGCAGCCGGGGCTTCCAGGTTCTTCATACCGGCCGAGATCTTTCGCATTGCGCCGTTTGA